>PLNK01000050.1:0-2799 GCA_003142755.1 Chloroflexota bacterium | reverse complement strand
TCCTCCCGGAGGTTGGCTCGTGATTATCCTGGGTATTGACCCGGGAACCGCGATGCTCGGCTACGGACTCATCGAACGGACCGGCCCTCGGATGCGGGCGATCGACTACGGCGTGATCACGACACCCGCCAGCATGCCCCTCCCGGATCGGCTCGAGTCGATCTACCTCTCGCTGACGGACCTGATCGAACTGCACGCCCCGACTCTGGTCGGTGTAGAGCGGCTCTTCTTCACCAAGAACGTCCAGACCGCATTCGCCGTCGGCCAGGCCCGAGGCGTGATTCTGCTGGCGGCCGCGCTCCACGACCTGGAGATCCGCGAAGCCACGCCGAACGAGGTCAAGGTGGCCACCGCGGGGCACGGTTCGTCGACCAAGGCCCAGGTCCAGCGGATGGTTCAGGCGATCCTTGGGCTGCCGGAGTTGCCCGAACCCGACGACGCGGCCGATGCCCTGGCTATCGCGATTTGCGTGGCCAACCGTGAGCGCTCCGTGAGCCGGATCCCTGTTGGTGCGCTCGATCGATCGGCCCTGACGCCCGCTCCGACCGGGATCACGCCGTACGAGAAGGCAGTTCGCGAGGCCCTGCGCCGCGAGAAGCTCGGCGTCGGCCCGGCGGGCCACAGCACCCGCAAGTCAGAATCGAAGACGGGGTCGTAGTTCCGGATCCTGGGAGACGTGGAGGGGCGCGAGCCGCGCCCGCCGGCGACAGAAGCGCGTTTCTCCAGTTGATTGCCCGCAGCACTCTTATGGAGGCTTTCCGGCCGGCCACTCGAGCCGAAGGTCTCGACCGGAACCGCCAAACCGGTCGAACGTAGTCACAATGTTCCCGAAGGGCGAGTTGAAGAGCCTGCGTGGGCGCCTGGAGTTCTATAGCAGTGGCCGTGCCAATGAGCCGGAAGAACCAGCCTGGGAGGGTCAAGCCTTGATCGCGTCACTGAGCGGCACGGTCAGCGCCGTATTCGCCGACTCGCTCATCCTCGAAGTTGGCGGCGTGGGCTATCGCGTCTTCGCGGCGCCGTCGGTGCTGACAGCGGCCAGAGTGGGGGAGCAGTTCAAGCTCTTCACCCACCACGTGGTCCGCGAGGATCTCCAGGCGCTCTACGGTTTCCGCACGCCCGAGGAACTGGGGTTCTTCGGGCTCCTCCTGACCGTGACGGGCGTGGGGCCGAAGGTGGCCCTCGGGATCGTGGGCTCGCGGGCCGTGGGCGATCTGCAGCTGGCGATCCTGTCGGACGATCTGGCGCTGCTCACCGCCGTGCCGGGCGTGGGCAAGAAGCTGGCCGCACGCGTCGTTCTGGAGCTCAAGGAGAAGGTCGCGGCCGCGGGCGTCGCCGCGGGAGCTGCAGTCGGCGGCGGTCCCGCGGGCGGCGAGTCCGAGGTCATTGCCGCCTTGCTGGCCCTCGGCTACTCGACCGGCGAAGCACGACAGGCGTCCCGGGATGCGCTCTCGGACGCGTCCGTCGGGGCCGGTCTGGAGGATCGCGTCAAGGCGGCCCTGAGGACGCTGGTTCGAGGCTGAAGCCGCACGAGCGGCGAGTAGAACACCCGTTCGGTCTGGTATGATCCGTATATGAGCGAGACGCCGATGACTGACATCTCGCGAATCCTCGCGCCGAACGTGGCGGACGAGGTAGAGGTCGCCGTCGATCGGACGCTGCGGCCCAAAACGCTCGACGAATACATCGGCCAGCGCGAGCTAAAGGCCAACCTGTCGATCCTGCTCGGCGCCGCCCGCCAGAGAGGGGACGCCGCGGACCATGTCCTGCTCCACGGCCCGCCAGGCCTGGGCAAGACGACGCTTGCCACGATCATCGCCCGAGAGCTCGGCGCCAACATCCGCTATGCCAGCGGCCCGGCCATCGAGCGGGCAGGGGACCTGGCGGCGATCCTGACGTCGCTCGACGAGCGCGACGTGCTGTTCATCGACGAGATCCATCGCCTCAATCGGGCGGTCGAGGAGATTCTCTACCCGGCGATGGAGGACTACGCCCTCGACGTCATGATCGGCAAAGGGCCATCGGCGCGCAGCCTGCGGCTGAGCTTGAAGCCCTTCACGATCGTCGGCGCCACCACGCGGGCCGGCCGCATCTCCAGCCCCTTGCGTGATCGCTTCGGGGCCACGTATCGCCTCGACTTCTACGACGTGGCGGACCTGACCGCGATCGTGGTGCGCTCCGCCAGGTTGCTCGGCGTGGAGCTGAGTTCTGACGGCGCAACGGCCATCGCCCAGCGCGGCCGCGGCACGCCACGTGTCGTGAACCGGCTCCTGCGGCGCGTCCGCGACTACGCCCAGATCAACGGCGACGGCCACGTGGATGCCGCCGTTGCCGCCAGGGCCCTGGCCGCGCTCGAGATCGACGACGAGGGTCTGGACGGCACGGACCGCAAGCTCCTGGCCGCAATCGTGCAGAAATTCGGCAGCGGGCCGGTTGGCGTTCAAGCGCTGGCCGCCGTACTGGCCGAGGAGCCCGAAACCGTGGAGGACGTCTACGAGCCATTCCTGCTGCGGCTCGGCTTCCTCGACCGGACGCCCCAGGGCCGGATCGCCACGGACGGCGCTCGGGCCCACCTCGCGCGCCTCGGCTTCGAGGTTCCTCCGGCACGGCGGGGCGACGCGGACCAGCCTCCCTTGTGGAATGACTCGCCCGACACGGACCAACCGGTCCGGTGATACTCAGCGACCCAGAAGGCGCCGCTTCCGAGCGGGTGTCGCCCGCCCGTTTCGACGTCGAGGTGCCTCCGCCCGCGGATGGCTCCACGCGGGCTCGAGTCGGCCGGCTGACACTGCCGCATGGCGA
>PLNK01000175.1 GCA_003142755.1 Chloroflexota bacterium | reverse complement strand
GCCCACGCCCACGCCGGTCCCGACCTCGCCACCCACGCCCATGCCCACGCCGGTCCCGACCTCGCCACCCACGCCTATGCCCACGCCTGTCCCGACCTCGCCACCCACGCCCACGCCCACGCCTGCAGTCAACTTCGTTGTCTTCGAACCCGCAGGGTCGACCAAAAGCAGCAACACGGCGACCTATTCGGTTCCGCAAGGGACGAACTTCACCTTCATCATCGACGGGTTGGGCGGCGCGCGGTGCACGCTGTCGTCGAATCCGCATAGGGCTGGCGCGCCCCGGTCCCAGACGGTCCCTGGCACTGCCCCCCAGGTGAATTCGATCATCCTGACGACCTGGGGCGACAATTGGCCGGCGGGTGCCTATACGGTCACGGCCACCTGCACGCTCGCCGGGCGACCGACAGCGACGGCAACCCAGATGGTGTACATCAACTGATCTTCTTCTTGACCGCGGATAGGCGGGTGCGTGAATACCGGCTGACGTCAGGCGCACCGCGTCGTAATCGGTCGGGGCCACCTTCGGCAGCGTCGTCGGGTGCGCGAGAAGCGCGGCCTCGAGGCCTGACCGCCGGACGGCTTTTGGCGCCGGTCAGCTGCGATCGACGTCCCCTGGGCCCAGGCTCAGCGAGCGGGCGAACTGCTGCGCGTCGGCCAGTGAGTGGCAGACCAGACTTGCTCCCGCGAGTTCCGCGATGGCGGCAACGCCGCGCCCGCCGACCATCAGCGGCAGCTCGGCGACGCCCCCGCCCTGGGCCCTGATTGCGTCGACCGCCCGGCGAAGCGTTTCCAGCCGATCGGCCGTTCCGATGGACAGGGCCACGAGGTCCACGTCACGGGCCGAGATGAAGCTCACCAGATCGTCCGCGGGGACGTTCGCCCCGAGGTTCTCGACATGCCAGCCATCGTCCGCCAGAACCTGGGCCAGGCATGCGAGGCCCGCGACATGCTGTTCCATCTCTGGCGCCGCGAGCACGGCCGTGGGTCCGATGCGCCACTCGGGCTTCTCGGGTGGCCTGACGCGCGACAGTGCCTGGTTGAGCGCCACGCTGGCCAGGTGCTCCACCGATATCGACCACTGGCCTTCCTGCCAGCGAGTTCCCACCAGTTCCATCGCGGGTCGCACAACCTCGTCGTAGACCTCCACACGGGGGCGTTCGGACAGGGCCTGGCTAATGACCCAGGCTGCCATGTCGTCGTTGCCGTCGGCCAGGAGGGAGGCCAGAAACTCGGGCGCCGCGATGTTTCCGTCCGGCGCCACCTGGCCCGGAACCTGGGGGAGCTCCGGCATCGGCGAGTCATTCACTATCGGGATCCTCCTGCCGCCGCCGTGGGCTCGGCATCGAAGGGTGCCGTCACGAACCGCGCTGTTCTCAATGCCTGTTCGATGATCGAGCCAAGCCGGATTGCGCATCGAACCGACCAGGATTGCGTTCGACCGCACGGGCTTTCCGACGCTCGCCTGCGATCTGCCGTGCCGGGGACGCCGCGCGACTCGCCGCCATCGCCCGGCGACTCGCCTTCCGAGGGATCCGTCTCCAGCGCCGCTCGAAGCCGAAACAATGCCGTCCGGATGCGTGTCTTCGCCGTTCCGAGCGGGATCCTCTCGCGCTGCGCGACCTCTACGTGGGTTAGGCCCTGGATCAAGGCAAGGCTGAGCGCCCGCCGCTGATCCTTGGGTAGGCGCCGTATTGCGTCGTTCAGTCGCTCGCGACGAATCCGCCGCCAGACCTCGTCGTGAACATTGTCCGGGGCCTCGTAAAGCTCGAGGTCTACTTCGGCGGTGTGGCGTTTGGCCGCGGCCTCGCGGCGCACGGCGTCGATTGCCTTGTAGCGGGCCAGCGTGAACATCCACGGCCCAAGCGTTCCACGTGCGGGGTCGAACCTGCCCGGGTCCTGCCACACGGCCATGAAGGCGTCCTGTACCGCTTCCTGGGAAAGCCGCTCGGACCGGGTCACGCGCATGGCCACGAGGTACATGCGCGGCGCGAAACGCTCGTGCAGGATCTCGATGGCGTGCTGGTCGCCGGTAGCGATCCGCGCCAGCAGTTCCGTGTCCACCACCCCCGCCTCCCACCATGGCGGCTGTGGATGGGCCGCCGTGTGGGGTCGAGTATATCGGGCGGCCCCACCACGGCCGCACGCTCCTCTCCGTGGCGCGGGACGAAGCTGACGGGCGACACGTCTGGACCACGCCCAATCTGAACTGGCAGATCTCTCGAACTGGAGTATCCAAACAAGTGAGGAACGGCATGGATCGACATCATTCGCTCGGCATCGCGACCTCACCGCCAGGCATGAGTTCGATCTCGCCGCTCCGCCGCCTCGGCTACATCTAGCGTTGGACGACGACCGCCACCCGCTCAGCCGCTTCGGAGGTACATATGCCCGCAACTGTCGCATCCGCTATCCCCGCCGATCGCTCCCTCGGCCTGTTCCGCTGGAACGCCGTTCTGGCCGTGCTCCATTTCGTGCAGTTCGCCGCGATCCTCGCTCTCTCCTTCGCGAAGAACCCGGTGGTCACTTCGCCGGTCGTCGGCACCTATCTGCATTTCGATGCGGCGACGAGTCACCTCGTCACCGCCCAGCGCCACCTGTGGGACATGCCGATCGGGCCGGCCGTGGCCCTGTTCTTCCTCATGAGCGCCATTGCTCACTTCACGATGGCCTTCCCGGCACGTGGCTGGTACGAGGCCCATCTGGCTCGCGGCCAGAACCCGATCCGCTGGATCGAGTACTCGTTCAGCTCTAGCGTGATGATCGTCGTGATCGCGTCCCTGGCGGGCGTCCAGGAAGCGGGCACGCTGATCGCCATCTTCGGCGTGAACGCGGCCATGATCATGTTCGGCTGGAGCATGGAGATCGCCAACGAGGGCCGCGAGCGACCGCAGTGGCTGCACTACATCTTCGGCTGCGTCGCCGGGGCCGTCCCGTGGCTCGTGATCTTCGTCACGATCCTGATTTCGGCGACGGAGCCCAACTCGGCGCCCATACCCGGCTTCGTGATTGCGATCTTCGTGACGCTGTTCATCAGCTTCAACGTCTTCGCGATCAACCTGGTTCTGCAGTACCGCAAAGTCGGCCGCTGGCGCGACTACCTCTACGGCGAGCGCGCCTACATGCTCTTCAGCCTGATCGCCAAGTCGCTCCTGGCCTGGCAGGTCTTCTTCGGCACGTTGCGGCCGTAGATCGGCGCTGTCGGCGGTGTCTGGGTGCGGCTTCGTCCGACCCCAATTCCGTTCGGTCCGCCGCTCGTTCGTTCGTTCCGGTCGACCGCCACGCTCCGCCGGCGGCGTTCGCCAGGATCGCAACGCAGCTCCCGTGTTTCGCATTCGCCCTGCATAGACCAGTCGGTGCCGTTTATTGGAAGCGCGTCCTCCTAGACGTGGTGGCATGGAGGCGGTCAGAGTGGTGGTAAACGACTTGATGCAGCACGGCTACGTTCCGGAGTCGATCTTGCCGAAGAGACCTCGTGGACGTAAGCTTTACTCATGAGTGCACGAGTAAAGACCGCTCGCCGCCGAGGGTACACCAGGGTGAGCGCCAAGAATCANNCTCAAAGTGGGCGATCGCCTCCGGGCCGAGGCCGGCCGACCAGGTGAGTTGATCCTGATCCGTGAGGAGGATCCGGTCGATCGATTTGCCGGCGCCTTGACGGGTGCCTTCGGCCCGGGCCACCTCGACGAACTGCGCCGCGAATGGCGCTGACGATCCTTGACGCCGGCATCATTATCGCGATTCTCGATTCGGGCGATGCCCACCATGTGGCGGCCAGGGAGGCGCTGTCGCGCGCTCGGAGTCGGGGCGACGAGTTGGCCATCCCAGCCTCCGCCTACGCCGAAGTACTCGTCGGGCCATTCCGGCAGGGTGCGAACGCGCCCGCGAAGGTAGACGAGTTTCTCGCGGCTCTTCCGGCTCGAGTCGAGCCAGCCACTCGGGAGATTGCTGCAACCGCGGCGAGTTTGAGGGCCCAGCACGGAACGAAGTTGAGGCTGCCGGATGCGCTCGTCGTAGCCACGGCGGTTGAGCTGGGCGCTTCCCTGCTGCTGACGACGGACGCCGGATGGCCATCCCTGCCGGTCCACGTCGCAGTCGTTGCAGGATCGGCCGTACCCTGACGCGGGCATGCCGGCGATCATTGCCCGGGTAGTCCGAACCTACCTGATTGGTCGGGGCGAGCGGTCTGGCCACTGCTTCAATACCGCATTCTGGTTGTCACTAGGAGCAACGCATGGTCGCTGCAGATCGCGGTTCGGTGGTTTCGGCGGATGGCACGCCCATCGAGTTCCGGAGGCTCGGGTCCGGGCCGACGGTGATCCTCGTCCACGGGGGCATGGGCGCGTCCCAGAACCTGATGAAGCTGGCCGCCGCGCTCGCCGACGAGCTCGAGCTGATCGTGCCCGATCGACGCGGGCGTGGCCGCAGCGGTCCACACGGGGAGAACTACGGAATCGCCCGCGAGGCCGCGGATCTCCTTGCGCTCGGGGCCGACACCGGCGCGACGCGTATCTTCGGCCTGAGCTCCGGCGCCATCGCCACCCTCGAGGCAGCGCGACGCAATCCCGCTCTTGTGAAGGTCGCCCTGTACGAACCTC
>PLNK01000076.1 GCA_003142755.1 Chloroflexota bacterium | reverse complement strand
GTGGCCGATCTGCGGGCGGTCCGGGCCGCGGTCACGCTGCCGGTCCTCGCCAAAGAGTTCGTCGTCGACGAGCGCCAGCTGCCCTTGCTGCGTTCCGCCGGCGCCGACCTGGTCCTGCTCATCGCCGCCATCCTGCCCGGCAAGAAGCTGGCCCGTTTCGTCGAGCTGGCCCGCGAGCTGGGTCTCGAGTCGCTCGTCGAGGCCCACGACGAGCGCGAGCTCGAAGCCGCTCTGGCCACCGAGGCCCGCGTCATCGGCCTCAACAACCGCAACCTGCGTACGCTCACCGTCGACCCGGACAACTGCCTGCGATTGCGACGGCTTGTGCCGGACGACCGGCTGGTGGTAGGCGAGTCGGGCGTCTCGGAGCCCCGAACGCTCGTCGGCTGGCGGGCGGTCGGGGTTGACGCCGCCCTCATCGGTGAGGCGCTGATGCGCTCGGCCGAGCCGGCGTCGGCGGCCCGGGCGTTCGTTGCCGCGGGTTCCGTGCCACACGACGTGGCTGCGGAAGCGCGGCAGCCACTCGTGAAGATTTGCGGCGTCGTCGACTCGGACGGGGTCTTCGCCGCGTTGCGGGCCGGGGCCGATGCCATCGGGCTGAACCTGGTGCCGGGCACGCCGCGGGCACTGACACTGGCCGAGGCCACGCACCTCGCCACTCTGGCGCGCGGGGCGTCGCCGGCAAGTGAGCGGCCCCGTATCGTGGCCGTCTTCGCCGATGCTCCGGCCGCGGTCATCGACGCCGCCATCTCCGCCTTCGACCCCGACGCGATCCAGCTTTCGGGCGACGAGCCCGTTTCTGCGATAGGTGGAATTCGGCGCCCAGTTTGGAAGGTGCTGCACCTGCCCGCCTCACTTGCGGTCGGCCAGGAGCCGACCGCAAGTGGTGAGGCGAGTGCCGGTCAGATCGCCGCTGCGGCGGTCTCGGCAGGCTTGTCGTATCTCGCCGCGGGCACCCAAAGGCTCATTCTCGACACCGCCGGAGGCCCGTTCCCCGGAGGGACCGGCCGGCAGGTCGCCCGCCAGATAGCGGCCGCCGTCGCCCGCGAGATCCCGATCGTCCTCGCCGGCGGCCTGGACGCGGCGAACGTGGCCGAGGCCGTGCTGGCCGTGCCCGCGGTCGGCGTCGACGTGGCGTCGGGCGTGGAGATGCGCCGACCCGCGGCCACGCCTCAGGCCGCGTCTGCGACGGCCCGCGCCACTTCCGCCGTGGGTTCGAGGCCGCGCAAGGACGCGCTGCGAGTGGCGCTGTTCGCCAAGCGGGCCCGGGCCGCGCGCTTCGACCGGCCCCACATTCGGCCGCGTCCGACCCCCGTCCCGGAGGCTCTGCTCGATCCCGACGCCGCGGGTCGGTGGGGGATCGACCGCGACTTCGGCGGCCGCTACGTTCCCGAGACCCTCGTTGCCGCGCTAGACCAGCTCGAGGCCGCGTGGACCGAAACTCGCCACGACCCGCGGTTCTGGGCCGAGTTGCGCGAGCTGCAGTTCCACTACGGCGGCCGTCCGACGCCGATCTATCGGGCCGATCGACTCGGGGCCGAGATGCTCGAGGCGGCGCGGCGGCTGGTCGAGTCGGGCGGGGAGGGGAGCGGCGCGGCCGGGGTCGCCGCCGCCGACGGGCGCGGCGCGTCCGCGTTTCTGCCCGACAGAATTCGGCTCTACCTCAAGCGCGAGGACCTCAACCACACCGGCGCCCACAAGCTCAACAACGCCATGGGCCAGGTTCTGCTAAGCCGCCGCCTCGGCAAGACCCGGGTCATCGCCGAAACCGGCGCCGGCATGCACGGCGTCGCGACCGCCACCGCTTGCGCCCTGCTCGAGATCCCGTGCGTCGTCCACATGGGCATCGAGGACATCCACCGCCAGGCGCCCAACGTGCTGCGAATGGAGGCGCTGGGCGCCGAAGTCCGCCCGGTCTACGGCGGGTCGGGCACGCTCAAAGACGCGGTCAGCGAGGCGCTGCGCGACTGGGTCACCAACGTCGAGACCTCGCACTACTGTCTGGGCTCGACCATGGGACCGCATCCCTACCCGATGCTGGTGCGCGACTTCCAGCGTGTCATCGGAGACGAAGCGGCCGCCCAGCTCGAAGAGACGGAAGGACGACTGCCCGACCTGGCAATCGCTTGCGTCGGCGGCGGCTCCAACGCCCTCGGCCTGCTCAACCGATTCATCGGCGAGCCGAGTGTTCGGCTCGCCGTAGCGGAGGCGGCGGGTGAGGGCTTGTCGACCGGTCATCACGCCGCCGCCCTGCTGGGGGGAACGCCGGGCATCCTGCACGGCTCCCGCTCCTACATGCTCCAGGACGCCGACGGCCAGGTCATCGAAGCCGTTTCGATCTCGGCCGGGCTCGACTACCCGGGGATCGGCCCGCAGCTCGCCGCGCTCATGGCCGCGGGTCGGCTCGTGGTTTCGTCCGCGACCGACTCGGAGGCCGTGGCGGCAGTCCGTCAGGTCGCCCGGACCGAGGGCATCCTCGCGGCAGTGGAATCGGCCCACGCCGTAGCGGCCCTGCCCGACGTCATCGCTCGGCTCGCCCGCGACGCCGCGGCCGCCCGCCAGAGAGTGGCCGGCGACGCTCCCGTCGCGGCCGCCCGCCAGAGAGTGGCCGCCACCCAACCCCTCCCGCGCGAGACCGTCATCGTCCTCGGCCTTTCGGGCCGTGGCGACAAAGACCTCGCCGCTCTCGGACTCAAGGAGGTCGGTCGATGACCGCTCACCGATCGATCGCCGCCCCTCATGGTGCGGCCGTGCCAACCCCAACCGGCACGGCCGCGCCTTCCCCTCGCGAGGGGAGTGGCACCGCCGACACGCCCGGCGCCCGGCGCATCGCGGCCGCCTTCGCCCGTGCCGCCGCCGACGGCAGGGCCGCTCTCATCCCGTACGTGGTGGCCGGCTATCCCGATCACGACACCTCGCTCGCCGCCGCACTGGCGGCCGCCGATGCGGGCGCGGACCTGCTCGAAGTGGGCTTGCCCTACTCCGACCCTCTCGCCGACGGAGCCACTCTTCAGCGAGCGACCACGGCCGCGATCAGGGCCGGGGCCACGCTCGATCGCTCCGTGACGCTGATCGCGGCCATCTCGTCGGCCCGCCCCGACGTCCCGCTCGTGCCGATGTGCTACGCCAATCAGATCATCGGCGGAGGCGACGGCCGGGTAGTGGCCGCGCGCCTCGCCGAAGCCGGCGCCAGCGGCGTGATCGTCGCCGACCTGACCCCCGACGAGGGCGTCGGCTTCGAGTCGGTAGCTCGCGAGGTCGGCCTGGCCGTCGTGTACCTCATCGCCCCAACCACCACTCCCGCCCGCCGAGTCGAAGTCGCCCGCCGCTCCGGTGGCTTCCTCTATTGCGTGTCGCTGGTCGGCGTAACCGGCGCCCGCACGTCGCTCCCGCCTTCGGTCGCCGGCCTGGTTGCCGCCGCGAAGTCCGATTCGCCCGTCCCCGTAGCGGTAGGTTTCGGCGTCAGCACCCCCGACCACGTCCAGATGCTGGTAGCGGCCGGCGCCGACGGCGTGATCGTCGCCTCGGCCCTCGTCGATGCCCTCGGCCCGGATGGCCGCGATGTCACGGCCCTGGGCGCGCTCGTGGCGCAGTTGCGAGCCGCGACGGCCAGGTAGTGTCCCCGCCTCGGCTCGCGTGGGCCTCGAGATTCCCGCGACATTCCCGGGGTGACTCGCTCGCGCCTCTCCGCCAATGACACCGGCTCGATCCGGCTGTCCGACGGCCTCGCAAGACCCATCACCGCGGCGACGACCCTTCCCACGACGGGCGAAGGCCTTTCGGGATCGCCAGACCCACGCCCATCGTGTGAGTTGAGCCCTCCGCGGCCGCAACCGAGTCATGCGGCGACTGTCGCGGGAATTGAGGCCCCCAGTCACCGCCACGACGGCACACTGGCCAAATTCATGACCTGGATCGGCAACCTGGCGGCGGAACTCTGGGTGCGCATCCCGAAGCCGCCCTTCGTGGCGATCGACGCCAGCTTCGGCTCGACGCATGAGTACCCGATCCACACTGTCGAGCTCACCGAGGCCGAGACCAAGGCATTCGCTGCGGCCATGATCGAGGTCCCAAAGCCCTGACCGCTGGCGTCCCGACCACACTGAACCTTTGAGGGCACCAGAATCGAATGTATAGCGTCAGGGCGTTGACGACGTATATTGGTCGCAGTCCGCACCGAGGAGGGGTTCCGATGAAGTTCTCGAACAGAAGCCTGGCCGTTCTCCCGCTGGTCGTTCTTCTCGGCCTGAGCTTGGCCGCTTGCTCCAGTGCCACGTCCGCTGGGGCCCCGTTCGCGCCCGCCGCTGCCGCTACGTACAACGCAGGTGACGGCGGCGGCAAGGACATCGCCCCGGCCGCCACTGCTGCGGCCGCCGGGACCGATGCGGGCTCAGCCCTTATAACTGCCCAGACGCTGATCATCAAGACCGGGCAATTGGACATGCAGGTCTCCAAGCCGGAGGCTTCCGTGGCCGAGGCCAATGGCATCGTCGCGGCGGCCGGCGGGTACCTATCGGGCTCGTCGCGCTCGGGTGATTCCGACACGCTGGACATCTCGATCACGTATCGAATTCCGGTGGCCAAGTGGGACGCGACGCTGGATTCGATCCATCACGCCGATGGCGGCGGCACGCTGAAGATCCTCAATGAGCAGATCCAGACCCAGGATGTCACCGCATCTGCAGTAGACATGGACGCGCGCCTGTCCAACCTGCGCGCCACCGAGCAGGCGCTGCTCGCCATCATGGCCAAGGCCACCACGATCGCCGACACCCTGGCGGTTCAGACCCAGCTCACCACGGTCCAGGGGCAGATCGAGGAGCTCCAGGCGCAGCGCAACACGTTGGGCGACCAGGCGGCTTTCAGCACGCTGACCGTGCAGTTCGAGGCGAACCCGAAGACCGAGATCACGAGCGCAACGAGCGACTGGACCATCAACGGCAGCATCGACGACGCCACGGCGACACTGGTCAAGGTGGGCCAGGGTCTCGCTTCGTTGGGCGTGTGGCTGGTCATCGTGGGGATCCCGGTCGGCCTGGGACTGCTCGTGCTGTTCGCGCTCTATCGCCTCTACCGCAGATTCCGGCCCGCAACGCCTCAACCGCCCAGGGCCCCGTTGTGGTGACGCAGCCCCTCAACGGCTGACGCCCGGCCCCGCCCTGGCGCTCGGACATCTCGACGGCGAGGTGGTCCTGCCCGCTAGCGTTCCGGGGTTGGAGTCTCCGGCCTGTATTCGTAGACCACGACGAGTTCGTCGGCGGGCTTCGGCGCCCTGAGGACGGCCAGCACCTTCGCGCCCCTGCCCCGAGTTCCGGCGACATAGGTCTGAGAGGCGGGGAACCAGTGGTGGAAGGCGAGTTCCTGCGCGTCCTCGTCGGCCTGGGTCGCCGCCGATTCCTGATCTCCCTCGTATCGGACGGTGTGGGTCGCTCCCGCGGTAGTCGGCTTGGCGAACCAGGCCAGCTCGTGGCTGCCTGGATGCCTGGGCGGCAGGAAGCAGGGGTACCCCTGCGGGTCAGTCCACGGACAACGTTGCCACTGGTGGCGGCCTTGATGAGAAATGAACCGGACGCATTGATATCCCTCAGCGTCGGTTACCGGGCAACGTAGCCATTGGGTCGCCATGGAGTTAGGTCCCCAGTTCGAAGATTGCAGCAAGGCTCGAGGATTCGTGGCCCAAGTATGCGACGGCGATGCCCGCCGTCCAAGCCCGAGGCCGCACTACGCCAGGGAGTTCCAGCCGGCTGTTTCCGCGACATTCGAGGGGTGACTTGTTTGCTGCCCGAACTCCTCGAGCCAGGGCAAGATCGGCGTATCCCAGGGTCCCGAATGGAACGCAGCCGAGACGGCAACCTGCGCGGCCCCTTGAGCCGGCTTGGGGAGCACATTTGCGATCTCGTTTGGCACCGCGCGAGCCTTCAGCGCCGCGCGCGAGTCACACGGTGATTGTCGCGAAGATCGGCGTGACCACGCGCCGCAGCCGCGCCGCGGTCCTCAGGCTGCCCGGCGGCTCCGTCGTTTGGCGGCGGTAGCGGTACCCTCGTCCACGACATCGCCCGCGCGATGGCCGGTCGCCGGCGCATTCGTCGGCGCGCTCGTGGGTCCGGGCTTGCGGACCGCCCGGGCTGCCCGTGCCGCGCCCCGACTCGCACCAGGCTTGCCGGCTGCCGCGGCCCCATGACCCACTGCCCCGTCAGCGCCGCCTTCCGCGAGGTCGGCTCGCAGCAGGTCCGCCCACGCTTCGGGCAGCAGCGGCCTGGCGAAGAAGAAGCCCTGGCCCAGCTCGCAGCCGAGGGTCCGCAGCACTTCGGCCTGGTCGTCGGCCTCGATGCCCTCGGCCACCGTCTGGATCTGCATGGCCCGGCCGAGCTCGATGATGCCGCGCGCGATGGCCGATTCGGCACCGCCGTGGGTGACGTCGTCGACGAAGGACTTGTCGATCTTGACGATGTCGATCGGGAAGCGGCGGAGATGGCTCAAGGACGAGTAGCCCGAGCCGAAGTCGTCGAGGGCGACGCGCACGCCCAGATCCCGAATGTTGCCCAACGCCCTCGCGGCCGCCACCGGGTCGGCCATGAGGACGGTCTCGGTCACCTCGAGAACGAGCCAGCTCGCCCGGATGCCGGAATCGTCGACCGCGGCCGCGACTTCGTCGGCGATGACGTCGCGTACCAGCTGGCGCGACGAGAGGTTGACGCTCATCACGAACGGCTCGCCGCCGCCGCGCAGGCGCTGCCATTCCGCCAGCTGGCGGCAGGCCTGGCGCAGCACCCAGCTGCCGAGCGGCACGATCAGCCCCGTCTCCTCGGCCAGCGGTATGAAGTCGAGCGGCGGAATCAGGCCCTTGGTGGGGTGCATCCAGCGGACGAGTGCCTCGGCGCCCATGACCTCGCCGGTCTCGAGCTTGACGATCGGCTGGTAGTGGACCACGAACTCCTCGCGATCGATGGCCCGGCGGAGCTCGGCTTCCAGGCCGAGGCGGGCCATGACCGCGTCGTGCATTGCGGGCTCGAATATCTCGAACCGGGCCTTGCCCTTCGTCTTGGCCGTGTACATGGCCACGTCGGCGTTGCGCAGCAACTCACCGGCGGCGTCGCCGTTCTCGCGGATGGCGATGCCGATGCTGGCGCTGATGTAGACCTCCTGGCCGAGAACCCAGAACGGAATGCCCAGCCCGACCCTGATCCGCTCCGCGACTCGGGCGGCGGCGGTCACGTCGGCGTCTTCGAGCAGGACCGCGAATTCGTCGCCGCCGAGGCGGGCCGCGGTGTCTTCGGTCCGGAGAGACGACCGCAGCCGATGGGCCGTCTCGACCAGGACGTGGTCTCCCGCGGCGTGGCCCAGGCTGTCATTGATCGTCTTGAAGTTGTCGAGGTCGATGAAGAGCACGGCCATGTCTCCGCCTCGACGGCGGTCCAGGGCGTGCTCCACGCGCTCGCGGAAGAGGCTCCGGTTGGCCAGTCGGGTGAGCGGATCGTGGAAGGCCTGGAACGTCAGCTTCTGTTCGAGCGCCTTGCGCTCCTGCAGGTCGCGCGTGTTGAGTACGACGCCGAGAGTCTCGATGTCGCCGGCTCCGCAGCTGGCCACCGTTTCGACCGGCAGCCAGGTGCCATCGCCCTGGCGAAGCCGCCACTCGCCGCTGATTCGACGGCCGGGAGCGGCCATGGCACTGGTCACGAGTCGGTGCAGGGCATCGACATCGTCGGGGTGGGCCAGGTCGGTGAGTGGGCTCCCCAGCAGCTTGCCGATGGAACATCTGAGGAGCCGTTCCACCGATGGGCTGACGTAGTCGATCGTGCCTCTGGCATCCACGGCCATGATCAAGTCCGATGAGTTCATGACCAGCCAGCCGAACCGAGCTTCGGTCTTGCGCCGGGCCTTGTCGGCTTGAACCGCCTCTCCCACAACGTAGTACTGGCGAATCACCACCAGCCCGCTGAGGGCGAGGCAGCTGACCACGGCGAGCAGGTAGTGCGTCCCGAGGTCCGTGACGAGGAACGCCAGAGGCGCCAGCCCGACGCCGACGCATACGAAGAAGAGCGGGCCTTGAGCGTGATCGTGCGCCAGGTCGTAGTTCTCGCTTCGATCTCTCAGCTCCAACCGAGTCCCAAGCATCATCGCGCCGCGGAAGAGGGCGAAGGTGATTTCGCCGATGGTCACGAGCTGCTTGCTGGCCGGCCACACGCCCACGGTGGCCACCCAGCCGAAGACGGCCAGAGCTCCGCCAGCGACCATGAGCGTAGACGCGATCGGTGAGAGGCCCACAGTAGGACGGAGTGCGATTCGAGCCAGGACGGCGATGCCGGCAACCGAGGCCACGCCAACCACTCCACGTGCCGGTAGCTCCCAGCCGGCAGGCGGGGGCAGGGTGTCGAGGATGAAGAACCAGATCGATAGCGTCGCCACCATGACGACCGCAAGATTGTCGAGTAGGTACTGGCCGGCAGGTCTCGACGAGGAATCGGCAGGTCGGAACAGAAGGGCCGCCACGACCAGAAGGATCGGGGGGAGCAAGTCGATGAAACCGAGGAACCCAGACGGGATCAAGTGCACAGGGGCACGGGCGAGCAGCCCCGCGACGTCACTGAAGGACCAGAGCACGCCGGCCCACATGAGCGCTCGCCAGGGCTCTTCGTCGAAGTCGGCGAGCCTCTTGTCGTGGCCGAGCCGACGGCAGGTCATGGCAAACACGATGCCGGCCGGGATCGACCAGACGTTGGCGACCCAGAAGTGACCATCCGGCTGGCCAGGTCCGAGTGCCAACGCCAGGCATCCGGCCGTCCAGACCAGCACGAGCAGCACGAAAGGATCCAGCCGCTGCACGAGGCGGGCCAGTTGCGTTCGAGCCGACCGCAGTGACGCCCCCACGTGCGCTAAGACCGGAATGGGATTCCTCTCGGCGACACGGTAAGTTTTCATCCGTCGGAGGAGTCGGAAGGATCGACCGCTTTCCTTACGTGGCCGAGGCCCGAATTTGCGCGGCGAGCAGGACCGCGACTCGGTGGAGTCGGTCGGGAGCCGCAGCCGGCTCGATCAGCCCTGCTTCGGTCGCCCCTCGGCGCCTCCGCGCCCGCGCCGGGCAAGTCGCGATAGGCCGCGAGGGAGCAACTTGCCGGCGAGAGCCAGAAGCGCCGCGCCGACGAAGAGCGCGAGCAGCGCTTCTATCGGATAGCGGCGTGCCCTCTTTCGTTCAGGTTGTCGATCTGCCGCGTCCATCGATAGTTTGCCTCGGTGCTAGGCGGGTTTCGGGCCGGACTTCTCGATCTCCTCGAGTCGCTTGATAGTCTCGATGAGACTGCGATAAAGCGCCAGTAGGGCGTCCTGCGGAAGGGGACCTTCGT
This sequence comes from Chloroflexota bacterium, assembly GCA_003142755.1. Classification (GTDB taxonomy): domain Bacteria; phylum Chloroflexota; class Limnocylindria; order Limnocylindrales; family CSP1-4; genus Fen-1039. The sequence continues at coordinate 5,268 of PLNK01000076.1, read as the reverse complement.
TGGCCATCGCGATGCGGACCAGAACCTCGCGCTCGCGCTCGGAATCGGTTATCGGGCGGCCACTGCGCGTCTTGGCCTTGCCGGCCGCCAGCCCGAGTCGGGCCCGACGGTTGAGCAGGCCGACGATCTCGCGGTCGAGGGCGTCGATTTCGGCTCGAAGGGCGTCGAGGTCGTCCGTCACCGGGCCTCTCCCTTGTCGCTTCCCGGCTTGTTCCGGGGCTTGGTCCGTCCGGCGATCATCTCCAGGGCCAGCGTGTAGCCGGCGGCGCCGCGGCCAACGACCCGCTCGGCGGCGATGTCGTGGAGGTAGTTGACGTGGCGGAAGGGCTCGCGTTCGCCGGGATCGGAGAGGTGGACCTCCACGAACGGCCGACCGATGCCCTTGAGCGCGTCCCGGAGGGAGACGCTGGTGTGAGTCAGGCCGCCGGCGTTGACGATCGCCCAGTCGAAGTCGCGGACGTGCAGCCGGTCGATGAGGGCGCCTTCGTGGTTCGACTGGTAGAAGTCGATCTCCAGACCGAGCTCACCAGCTCGCCGGCGCAGGCCCGCCTCGATGTCGTCGAGCGTCGTGTGACCGTAGATTTCGGGCTCGCGCGTGCCCAGCAGGTTCAGGTTGGGACCGTTGAGGACGAGCACACGAGTCATCGAACACCTGCCTCCGCCATCCGAAGAGCTGCCGCCAGACCCTGGGCGACCGCCTCGGGCGGCACGTCCGACCGAATGACGACGCCGGTCTCGGTTGGCAGGACCCAGCTGAGCCGACCGAATGAGTGCTTCTTGTCGGTCGCCATGTGCTGCCCGACCGAGTCGAGCGAGACCTGCGGCCGCGCCACGGCCAATCCGAGTCGGTCCAGGAGCGTGTTCACCCGTTGGGCGCGATCGGCGGTGGTGATGCCGAGCGCTCGAGCGATCGCGAATGCGCCCCGCAGACCGTACGCGACCGCCTCACCATGGAGGATCGCCTTGTAGCCCGCCGCCGCCTCGATGCCGTGGCCGATCGTATGGCCCAGGTTGAGGATCATGCGCAGGTTCGCCTCGCGGGCGTCGGCGGTGACGACTTCGACCTTGGCCCAGACGCAGCGCTCGACCATCTCGGCCACGGCCCCGGATTCGATGGGCCGCGAGTCGCCACGCGCAAAGGCCGCACCCTCTTCCTCGACGAGCTCGAGCAGTCGCTCGTCCCCGAGAACGGCCATCTTGACGACCTCGCCGAGTGCCGCGCGGCGCTGCCGGGCCGGGAGAGTGGCGTTGAACGACACGTCGGCGATGAAGGCCGCGGGCTGGTGGAAGGCGCCCACCAGGTTCTTGCCCTCGGGGATGTCTACGGCGGTCTTGCCGCCCAACGCGGCGTCGATCTGGCCGACGAGCGTGGTCGGAACGTGGACGACCGCCACGCCCCGCAGGTACGTGGCCGCGACAAAGCCCGCCGCGTCCGTGAGCGCGCCGCCGCCGATGGCGACGAGCGTCTCCNNTGCCAGCCGTCGGCGGAGAGCGCGTCCGCGATGCCGGCTCCGGCGACGTCCCAGGTTCGTGGCTCGGCCAGCAGGATGGCTCTGCGCGCCTCGCCGCGCCTCAGGGCCGAGCCAACGGCCGAGGCAGCGATCCCCGAGCCGATCTCCACGCGCCCGATGGCGGTCTCGGCCCGGAGCACCGTGGCGGCCGTGCCGGTGCGATCGCCGAGGCGCCCCTCGATGGTCCGCAGGATGGCGTCGACGTTAGCCGCGCCACTGAGCTGAAGAGCCGGGGCGTAGAAGCGTCGCCTCTCCGCGGCGAGCTTGCGGAGCGTCGCCGCCGCGTCGCGGCCGGCGACGAGCGGGCGCACATTGGCGCTGCGGTTGAGCCGCCCGGCCAGGACCTCGGGCGCGCTGTCGAGCCACACCGGGAAGCGGCCCCGGTAGAGCAGCCAGCGGTTGCGGGGGTCGATGACCGCGCCGCCGCCGGTGGCGATGACGCGGCGCAACTCGGGATCCGGATCCGCCGGGCCGAGCGAGCGAACGGCTTCGAGCTCGTGGCGGCGGAAGCCGGCCTCGCCCTCATCGGCGAAGATTGCGGGCACGTGCTTGCCGACCTGGCGCTCGATCAGCTCGTCCAGATCCACGAAAGTGGCGTTGTGTCGACCCGCGAGTCGCCGCCCGACGACGGTCTTGCCGGAGCATGGCAGGCCGACCAGGACCAGGTCCACTCTCTACTCGCTCTCGGCCGGAGCCGCGCCGCTCGGTCCGGCGACGCCGGCGATCGGGCTCGGAGCGGGGCCGAGCGCGCTCCACTCGAGATATCGGGCCAGGTTGTCGAGCGTCTCGGCCAGCGAATCGCCGCCGAACTTCTCGAGCGCCGCATCGGCGAGGGCCAGACAGACCATGGCCTCGGCCACGACGCCCGTCGCCGGCACGACGCAGATGTCGCTGCGCTCGTAGTGGCCCTTCTCGACGGGCTGACCCGTGACGAGGTCGGCCGAGGGCAGGGGACGGGGGAGCGTCGAGATCGGCTTGACCGCGGCCCTGATGACGATGGGCTGGCCGTTGGAGATGCCGCCCTCCAGGCCGCCCGAATTGTTCGTGGTCCGGCCCCACTCGCCGGCGGCGTTGCGGCCCTCGATCACGTCCATCACGGCCGAGCCGAAACGCCGCGTCTGCTCGAACCCCAGCCCGAACTCGACGCCCTTCACGATCGGAATGCTCATGACCGCACCGGCCAGCGCGGCGTCCAGGCGGCGGTCCCAGTGGACGTGGCTGCCCAGGCCGATCGGGACGCCGGTGGCGATCACCTCGACCACGCCACCGGCGGTGTCGCCCGCGGCACGGGCTTCATCGATCCGGGCGACCATTCGCGTCTCGGCGTTGGGGTCCGGGCAGCGGAGCGGGCTGGCCTCGGTCTCCTCGCGCGAGCGAGTGGCGTTGGCGGGGTCCATGCCCACTCCGGCCACTTCGGCTGTGAACGACCATACATCGATACCGAGCTTCGCCAGGAGTGCCCGCGCCACCGCTCCGGCAGCGACCCGAGCCGCGGTCTCCCTGGCGGAGGCGCGCTCGAGGACGTTGCGGACGTCACCGAAGCCGTACTTCACCGCTCCCGCCAGATCGGCGTGGCCGGCCCGTAGATGCGTGATCGGCGTGGCCTTCTTGTCGCCGGCCGCGATCATCGCCGCGAGCTCCGTGGCCTGCTCGTCGGTGAGTGGCTCGACCTGCATGACGCGCGTCCAGTTGGCCCAGTCGCGGTTGTGAATGAGCAGCATGATCGGCGATCCGAGGGTCAGGCCGTGGCGGACGCCCGCCAGAATCTCCGCCCGATCCTGCTCGATGGACGTGCTGCGCGCCCCGCGGCCATAGCCGCGCTGGCGGCGGGCCAGGTCGATCGCGATCTCATCGGCGGTGAGGGGCAGGCCCGCCGGGACGCCTTCCACCGTGGCCGCCAGAGCGGGGCCGTGCGATTCACCCGCGGTGAGGAAGCGAAGGCGGCCCACCTGTCGATCCTATGCGGATGGACCGGCGGCAGTGCCGTCGGCGGCCGACGCTGCGTCGNNGGCCCATGCTCACCGGGAACTGGCGCAGCCCCTGCTCGCGGCTGCGATCGAGTTCCGCCTGCATGACCTCGACCGGGGCCGGCTTGCCGGTCCACAGCTCGAACGCGCGAGCGCCCTGCTGGAGGAGCATCAGCTCGCCGCCGAGCGTGGTGTCGTGGGCCGCGGCCGCATCCTTGAGGAGTTGGGTCAGGGGTGGGTTGTAGATGAGGTCGACGACGAAGATGTCGGGCGGAAGCAGCTCGGCCGGGATCGGCGTCTCGCCGGGCACAAGGCCCACGGCAGTGGCGTTGACCACGAGCTTCGTCTTGGACAGCTCCGCCTCGAGCACCGACTCGTGCCATGGCATGGCCCGCAGGTCCATGTGCGAGGCACTGCGGTTGAAGTGGCGAACGAGCCCCTCGGCCCGGTGGAGGTGGCGATTGAAGACGACGATGCGCTGAAAACCCTCGGAGATGAGGGCGGAGACCACTGCCCGTGACGCGCCGCCGGCACCCAGCACGAGGGCGTGGCGTGGCATCTTCTGCCGGCCGACGACTTTGTCGAGCGCGGCCTTGAAGCCGGCCACGTCCGTGTTGTGGCCGACGAGCTTCTTGCCGTCGCGCGAGATGACGTTCACGGCGCCCGTGGCCTGGGCGTCGTCGGTCAGGCGGTCGACCAGCGGGACGACGTGCTCCTTGTGCGGGATGGTCACGTTGGCCCCGAGGAAATCGTCGCCCCGAAGTTCCGCGATTGCATCCGCGAGGTCGATCTGCCGGCGGTCCCACAGCTCGTAGCGGGCGTCGATCTCGAGCGCGTCGAAGGCAGCCTGCTGCATCGCGCCCGAGAACGAATGGGCGACCGGATGGCCGATCAGTACGACACGGTTGGTCATGCTCGCAGCCTTTCCAGTTCGGTGAAGAAGGTCGGGTACGAAACGGCCGCGCTGTCGGCACGGTCGATTGATGTCGAACCCGACGCAATGAGCCCGGCCACCGCGAAGGTCATGGCCAGCCGGTGATCGTCGAGGGTCTGAGTTGGAGCCCCGACGAGCGGAGTGGGTCCTTCTATAGAGATGTCGTCGCCATCGACGGCAATCCGGGCTCCGAGGGCACGCAAGCCGTTGGCAATGCCCGCGATGCGGTCCGACTCCTTGTTGCGGAGCTCGCCGGCGCCGCGGATCGTGGTCTTGCCGCGGGCCTGGGTCGCGGCCAGGCAGAGGACGGGGATCTCGTCGATTGCCGCGGCCACATCGTCCGGGCCGAGGTCGATGGCGCGCAGTTCGCTCGAGCGGACCGTCAGGTCGGCCAGAGGCTCCCCGTGCACCGCCCCGCCACCACCACCGCCGGATGCGGTGCCCGACGCGCCTGCGGGCGCGCCCGTCCATTCAACCGCGCCGCCCACCCGCGTCTCCTTGATCAGAGCGCCCATGCGGACGAGGATGTCGATCGCGGCGCGGCGAGTGGGGTTGACGCCGACGGCGCGCAGGGTCAGCTCGGCATCGGGGTGGATCGCCCCCGCCACCAGCCAGAACGAGGCAGCCGAAGGATCGGCCGGAACTCTTTCGTCTACCGGTCGAACGCGCGCGCCACCATCCAGAGACCAGGCCACCGGGCCTCCTCCAGAACTCGTCGCCGGCTCACGCCGGACCTCGATGCCGCGGGACCGAAGCATTCGCTCCGTGTGGTCCCGTGTCGCAACCGCCTCGCGCACGGTCGTCTGCCCTTCCGCGCGCAAGCCAGCCAGCAAGATCGCCGACTTGACCTGGGCGC
>PLNK01000124.1:40010-63978 GCA_003142755.1 Chloroflexota bacterium | reverse complement strand
GGGTCGATCGCGAACACGATTGTATGGGCGCCATCGCTGATGACCTGGGGCGTGGGGGTCTCGATCGACGGCAGGCCGTCGACGAGCTGCCAGGTTCGCCCATCCGCCGAAGTCCAGACGCCGAGCTCGAGCTGGCTGTAGTCGGGCCCCTGGAACCCCGCGGCGACAAAACCACCGGGTACGGGCCCGAAGTTCCACGTCTTTCCTGGTCGCTGGACGCGGGCCGCTTCCGTCCAGTGGATGCGGTCCGAGCTGTTCCACACGATCAGATCGGGCGGCACCGCTTGCTCCCCCCAGATGTCCGCCGCACCGAAGGAGACGTAGCTGCCGTCCGGAACCTGCACGATGGGGCCGATGGAGTAGCTCTCCTGGCCATACGACGGCGGCCCCTGCCACGCCTCAGTCCAGGCCGCACCGTCGGGCGAGGTCCAGACCCTGGCCCGATCGACGGTATCCCTGATGGCGTATCCGTCGGGAATGCTGTAGAGGCTGTCCGGGATAATGTCCGCAGGCAGGCCCGACGTCGCGACCGAGTGCCATGTGGAACCGTCCGACGACGCCCAGAAGGCCTGTCCATTCGGCGAATCGCCCCGGACGAGGAAGCCTGCCGGCCCGGTAGCCACGTCCCACGCGCTGGCGCTCGCCGTTGCGGGCAACTCGATGGCCTGCCACGTCTCGAGGTCGTTCGTTGTCCATACCATCGGCACCGGTGAGGGATTCGGGCTTGAGGCGACCCGGCCCACGGCGACGATCCGGCCGCCGGCTTCGGCCACGCCAGCCACATACGCCGACGCGGTCGGGTCGGTCGGGTCGGTCGGGAGTGGAGCTACTTCGGTCCATGAGAGCCCGTCGCCAGACTTGAATACCCGCGTCTTGAACGTCGTCGACTGGCTAAAGACCGCGTTCGGATCCCCTTCTTTCGTCAACACGAATGCCAGAAAGCCGCCGTCCGGGAGCGAGAAGATGGGGTCGCTGTAGTTTCCCGACCAACCGTAAGTCATCTGTGGAAGCGCGCCGTCCACGAGCTTCCAGTTTGACCCGGGGAGTTGCGCGACCGTGGGCTGGGGCCGGACGATCGCGGCCACCGTCATCGGGGCCGCTGAACGGGTGGGGGACGGTTGGGGCTCAGTCGAAGGCGACACGGTGCCCGCACCGGGCGATGTCAAACCGCCGCCCAGGAGGTACGCACCGGAGACAGCGACTGCCAGGACTGCTGCCGCCGCGACGAGGCGGCCGGCGAAACGGAGCCGGCGGCCGGCGGTACCCGGCCAGGGTCGCGCCCGGCCGGCAGGCTGGGAAGTGATGTCCTCGAGCGTTTCCCGGAGCGAGGCCGGGGCATGGTTCGGGGCTGCCTCGACCAGCCACTCGCGGACTGCCAGCTCGGTCTCGGGATCTCGTCCGCTCATCGCTGCCCCTCCTCGGATGACTCGATGGCGCTGCGTAACGTCTTCAGCGCGTAGTGAAGACGGGACTTCACCGTGCCCGTCGGAAGGCCGAGCCGATCGGCTATTCCCTCGATCGGCAGGTCGCGCCAGAAGCGCAGCACGACGATGATTCGCTGATCGGCCGTCAGCCGGGCGAAAGCCGGCTCGAGTGCCAGCCGAGCCATCGCGGGCCCGTGGGAGTCGGCGGCCGGCAACTCGTAGGCGTCGTCGAGGGCCACGACGTGGATCGTCCTCACGTGGCGCAGCCGGTTGCGACAGACGTTGACCAGGATGCGGTCGAACCAGGCGTCGAACCGGCTGGTGTCGCGCAACGAACCCCAGCTCGACCAGGCTCGAGCGATGGCCTCCTGGGTGGCGTCCTCGGCCTCGTCGCGATCCCGGAGGATAAGGGTCGCCAGCCGGTAACTCTGTAGAAGGCGCGAGCCGTCGATGAGCGAGAACGCCTCGAGACGGCGGCGGCGCCACACGTCACCGCCGGCGGTCGAGGCCGCGGTTGCCGACCGCTCGTCCGGCAGCCCTCGGAGCCCCTTCAAGACCGGCACGTCCGACTCCCTCATCTGCGGCCTCCGCGTCGGCGCCTCCATGGCGCTTACTGGTATGACACGGCAGGTCTTCGAAACGTTCAGGCTCGGCCCAATCGGCCTCGAACTAGCGGGGCAGGAGGCGACCCAGACCGAGCTGCTCGGCTCGGGCCAGGATCGCCGAGGCGAAGACCACGTCCGCGAGGCCGACGCCCAGGTGCGTGACGAGGATTCGACCAGTGGCGCTGCCCGCGCCGGCCCGCGGCGCTTCTCCGCGCAGCAGCTCGCCGATCGTGGCATCCGGATCGGGGTAACCGGCGAACGTGGGGCCGGAGCGAGTGGCGAGGAACTGGTCGGGCTCGTCGACCACGAAGAACGCGTCGCGGGCGAGCGCGGCCGGAGCCTGCATGTCGTAGTCGACCGCGATGAAGAGAGTGTGGGGGCCGAGCCAGTCGGGGTCGAGCGCCTGGCGGCTCGGGCCGAACGAGACGACCGAGATGACCACGTCGGCCGACTGGACGGCGTCGCGCACGCTCGAAACCGCTGTGGCCGAGGAGATCCCGTCGACCCCGGCGGACTCGGCTGCGAGGCCGGATGCTCGCTCGTCATCGAGGTCCGTGATGCGCACTCGAGCCCCGGGCAGCACCTGGCCGATGACCGGCAGGTGTCCGCGGGCCTGGGCCCCGGCGCCCAGGAGGGCCACTCGTGCGCCCGCCGCGTCCGCCACGCCCCCAGGCAGGAAGTGGCGTATCGCCGCCCCACTGATGGCGGCCGTTCGCGCGGCTGTGATCGTGGCGGCGTCCATCACCGCGACCGGCTCGCCCGTCAGGGGATCGTTGAGGAGGACCAGGGCGTGGTATGTCGGCAAGCCGCTGGACGGGTTCGCCGGGAAGCCCGCGATCCATTTGGCGCCGATCAGGTCCTCGGAGCCGTCCGGAGCCTCGCCTCGCAGGAGCGCCGGCATAGCGTGCGCAAGCGAACCCGGCTGCCTGGGATGGACCCCTATCTTGGGCGGCATCTCGGCGTCGCGCCCGAGGGCTCGCATGGTCAGCTCGGCCAGAGTCAGCCGCTCGCCCAGGGGCGGCATCGCGGCGGCGACTTCGGAGGCGGAGAGATGTCGGAGCGGTCTCATCGTCCTGGCTGGGCATCCGTTGGGCGCGGGTCCGTGACATGCGTGCGCTGCCCGATGCGCGCGCCCGGAGTGTAGCGGTACGATGTCCGTCGGCGCGAGCTGCCGGAGTGGCATTGACTGGCATGGAGCCAGCTGGCCGCGGCCGGACCCGTCCCTCGCGACCGCTACACCGGTAAGGAGATCACTTGCAGCGAGTTCGGGGCCTCATCGCCGCGGTTCTGGTCGGAGCCCCGCTTGGGATCTTCGTCACGGTCACGCTCCACGCCACGACCGAGGTGGCCAGTCTGCTTGGGTTCGTCGTTGGCCTGGCCGTGTTCGCGGTCGTGGCCACTGGAACGGACACCCACGACCTAGCGGCGGATGCCGCCTGGCGCGAAGCGGCACGGGACCTGCCGCCCGTGTCGGATCGGATCATTCTTGAACGAAGTCAGGTCAGCATGCCCGGACCGGGAAAGCAGCGCCGATCACCCGTCCGAGTGCTCAAAGACGCCGAAGCCACACAATCAGTCGGCACAGCCAGCCAGGGAGCGGAGCCGAAATGAGCCCAGTCGACCGGGCGAGCCTGGAGGCAAGGCTGCTTGCGCAGGGTCTGTAACTGACTTCCTGGTCGAACGAGCCGGGCGACCGCTTCGAGCAGCACGCTCACGACTACGACAAGATCGTGATGGCAGTCGAGGGCTCGACCACCTTCGGCCTGACCGGCTACGGCTTGGCTTCGTGCTGACGCCGGGAGAGCGTCTCAACCTGCCGGCCAGCATCCAGCATGACGCGATCGTCGGCGCCAAGGGCGTGACCTGCTTCGAGGCGCATCTTGCCGCAGGGACGCTGGGCCACAGGGCCAAAGGCCGCGGCTACCGCTGGTAGATCGCCGGTCAGCCGGCCGATGGCTTCGTTGCCGGCTGTGCTGCTCGCTCACGCACCTTCAAGTGCGCTCGCTCCGCTGCTCGCCGGCGCCTCGCCCTCGGCCGTCGGACCGGCGATCTGGTTGCGTGGCGGTTCGGTCGGACGGCGTGATGCCGTGCTTGCTGGGGCGCTCTTCTGTCGATTCTGCGGGGATCGGCTAGGCTGCACGCGAGGCGCGTTGGGACGCGTCGCAATTCGGCCCTGGGACGAGAGAAGAAATGGGCGCTTTCGAACGGATCGACGAGACGGACTCTCGCATCCTCGAACTACTGCAGCGTGACGGGCGAGAGTCGTACGCGGAGGTAGGGCAGGCCGTAGGCATGAGCGGACCCTCGGCCCACGAGCGGGTCAAGAAGCTCGAGGCCCGCGGCGTCATCCGTGGCTACTCGGCGCTGGTGGATCCCACGCTCTTTGGCTACAGCGTGCTGGCATTCATCTTCATCAAGCAAGTACCGGGCACGATCGCTACCGACATGACCGGCGACTTCGTGGCCATCGAAGAGATCGAGGAGTGCCATCACCTCGCAGGCGAGGCGGACTACCTCCTGAAGGTTCGGGCGACCGACACGCGCCACCTCGAGCGGGTGCTGCACCGCATCCAGCAGGTCCCGCACGTGTTCACGACCGAAACTCAGGTCGTCTTCTCGAGCGCCTTCGAACGACGCCCGCTCAGCCTGGTGCGTGAGCCCGAGCCCCTCCCGAACCAGTCGGGACAGTGACCGGAGCCCGGCCACCGGCCGGAGGGGCGGCAACGGGACTCGACGGCCAGCCGGCGACCACTGCGTCTAGCCGCAGCGGCAACGCCGTTCCGGAGCCCCAGGTCACCTCCATGTTCGACTCGATCGCGCCGGTCTACGACCGGATGAACACGCTGATGACAGCCGGGCTGGATGGCCGGTGGCGGCGTGCGGCCGTTCGGGCGGCCATGCTGAGACGGGGCGGCGCCGCGCTGGATGTGGCCTGCGGCACGGGCAAGCTCACCGCCGCGATGGCGGGTGCAGTCGGGCCGGATGGTCGGGTGCTGGGAGTCGACCTTTCGGCGGCGATGCTGGATCAGGCCCGGCTCGCGTGCGGCGAACTCGTCGGTGTGGAGTTTCGTGTCGGCAATGCCCTGGCCCTGCCGGTGGCGGACGGGTCGTTCGACGCCGCGACGATCGCCTTCGGGATCCGCAACCTGTCGAGCTTCGAGGACGGGTTCCGAGAGATGGCCCGGGCCGTCCGGAGTGGGGGACGGGTAGTCTGCCTGGAGCTGTCGGTGCCGCGTCCGCGATTGGCGGGCCGGGTCTACGGCGGCACCTTCCGAGTCATGGCGCCCGTTGTTGGGGCGGTCTTCCGACGCCGCAAGGCCTACCAGTACCTGCCGCACTCACTCGATGGGTTCCCGGCAGCCGAGGAGATCGCGGCCACGATGCGGCGCGCGGGCCTTCGGGACGTGTCGTTCAAGCGGCTTGCCCTGGGTGCGGTGGCGCTGCACGTCGGGACCGTGGCCTGACCACCGGGGCGGCGAGCTTCGGCCCGCCGGGAATCCGGGTCAGCCGGGCTGGTCGCCCGTCTCGACCGCCGCGCCCGCGGCCTGTTGCGTCCGTTCGGCTTCCAACCGCCTGGCGTCCGCCGCCTTCTGAGCCTCGCGGATCTTGCCGTCGACGTAGGCGCCGTGGAGACCGAGGAGCTTGTCGATCGTTGCCTCGTCGAGCGGCATACCGTCCGCGGCCATCTCCCTGGCCAGCAGAGACGCTTCGACAGAATCGACCGGGCCGCCGGGAGTCTCCATCGACTCGAATGGGTGCTCGGCCATGAAGAACCAGGTCACGAGTCCGCCGGTCAGCAGACCGAGGATTCCGAAGAAGAAGTAGAACGGCATATCGGGCCCTTCCCTAGGGGCAGTGGAACCTTGTGGGTCGCTCGACGTTCCCGGGCCACGCCACCTTCCGATAGTTGCGACCCGGCGCAGGGTCAGTATACGGACCACGGCCCGGCCGGGAGACGGAGCGCGCCGCCCGGTACACTGTGCCGACCATGATCGACTTCACGCCAAACCCAATTGCCCTTGCCTTTGGCCCGCTCGAAATCCGCTGGTACGGGATCGCCTATGTAGCTGCGATCATCGCCGGGACCTGGCTTGCATTCCAGTTGGCCCGCAGGCGCGGCGAGCGGGTCGACATCATCGTCGACAGCCTGATCGTCATGGCCGTCGCCGCACTGATCGGCGGCCGCGCCTATCACGTCATCGACAAGTGGTCTACGGGCCCCGATTACAAAGACCATCTGGCTCAGATCTTCATGCCCCCGTATAGCGGCCTCGGCATCTATGGCGGTTTGTTCACGGGGATGCTTGCCGTCATCTGGCTGACGCGCCACTACAAGCTCAACTTCTGGCGGTGGGGCGACATCATCGCGCCGTGCATTCTCGTGGCGCAGGCGGTGGGGCGCTGGGGCAACTTCATGAACCAGGAGCTGTACGGCCCGCCCACGAATCTGCCGTGGGGCATCGCCATCGAGTGCCAGTATCGGGTCTCTCCATACGAGTGCCCGGCGACGCCGGCCAACGCCCACTTCATCCCGCTCTTCTTCTATGAGTCGGTGCTGAGCCTGATCGGCATCTTCGTGATGCTCTACCTGTGGCGTCACTTCACCGCGCGCGGCCGTCTGCTCATCGCCGGAGACGTGGGCCTGCTGTACTTCGTCTGGTATGGCGTCGAGCGGAGCGTCCTCGAGACGTTCCGGAGCGCCTACAGCTGGCAAATGGGGAACCTGCTCGGCACGTCCATTCCTCTCCCCATTCTCAAGTACAGCGCTGGCACCGGCTACGACTGGACTCTGTTCGGACTCCCGATGGCCCAACTCGTGGGCATAGGGGCCGCGGTCGCGGCGATCGTCGCCATCCTGATCCGTCACTGGTGGGTGCGACGCCATCCCGCGGCCGCCGACGGTGGCGCGACCCAGGTGGCAGCCGAACCGACAGAACCCTCCGAGTCTGCCGAATCGGCCGAACCCGCCACGGCCGCCGGACCGGCCGACTCCGCCGACCCCACCCCAACCACCTAGGCCGCGCCTGAGCTCCGACACAAACGAGGGCCCCGCCGCACTACGCACGGGGCCCCTATGGGCAGGCAGCTCTCGCACAGCCGAGGGGCGGCTCGTCGCCGCTCCGGGCGCTCTCCCTCAACAGCCCGGTTTGCGCGACACCCTTCCCAATCCGTACAATTCGGACATCCCCGAATACCGACGCAACTCTAGACAGAACCGTCGCCCCGCCGGTCCCGCTGCCCCGAGCCTCGAGTGGCTTCGCTGCGTGAGGCGGGCCATCAACCCCGGGGACAGTAGGAGACAACGTGGCCACGATCGGCGCAAGGGTGGAAGGGCAACCGCAGAGCCTGTCTGCGGGGCATCCCGTCGTTCGCTGGGTGAACGAGGTTGCGGCCCTGACTACCCCCGACGCCGTCTATTGGTGCGACGGCTCCGAGGCGGAGGACAACCGCCTCTGCCAGCTCCTCGTCGATGCCGGCACGTTCATCCGCCTGAACCCCGAGCTCCGACCAAACAGCTTCCTCGCTCGCTCAGTTCCGTCCGACGTCGCCCGCGTCGAGGACCGGACATTCATCTGCTCCGAGAAGGAGGAGGACGCCGGCCCCACCAACAACTGGTGCGACCCTGTCGAGATGCGCGAGACGCTCAACGGGCTCTTCAAGGGGTCCATGCGCGGTCGGACAATGTACGTCATTCCGTTCTCGATGGGCCCGGTGGGGTCTCCGATCGGCCGGCTCGGGATCGAGCTGACGGACTCGCCATATGTCGTCGTGAACATGCGGATCATGACCCGCATGGGCGAGAGCGCACTGGCCGAGATAGTCAAGACGGGCGATTTCGTGCCGGCCATCCACTCCGTCGGCAAGCCCCTCGCTCCAGGCGAGCAGGATGTCGACTGGCCATGCAATCCGGATGCCAGGTACATCGTCCACTACCCGGAAACCCGGGAGATCTGGTCGTATGGATCGGGCTACGGTGGCAATGCCCTGCTCGGCAAGAAGTGCTACGCCCTGCGTATCGCCTCGGTCATCGCTCGCGACGAGGGCTGGCTGGCCGAGCACATGATGATCATCAAGGTCACCGCCCCCGACGGTCGGGTCAAGCACATGGCCGGAGCCTTTCCGTCGGCCTGCGGCAAGACAAACCTGGCCATGCTCGAACCTACGATCCCGGGCTGGAAGGTCGAGACGATCGGCGACGACATCTGCTGGATGAAGTTCGGGGCGGACGGCCGGCTGTACGCCATCAACCCTGAGGCGGGGTTCTTCGGAGTGGCGCCCGGCACGAGCATGTTCACCAACGCCAACGCGATTCGGACGCTCCACGCGAACTGCATCTTTACTAACTGTGCTCTCACGGACGACGGCGACGTGTGGTGGGAGGGCCTGGACAAGGAGCCGCCCGCTCATCTCGTCGATTGGACCGGCCGGGACTGGACGCCCGACTGCGGCCGGGTCGCGGCTCACGCCAACGCGCGCTTCACCGCGCCTGCCTGCCAGGATCCGGCCATCGACCCGAACTGGGAGGATCCGGCCGGCGTCCCGATCGACGCGATCATGTTCGGTGGCCGCCGCGCTTCGACGGTGCCGCTCGTACGCGAAGGCTTCGACTGGGAGCATGGCGTCTTCCTCGGCTCGATCATGAGCTCCGAGATGACTGCCGCGGCGTTCGGGACCATCGGCGAACTGCGCTTCGATCCGTTCGCCATGCTGCCGTTCTGCGGCTANNAACAGCCGCGTCATCGAGTGGATCTTCGGCCGGTGCTCAGGCGAGAACGATGCCGTCGCGACTCCCATCGGGAACCTGCCGGCGCCGGGCGCAATCGACACGAACGGCCTGGCCATCTCCGACGACGAACTCTCGGCCCTGCTATCGGTCGATCCGGCGGCCTGGGTCGACGAGGCGGCCGCGATCGAGGGGCACTACGCCAGGTTCGGCTCGAAGCTGCCGCCGCAACTCGCGGCTCAACTGGAGCGGATGAAGCGGGCGATCGCCGCCGCCTGAGGCAGCTTTGCCGCAACCGTAGCGTCTACCGGAATAGGTAGGCTCCAGATGATCGCCCGGCCGTCGACCCGGTTACCATCCGCGCTGTCAGCCGGCCTAGCAGCCTCCGCCGGCGTCCCGCTCAGAGGGAGGTCCATATGCCAGTCTGTCGTCGCAAAGTAACCGTGATCGGTGCGGGCAACGTTGGAGCCACGGTGGCCCAGCGGATTGCCGAGGCGGGCGTCGCCGACGTCTACCTCATCGATGTCGTGGAAGGGCTGCCCCAGGGCAAGGCGCTCGACCTTGCCGAGTCCGCCCCGCTCCAGCACCACGACCAGGTCATCTTCGGCACGAACGACTACGCCGACACGACAGAGTCGGACGTCATCGTCGTGACCGCCGGCCTGGCGCGTCAGCCGGGCATGAGCCGCGACGACCTGCTTCTGAAGAACGCCGCGATCGTTCGGGACGTGGTCACGAAGGCCGTTCACTACTCGCCCGACTCGATCCTGGTCATGGTCACGAACCCTCTCGATGCCATGGTCCACGTGGCTCTCGAGGCCAGCGGCTTCCCGCGCGAGCGGGTCATGGGCATGGCCGGCGTCCTGGACAGTGCCCGGTTCCGAGCGTTCATCGCCCAGGACCTGGGCGTCTCGTCGTCCGACGTGACGGCCTTCGTGCTCGGCGGCCACGGCGACACAATGGTGCCGATCCCCCGCTACTCCACGGTCGGCGGCATACCGCTGCCGGAATTGATGAAGCCCGAACGCATCGCGGAGCTCGTCGAACGGACCCGCACCGGCGGCGCCGAAGTGGTGGCGCTGCTGAAGACCGGGAGCGCCTTCTACGCGCCCGCTTCGTCGGTGCTGCACATGGTCGACTCGATCCTCAACGACCGGAAGCGCGTCCTGCCTTGCGCCGTGTTGCTGAGCGGCGAATACAAGATCGACGGCCTGGTCGTCGGCGTGCCGGTCGTCCTCGGAGCGGCCGGTGTCGAGCGCATCATCGAGGTTGCCCTCACTGCGGACGAGCAGAAGGCACTCCAGACTTCAGCCGGATCTGTCAGGAGCCTGGTCGAGACGCTGCGGCAACTGCGGGCCTGATTCTCGGCCGCGGGCTTGACCGGGGTCCGAGTCTGGAGAGCCGCAGATAGGAAAGCCCCGGCGGTCCCGTCCTGCCGGGGCTCTCCTGGTCAGTCAGCTTGAAGACGCTGGTCCCGTCCCCCCGGGGACTACGGGACCAGCGCATATCGCCCGTCCGATCCCCCTCGGTGGCGGCCGGAACCGCACATCGGGCGATCTCCCCCCACTTGATTCGCAGATTGCCTGGGATTGTACCGGGTTATCTACGACATATGTATGAAGCCACGGATCGACTGCCGCGACGGAGCTTCCGGCCGACACTCGAACTGTCGGCTGGACGACACTTCGAGGCGACTCCAGACCAGGACGGCCAGGTACCGGTAAACTCGATCCGTGCCCGCCGTCATCCGTCTCGATTTCGATCCATCGACCACCGTCTTCGGGCTGTCCATTCGCCTGGAGACCCTCGCCCTGGCCGGCGTCATCTTCCTTGTCCTCGTGCTCGTCGCGCTGAGCGCGGGCAGGATGCGCTCCGCCGCCGCGGGGCTGACGGGACCGGGGAACTTGCCGGTCCCAATACTGAGGCGTGACGATCTGATTCTCATCGCCTTCGGGGCTGTGCCCGGGGCCGTCGTGGGCGGGCGTCTGGGGTACGCGCTGGTCCACTTCGACTACTACGCCGGCACTCCGGGTGCGATGGCCGACCCCGGTCAGGGCGGCCTCAGCCTGACACTCGCGGTCGTGTTGGGGACACTGACCGCCCTTGCCGTGGCCCGACTGTTGGCCGCACCCGTTCGACTGTGGCTGAGCGTCGCCAGCGTTCCCGTGCTGCTGGGGCTCGGTTTCGGCAAGCTGGCCATGCTCCTCGGTGGGACGGGCCAGGGCAGCTACTCGGACGCGTCGTGGGCGACCGCCTACGTTCGGACGGGACCGTGGAACAGCATCAACCCGAGCTTCCCGGCGCTGCCGTCGCAGGCCCTCGAGGGCGTGCTCGTACTGGCGGTGGCGGTCCTTGTTCTCGTTCTGCCGCCGCTGCTCAGGTTCCGCGTGCGACGCTGGCGATCGATCGTCCGGCCAGGCCTCGCGCCGCGACGCGACTGGGCCGCTCTCACGGGGGGCCGACGATACTTGACGGTGGTGGGCCTCTGGGCAATCGTGAGGTTCGTGGCCGCGTTCACGTGGCGCGATGCTCACATCGTTGGTCCGTTCGGGGCCGACCAGCTCGTTCTTGCGGCCGTGGCGGTCGTAGCCCTGCTCGGGTCGCCGGCCGTGACCGCCCTACGCCGGGCTCGCTCCTCGATCGGCGTGAGACGAGCTGCGCGCCGGGCGTCGCGGGCAGAGAAAGCGGCAGCGGCCGCGCTCGCTACCACGGCCCCGGCCGGCGTCGCAACGGACACATCTTCGGCCCAGCCGGCTGCGATGGACCCGACAACGACAGAGGGTCACGCCTGAGCGTCGGCACCCGCCCGGCCGGCCGAGACGTGCCTGAGCCGGCCCCAGTCCACCACTCGGCGCCCGTCGGAGTATCCTCGAAGCGCTCCCCGGATTGGCGGATGAACCACACGGCCGCCCCTGATCGGGGCCACGTTTCGGAGGGATGATGTCGCCGTCGCGCCCCGGGTCGAACCCCGCTCGCGATTCTGGGCGGCCCGCGCCGGCGTCCAAGCCCGCTTCGTCGAAGCACGCCGCGTCACGGGCCGCAGGACCGGCCGTCGGTCCCGCGCCGGCGAGGTCGACGCCGATCCCGGGTAGGTCGGCGGGCGTCAAGAACGTACGTGGCCCCAGGCCTCCGGCTCACGCCCCCGAGCCCTCCCGAACGCCGCCCATTCTCGTCCGCCAGATGCGGGGCGGCGTGACCGAGAGCCGGCATCGCGGGTCGATCGTCGAAGTCGGCAGCGACGGTCTGGTGCGTCGAGTTCTGGGCGACCCGGACACTCTCGTCAACCTCCGGTCTGCGGCCAAGCCGTTCACCATCGTGGCCTTCGTCGAAGCTGGCGGAGTGGGGGAGTTCGACATCTCGGACGCCGAGCTCGCCATCATGGCCGGGTCGCATTCCGGCGAGGACCTCCACGTCAGGACGCTACAGGCCATCTTCCGCAGGGCCACCGTCTCGCAGCAGTACCTTGGCTGTGGGTCGGAGGGTGCGCCTCTCGACGTTCTTACCGCGACTCGCCTGGCTCGCGACGGCGAGAAGCCCGGGCCGGTTCGACATATGTGCTCAGGTCAGCACGCGTCGATGCTGCTGCTCTGCCGGATGAACGGCTGGCCGCTCGAGGAGTACTGGCTGTCCGACCATCCGGTCCAGCGGCTGCTCGAGGCGACCATCTCCCGCGTCTTCCGCACGACCCCCGAGATGCTAGTCCTGTCGGTCGACGGCTGCGGGGTGCCGACCTATGCCTTTCCACTCCACGAGGTGGCGCGGGCCTTCGCCCTGCTCGCGGACCCAACCGCCGTGCCCGCGTCCGATCCTCGATCGAGTCTGGCCAAAGCCCTTATCCAGATCCGCGACGCGATGATGGCCAACCCGGAAATGGTGGCGGGCAGCCGCGGCAGGCTCGACACGTCGGTGATGAAGGCCGCGCCTGGCCGCGTCCTGGCCAAGGGCGGAGCGGAGGGGCTGCGTGGTTTCGCCGTCCTGGCCGGCGAGGGTCAAGCCACCGCCTCGGGAGTGGCGCTCAAGATCGAAGACGGCGGCGGCTTCGATCGAGCCACCTCGGCGGCATCGGTGGAGACGCTCCGGCAGGTCGGGGCGCTCGACCCCGCGGCGCTGCGGGCGCTCGGTCGGTACCAGCGCCCCGCGGCCCTGGATCCCCGAGGCGTGCCGGCCGGCTACGCGGTCGCGGAGTTCGAACTGGCCCCGGTCGGCGAGTTGCTGTAGGGCGCGGAGGCCGCCGCCCCGTACACTTAGGGGCATGAGCGACATCCGCGTCCGAATCGCGCCGAGCCCCACCGGGCCGCTCCACCTCGGAACGGCGCGCACGGCGCTGTTCAACTTCCTGTTCGCGCGCCACACCGGCGGCACGTTCATCTTCCGGCTCGAGGACACCGACCAGGCTCGTTCGACCGAGGCCTACGAGCTCGACATCATCAACGGCCTCCACTGGCTCGGGATCCGGTGGGATGAGGGGCCCGGCGTCGCGGGTGGGACCGAGCACGGAACTTATGGTCCATACCGCCAGATGCAGCGCCTCGAGCGCTACACGGAGGCCGCCACGCGGCTGCTGGCCGAGGACAAGGCCTACTACTGCTACTGCACGCCCGAAGAGCTGGATGCCGAGCGCAAGCGCCAGGAGGCGGCGCACGAATCGCCCCGCTACAGCGGCCACTGCGCCCGCCTGACCGCGTCCGAGCGAGTCGCCTTCGAGGCCGCGGGACGCTTGCCCGTCGTGCGCTTTCGAATCCCGCCGAACCGGACGATAGCCTTCGACGACATCATCCGCGGCCACGTGGAGATCGAGACGAGCGCCCTGGGCGGCGATCTGGTGATCGTCCGCTCGGATGGCACGCCGCTCTACCACTTCACGGTTGCGGTCGACGACGCGGCGATGGCCATCAGCCACGTCATCCGCGGCGAGGACCACCTCTCCAACACGCCCAAGCACATCCTCCTGTTCGAGGCGCTTGGTTCGGCGATCCCGCAATTCGCCCATCTGCCGCTGATCCTCAACGCGGACCGGAGCAAGATGAGCAAGCGCAAGAGCCAGACCGCCGTGGCCGCCTATCGGGCCGAGGGGTTCATTCCGGAGGCGTTCGTCAACTACCTGGCGCTGCTCGGCTGGTCGACCGGCACTGAAGAGGAGGTCCTGTCGAGCGCCGAGCTGATCGAGCGCTTCGAGCTGTCGGCCGTCAACAGCTCCGGCGCCGTGTTCAGCCGGGATCGCCTGGAGTGGCTCAACGGGCAGTGGATCCGCCGCCTTTCCGCGACGGACCTGATCGATCGGTTGCGACCGTTCGTGCAGGCCGAGCTAGACGCCGGCCGCATCGACTGGCTGCCGGCAGACGATGAGCTGCGAGCCCTGCTGCCGGTCGTACAGGAGCGACTGCCGACCCTCGCTGCCGTCGGCGAGCTGATCGGCTTCCTGTTCGTGGACAACCTGGACCCCGATGTCGCCGCCCTGGTGCCGAAGCGCTGGGATGCCGCGACGACGGCTGCCGCTCTCACCGCCGCCCGCCAGACGATCGCCGAAGTCGGCCGGGTCGCCTGGGAAGCGGATGAGATCGAGCCGCCGCTGCGGCAACTCGTCGAGGATCGCGGCTGGAAGGCCGGCGATCTGTTCATGGCCATCCGCGTCGCCGTCACCGGCCGGACAGCCACACCGCCGCTCTTCGACATGATGGTGGCCCTTGGCTACGAGCGAACCCTGGCCCGGCTGGATCGGGCGATCGAGAAGCTCGCGGCGCAGGCGGGCCCCACTCCGTAGGAGGACTCGGGTTGGCTCGAACGATACTGGTCGTCGATGACGAAAAGACACTCCGCGAGACGTTGGCCGAGAGTCTGGCGGAGGAGGGATTCACGGTGGTCCAGGCGGCCGACGGCAGGGAGGCGGTGGAGGCCTTCCGGCGCCATCATCCCGACCTGATACTGCTCGACCTGATGCTCCCGGAGATATCGGGAACCGAGGTCTGCCGGATCATCAGAGCCGAGTCGGGCGTGCCTATCCTCATGCTCACCGCCAAGAGCGCGGAGGTCGACAAGGTCGTCGGCCTCGAGCTCGGCGCCGACGACTACGTCACTAAGCCGTTCAGCTTCCGCGAGCTGCTGGCCCGGATCCGGGCCTTGCTGCGCCGCTCCGAGACGCAGGCCATGTCACCCGAACCGGAGACCGTGGACATCGGCCAGGTGAGAGTGGATCTGGCAGGGCGACGGCTGCTTCGCGGCAGCGAGGTTCTGCCCATGAAGCCGAAGGCCTTCGAGCTGCTGGCCTTCCTGCTCCGCAACGCCGGCCACGTCTTCACGCGGGACCAGTTGCTGGAGCACGTCTGGGGCTACGACTTCGCCGGCGAAACGCGCACCGTGGATGTCCACGTCCACTGGCTGCGGGCCCAGATCGAGGCCGATCCGGCAGAGCCCGTATACCTGGAGACGGTCCGTGGCGTCGGCTATGTCCTGAGGCGCCCCGACGGCGGCTGAAGCTCTAGACGCCGAAGACGTGGAGCAGGGCGCCGGTCGGGCCCGAGAGCACGTGCAGCACCAGGTATGCGCATCCGGCGATCAGGGCCGAGCACGGGATCGTCAGGATCCAGGCCGTGACTATGCTCCGAGCAACTCCCCAGTGAACGGCGCTGGCCCGGTCGCTCGTGCCGACGCCCATGATCGCGCTCGATATGACGTGCGTAGTGGAAACCGGCATTCCAAAGTGCGACGCGCCCAGGATGATCGAGGCGGCCGTGGTTTCAGCGGCGAAACCGTGGACCGGGTCGAGCTTGACGACCTTCTGGCCCATCGTCTTCATGATCCGCCAGCCGCCGGCCGCGGTCCCGAAAGACATCGCGGTCGCGGCCATGAGGATCACCCACACGGGTACGGTCTTCTCGTGGATCGCCCCCGCGCTGAAGAGGGCAAGGGTCATGATGCCCATCGTTTTCTGGGCGTCGTTGGAGCCGTGGCTGAGGGCCATGTACGTGGCCGACAGGATCTGCAACCGCCGGAACCGTTCGTTTATGCGGCGGGGGCTGGTGGCCTGCGACGCTTCGGCGGCAGCGGTGGCGGACGCTTGCGCCGGCGTCTCATTCGATCGGAGCCGACGCACTGCAGACACGGCGTGGCGCGGATTGGCCCACCCGATCGAGTTGAGGAGCAGCACCATGACGGTCAAGCCGATGGCGAAGCCGAGGAGTGGCGAGCTGAAGAGTGGCACGAGGACCTTGAACCCGAAGTTGCCCCACTGGACCGCGTTCGCGCCGGCCGCCGCCCAGGCCGCACCGATCAGGCCACCGATGAGAGCGTGGCTGCTCGAACTGGGGATGGCCAGTGCCCACGTGATCAGGTTCCAGGCGATGGCCCCCATCAGGGCCGCCATCAACACCGTGGCGCCGTTATTCAGGATCATGTTGTCCTGGACGATGCCGCTGCCGATCGTGCCTGCCACGGCCGTGCCGAACACCAGGGCCCCCACGAAGTTGGCTGTGGCCGAAAGGAGGATCGCGTGCTCGGGCTTTAGGGCTCGAGTGGACACCGACGTGGCGATGGCGTTGGCGGTGTCGTGAAAGCCGTTGATATAGTCGAACGTGACGGCCAGCGCGAAGATCGCGATCAGCGCTAGCAAAGTGGCCTGAGACAAGCCGGAACGCCCTCTTCGTATAGATGGAGACATGGCAGGCGCCGCCGCCAGGGAGAGGCTATCAGGTCGAGAGCGGCGCTGTCGTTCGCGATTCGTGCGTGAAGGGTTAACCCGCCGGTACATCCCGTTAACCCCGGCGCCCCGGATGCGTTAACCGCCTCGCCCGAGCATCCCGGTTGGAAGAGTCCGGTCACAGGTGGCAGGGTGGAGCCACGACCAGCGGCCGGACCCCAGTCTGGAACTAGGGAGGAGATCGGGACCGTGACCAAACTCCGGGTCAAGCCCAGCCTCGCCGCGCTGGCGATGGCGGTCATCTTGGCCGGCTGCTCATCCTCGGCTGCCACACAGGCCGTCCAAGGGGCGACGGCACCTGACAGCGCCAAGGCGGCCGACCAGGCCAAGACATTCGAGACCTACGGCGCTCCGAACTCATGGGCCAACTACGGCCAGGAGTTCACCGACTTCTGCACGGCGAAGTTCAACTTCGACTGCAATCGCACCGACCGATCCCAGGGCGAGGACATGTCCTCCGCCGAGGAGATCGCGGCCTTCGACTCCGAGAAGAACAACCCCAAGGCGATCCTGGCCGACATCGGCATCCTTTTCGCCGGCGCGGCCGAACAGAAGGGTGTCCTGTCCGATTACGTTCCGTCCGCCGCCACCAAGCTGCCGGCATACCTGTACGGCAAGAACGGTGGCTGGGAGGCCACGTTCGTCGGCGTTCCGGGCTTCGTGGTCAACGTCGACTACCTGACTTCCAAGAGCATTCCGGTTCCGCAGACGTGGGCAGACCTCGCCAAGCCCGCCTACAAGGGCCTCGTCGGGTTTGGCAAGCCGGGCTCGTCGGGCACCGCCACGATGGCCTTCGTGGCCATGAACCTGGCCGCTGGCGGCACCCTCGACGACTATACGAAGGGCATCGCGTACGCAAAGCAGCTCCTGGTCAACATCTCCGGCGTGCCCGAAGGCAACGCGGATCAGTTCGAGAAGGGCGCCGTTCCGATCCAGATCAAGTACGACTTCAACCTGATCGCGCTGGCGAACCAGGAGAAGGCGAAGAACATCCAGGCCCAGGTCGTCATTCCGACCGACGGCTCGATCTACGCCCCCTCGGCGATCATCATGAACAAGTACGACTCCGCCCATGCCGACTTCGGCAAGATGTTCATGGACTGGATCCTGACCGACCAGGGCCAGACCGACTTCGCCAAGTTCGGGGCCCGTCCGATCCGCTACGTCACTGGTGACCTGCAGCTGCCCGACAGCGCCAAGACGCTGTGGCTCCCGGACTCCCAGTACTCGCAGGTCAAGACGATCGACACTTCGAAGATCGACATCACCAAGATCGCTGACATCTGGCAGAACCAGGTCGGCGCTGGCGGCTGATCGAACATGGCGACTCTGAGCCGGCCAATTGCAAAAGTCGGTGGACTCGAGTCCACCGGCGGGTCGGCCTCGCCTTCGCTCCTCACTCGGATGCGTGGATGGCTGGCGGCCTGGCTGCCGGCCATCCCGCTTCTGTTGCTTGTCTCGACCTGCCTGATCGCTCCAGTGGTTGTCCTGATCTGGCAGTCGTTCACCGGCATGGGCGAGTCGGGGCTGTCACTAGATCTGTGGTTCAAGGTGCTCGGCCAGCACGTCAACCAGGACGCGATCTTCACCAGCCTGGTTCTGGCCGTGGGCTGCTCGACCATCACGCTGGTGGTCGGTGCGCCGCTGGCCTGGATGATCAGCCGGATGCTTCGCGGCTCGCGAGCGTTCTGGCTGGGGCTCCTGAACGTGGCCGCCAACTTCGGCGGCATCGGTCTCGCGTTCGCCTACATGGCCACCATCGGCACCGTGGGAATGCTGACGCTCATCGTGCAGGGTCTCGGCATAGCCTTCGATGCGCCACGCGAGGGATCGATGCCCGCGCTTCTCGTCGCCTACGAGTACACCAACATCCCCCTCTTCGTCCTTCTGACCATTCCGGCTATGTCGATCTTGCGCGAGGACTGGTGGGAGGCAGCCCAGGTCGCTGCGGCCACCCGTTTGGTCTTCTGGCGACGGATCGGCGGCCCGATCCTGGCTCCGTTCCTGGCCGCAGGCTGGTTGCTCATCTTCACCTGGACCCTCGGCATCTACGGCATCGCCTACGGCCTGGCAGGCCAATCCGGGGCAACGGCGGTGCATCTCATCACGCTTCAGATCGGTAGCGCGCTCCAGTCGGACGTGCTCCTGGGGCCCGGCCGCGCGGCCATCCTGGCAGTGGTCCTGATGGTCTTCGCGACTACCTCTCTGGTTCTGTACCGGACCATGCTGCGGCGGGCCTTGAGATGGCTGTAAACATCCGCCGACCCGCGGCGCGAGATCATGGCGCGAGTCGACTGGCCCGCAATCTGTTCTTCGGCGCCGCCCTGTTCTACTTCTGCGTGCCGATGGTGGCGGTCCTGATCTACTCCTTCTCCACGCGCTGGACCGCCAATGTGCTGCCCGACGGGTACACGCTCCAATGGTGGCAGGCGACGATCAGCGACCATCGAATCCAGTCGGCATTCTCGACTTCCATCTCGCTGGCGACTCTCACCGCGCTCATCGACATCGCGGTCGTCGTGCCGGCCGCCTACTGGTCGCGCGTCCGAAACGCCCGAATCCGCCCCGTCGTTGAGGTAGCGGCGGCAATCCCGTTTGCCCTGCCATACGTCGTCATCGCCTTTGGGCTGATGCAGTTCTCCGGCGTCGTTGCGCCCCAGTTCCAGGGCACATTCCCGCTCCTCGTGGCGGGCCACGCGGCCATCGCCTTCCCGTTCGTGTACTGGGCGGTCGATGGCGCCATGGCGGCCGCGGGCATCGAACGGCTCAGCGAGACAGCGGAGGCCTGCGGCGCCTCTCCGTTCCAGATCATCCGCCGAGTCGTGGTCCCGAACATCTCGTCCGGGCTCGTGACCGGCGGACTGTTGTCGTTCGCGGCGAGCTTCGGCGAGTTCGCGATGGCCCAGATCATCGGCCGTGGCCTGGACACCGTGCCCCTCTGGAGTGCGGAGATGATCCGGTCTTATACCGACACCGCGGGCTCCTACAACCGACTCGCCGTGGTGACCCTGCTGACCTTTGCCGTCTTGTTCGTTCTGTCGGCGGTCGTCGTCTATTGGAACCGCGGCCAGACCGTCCGGCTCCTGCCGGGTGCCGCCGCCACGGATGAAGGAGGCCGCCGATGAGCGGCGTAAGCCTGGTAGGCGTCACCAAGATGTACGGCCACGTCAAGGCCCTCGACCATGTGTCGATCGACGTTTGCGAGGGCGAGCTGCTCGCCTTGCTGGGCCCGTCGGGTTGTGGTAAGACGACGCTTCTGCGATGCGTGGCCGGGCTCGAGCTGCCCGACAAGGGGACCGTGGAGATCGGCACGATCGACGTCACGGCGGTGCCCACGCGCGATCGACCGATCGGCATGGTGTTCCAGAGCTACGCGCTGTTCCCCAACATGACCGTCCGCCAGAACATCGCCTTCCCGCTCGAAGTCCGGCACAGGCCCCGCACCGAGGTCAAGACGCGCGTCGACGAGCTTCTCGAACTGGTGAACCTCACCGAGCAGGCCAACCGCTACCCCAAGCAGATCAGCGGCGGACAGGCCCAGCGCTGCGCCCTCGGACGAGCGCTGGCACCCAATCCGGAGGTCCTCCTCCTTGACGAACCCCTGTCGGCGCTCGACGCTCTCGTTCGCGGGCGGCTTCGCGACGAGATCAGGCGCATCCAGCAGCGAGTCGGCATCACGGCCATCTATGTGACCCACGATCAGTCGGAGGCAATGGCCATCGCCGATCGCGTGGCCGTCATGAACGACGGCAGAGTCGAGCAGATCGCGGCCCCGGCCGACCTGTACGACCTGCCCGCGACTCAGTTCAGTGCCACATTCGTGGGCAGCCGCAACGCCGTGGAGCTGGCGGTCCGTGAGGGCAGGGTGGGGATACCGGGTTCGTTCCACATCGCCGCCCCGGAAGGATCGAACGGCCACGCCCTGGCCTTCTTCCGGCCCGAGGACGTCCAGATCTCGCGCGGCCAGACAGGCGACGGCATGCGGGCCCGCGTGGAGCTGAAGATCTTCCTGGGACCCACCACGCGGCTTCATCTGGTCGGGGAGGACGACGGTCGACCGATAGCCATCTTCGGCGACATGGCCAGCCGCCAGGCCCGCCTGATCGAGGAAGGCGAGACGGTCCGGGTGCACGTCGATCCGGACCACGTCCAGGCGTTCCCGATCCTGAAAGCCGGCCAGCGAGGTTCGTGAGATGAATGTTGCGATCGAGCCCACCTCTGCCGCAGCGCCGGCTTCCGCCGCGAGGGAGGACCCCTCTAGACGAGACCCAAATGTCGAATGGATCGACCCCGAGGGCGACGACTGGTTCGCGCGGGTCTACCTCGAGTTGGTCGGGGAACCCCATCAAGCGCGACCCGGAAGCCGGCCTGCACCGAAACTCGAGTTCTGGTTCGGGCAACTCGTCCACCTGCGGCAGGCGTGGAGATCCCGTGACGAGCTGCTGGTTCATTGACGGGATGGCTGGCCCCCACGGTGCGAGCATTGAGGGGATCGAGAGCTAAACACGGCGCCGCGTCGCCTGGCCTCGATCGCCTGGCCGTCCCACCGGGAGCGCAACGAACCCGGCCAGGAGCCAATCCTCGGTTCGGAGATGCATCGGGGCGCTCCGCGCCGGGCGCGGATCGGGTTCAGTTGGCAGCAAGGCCGGCCTGGGGCGACGCGTTCCGCTCGACGGCGGCGATGCTGTCGTCGAGGATCGCGAGGGCCAGTCCCAGCTCCTCGCGGGTGACGATCAATGGCGCCGACAGGTGAAGAACGCAGCCCATCGCCGTCTTGATGCTGAGGCCACGGGACAGGCACTCGTACATGACGGCCTCGGCCTCGTCCGCCGCGGGTTCGCGCGTGGCCCGGTCGCGGACCAGCTCCACTCCCATCAGTAAGCCGAGCCCCCGCACGTCGCCGACCAGCGGGTGGCGAGCTTGCATCAAGCGCAACTCATCCAGTGCCCATGCCCCCAACTCTGCCGCCTGGCGGACCAGGCCCCGCTCTTCGATCTCCGCGATCGTGGCCAACCCCGCGGCGCAGGCCACGGGGTTCTTCTCGTGGGTGAAGTGGCCCAGAGCGCGGTCCGCCGCCACGTTCAATCCGTCGCGAGCGATCAGGGCTGCCAGCGGCATGATGCCGCCGCCAAGCCCTTTGCCGATCACCAGCATGTCCGGAACGATGCCGAAGTGCTCGACGGTGAAGAAGCGGCCCGTGCGCCCCAGCGCGTGGGGCACCTCATCGAGGATCAGCAACGCCCCGTGGCGATCGCAGGCTCGCCGGACCTCTTGCCAGTATTCAGGCGAGGGGATCGAGGGCGTGTTGCGGACTGTCTCGGCGATCACGGCGGCCACGTCGCCCTCCTTCTCGAGGACGTACTCGAGGTAGCGGGCGCAGCTCAGGTCGCATGCCCCAACCCGGTCTTGGCACCGGAAGGGGCAGCGATATGGATCGGATGGCGGGACGTGTTCCGTACCCGCCAGGAGAGGCCCGATGCCGGCCCTGAACTGCGCCTCGCCACCGACAGAGATCGTGTCGAGGGTTCCACCGTGAAAGGAATCCCACATAGAGATGGTCTTGTGGCGTCCAGTAGCCACGCGGGCGAGCTGGATGGCCGCGCTGTTGGCCGTGGCGCCGGACGTGGTGAACAGAACCCGAGATAGGTCGCCCGGGGCCAGCTCGGCGAGCTTGCGGGCCAGGGCGATGGCCGGTCGGTTGGTGTAGCGGCGGGGCGAGAAGGGCAGTTTGTGGAGTTGCTCGACGACGGCCGACACGACTCTCGGGTTGCCGTAGCCAACCTGATGGACCGCATTGCCGTGAAAGTCGAGATAGCGACGGCCGGCGCTGTCCATGATCCATGCGCCATCGGCCGCGTCGACGACGTTCAGGCAGGGCGTGCTGAGAGACTGGTGCAGGAAGTACCGTGCGTCCTGCGCGAGCAGTTCGCGGGCTTCATAGTCCAGGTTGCGGGCCTGCCACTCCGCCCGTCTGGGCGTGGCGTTCGAGTCGCCTTCGGCGAGGGTCATCGAGCGACCTAGGGCCTCTCGCCCAGGGCCAGCCTGATCTCGATCTCGTCGAGGACAGGCGGCAGCTCGCCTATGGAGCCGATCAAGTAGTGGGCGCCCGCGCCGCGCAACGTCTCACCGGCAGCGGCGACCATCTTGAGCGTCACGGCGGTCGGGAGCGCGGCCAGGTCGTCGCGGCCGAGGCCCACGTAGTTGCCCGTCCGGGTCACGCCCACCGTCCACGCCCCGGCGTTGAGGCCCTCCTCGATGTCTGCCCGTGTGTCGCCCACCTTGACGATCGTGTGGGGCGGGTAGACCCGCAGCCCCTCCATCGCGCGGAGCAGCATCCACGGCTCCGGGCGTCCGGCGATGACATCGTCGGCGCAGACCATCACGTCGGGCTCGTAACCCTGCTCGATGGCCCTTCTCGCGGCAATCTCGCCCACCGAACGGGGGTAGCCGGTCGTCGACCCTATCCGGTAGCCTCGAGCCCGAACCTCGACCATGGTTTCGAGCGTCCCCGGGATCAGGTCGCAGAAGCGCGGCAGGATGGCCTGCTGGATCGGAACTGTCGAGCGGTAGATGGCCTGAACATCGTCTTCGGTGCACGCTCGCCCGTGGGTCCGAAGCCATGCAGCTTCCACCTCAGGATCCGCTGCAATGGCTCGGACGTGATCCAGCTTCGAGATGCCCATCGGGCCGCGAGCCTGCGCAGTTGAGATGGTCACGCCAAAGGACGCGAATACCTCCACGAAGGCCGCGACCGGCGCCAGCGAACCGAAGTCCAGCGTTGTCCCGGCCCAGTCGAAGATGACCGCCTGCAGCCTCCGGGTTCTTTGGGGGGCGGTCATGGCGGCACTGTTGTCAGGGTTGGACGCCGGTGACCGGAGGGCCTCCATCGAGCCTGTCATGCGGACGCCCGCGAGGCTATGGCGTCTGATGGTGCGACTTCGACCAGCCGCGTCGCGGCGTTCGAAAGCTTCGCTTCCACCAGCGCCCGATCGAGAGACTCGACGAAGTCGGCCAGCACCTCGAGCTCCAGGGCGCCGAGAGTGCACACTCGGAAGGTCGTCCTGGCCGCGTCTCCGAGGCCGGCGTAGATGACGTAGCCGTCTCGTTTCAGGGCATCGTGCAGATTCTCGTAGCTGACGCCGGCCGGAAGTCGGAGGCTGCGAACCGAGGACGATCGGTGCTCGGGCGCCACGGCCGGCTCCAGCCCGAGTCGCTCGAAGGCCTTGTCCAGCAGCGCCACTCGCGACCGGTATGCGGCCTGGCGATGTTCCAGACCCTCGTCGAGGAGTTCGTCGAGGGCGGCTTCTAGGCCGTACACCGCCGGCACGGCAGGCGTGAACGGCACCGAGTCCTTCATCTGGGCCTCGAGATAGCCCGCGATGTCCAGGTAGAGGGAGCGGCGCGGGGCCGCCGCCGCGCGGGCGGCCCCGGCCGGAGAGAGGAGCACGAATGCGGTACCGGGCAGGCCGTGGAGGCACTTGTTCGACGTGCAGGCGACCATGTCGATGCCCGAGTCGGCCAA
>PLNK01000124.1:6443-39901 GCA_003142755.1 Chloroflexota bacterium | reverse complement strand
CGTCCCGCCCGAACCGATGCTCCGGTCATTGCCTCCATCGCGGCCGTGCCCGAGCCCGCTATCAGAGCCAGTTCCCAGTCGCGGCCAACGCCCGCGATCCGAAAGAGCTTCTCGCGGATGCGTCTGAACATCGCCGAGTACTCAGGCTCGCGATGGCACAGGTCGGGGCCGGCCACGGCTCTGTGGATGCGGTCGCTGACGACCGCAGGCCCGGGGTTCAGCAGCACTCGCTGGCGGTGGGCTCGGTTTCGACCGTACATGAAGGCATCGGTGGCGGCGAAGTCGGACGGGCCGACGATGCGGTCGGGTTGGCCGGCCACGAGATCCGTCCGGCTCGAGTGGCCATGACTGGCTATGCCGATGACCGCACCCGCACCAGCGCGCTGGCCGGCCAGCAGGGCTTCGGGCGAGGCTCCGAGAAGGCCGAGTTTGCGCACATCCGGGACGTCGGCCGCCGCGAGAGCCACGAGCAGGCCGAAGGGCGAAGGCGGCAGAGGCCCACGCACGATCAGATCCGCCTGCCGCCGCTCGAGCGGCGTGGGAGTCACCGCATCGGGCACAACGAGCACGACCGCGGCGCCGTCGTGGCGCACCCGCTCGAGATCCGCGGCCAGGGCAGCCTGGGTGGTCGTCGGAAGGTCGCCCGCGAACAGTGTCCAGACCGCGATCGCTCGGTCTTCTGACCAGGAGCGAACTGT
Organism: Chloroflexota bacterium; assembly: GCA_003142755.1. Lineage (GTDB taxonomy): Bacteria > Chloroflexota > Limnocylindria > Limnocylindrales > CSP1-4 > Fen-1039. The sequence continues at coordinate 39,203 of PLNK01000124.1, read as the reverse complement.
CGCGACTGTGTCGGCGTAGGGCATTGGGGCAGAACCTCCGTTGTGGAGCAGCCACGCTCGCTGTCGGCCTCGCTCCTGCATGAAGGCTGGGCCCGCACAGTTAACGCGCCACGAACGCCTCGTTAATTGCCGTGACCCAGGCTCCGCCGTGCAAGTCAGTACATCGAGGCTGAGCATGTCTGACAAGACCCGGATCGTCCTCCTCGCGTTCGATGGCTTCCCGTTCTATGCCTTCGGCAGGATCAACACGCCCAATCTGTGGCGGCTCGGGCAAGAGGGCGGCTACTCTCCCGACGGGGGCCGGAGCGGACTTCCGTCCACGACCTATCCGGGCTTCACGACTCTTCTCACCGGCATGAGCCAATCGAAGACGGGTGTCCGGACGACAGCCCAACGACCCGGCGCGGTGCCCGGTTGGGCGGGTTGGGACCGCTGTCTCGTCCCGACTCTTCTTCATGCGGCCCGAGATGCAGGGCTACAGACCGCCGCGGTGATGGGCGATCAGATGCTCCAGAGGGTGCTGCGGCTCGACGATTTCGAGCGAGCCTGGCCCCCGGCCGGAGCGGTCCCGCCGGGAACCGAGCTGGATGCCCACGGCTACCCGACCAACGCCGCGATCCGGCCCTTCGTCCTAGAAGCCGCGGCAGATCGAGATCTGGATCTGCTGTTCGTCCACCTCAACGAGACCGACACTCTCGGCCACGACCTGGGCCCCAGCGCCCTTGCGACCATGGAGTGCGTGCGTGCTGCGGACGCGATCGCCGGCGAACTGTTCGACCAACTGACGCCCGATTGGGACCGAACGCTGATCGCCGTCGTCTCCGACCACGACATGGTTCGCCGCCTGCCCTTCCCGGCGATCGATCCGACGACGTCTTTCGAATGCGCCGGGCTCGTCGACGACTGGATCGCCGACGGTTGCGCCGCCTGGGTGCGCCTGACGTCGGGCCTGGACGCGCACATGGCCATCAATCGTCTTTCAGCCCTCGATGGCATCGAATCCTGGCGCTGGCGAGAGCCTGGCATTCTGCTCCTGTTGGCGGCGCACGGGCGTACCTTCGCGGCGCCGTGGATCCCGGTGTCGGGCCTGCATGGCTCCGTCGCCACGACTCGCACGCTCGCTATCGTGGGCGGCGGTCATCCGGCAGTTGGCAGGATCGCGACCGCGATCGCCGAGCGATCGCCACGTCTGCAAGATTGGAGCCCGACGCTGGCCACGCTTCTCGACGTCGAATTGCCGGCAGCTGACGGCCTCAACCTGCTGGAGCAAGCGGAGCTCGAGTCGGCCGGCTGAGGCCGGCACAGCCCGGCGGACACGCCGGGGAGCATTCTGAGCGAGGCTAGAGCGTAGACCGCTCGAGAAGACTCGCGACATGGCCGGCAACGGAGACGAAGGCCTCGTCGAGAGGACGCCAGGCTGGCGCCGAGATCGTTTCGAGGCGGGCCAGGGCGTGGACCGCGCCGCCGTGATGCCTGACCTGCTCCTTCAGTTCGGCGAGCTTGTTGGCCAGAGTGGCAACGTCGCGAAGCTCGCTCGGACGGACGATCAGAGTGGAAACGGCAAGCTTCGGGCCTGACATTCGACCGGGCAGCGGGCCGAGGGCCTCCATGCCCATCATCAACTCGAGGGCGATCTCGATCGCGCCGACGACAGCCTCTTCGTCGTCATTCCAGACAACGATAAAGTCGTCGCCGCCGAGGTGGCCCACGAACCGCACGCCCCGCCCTCTGGCCACGCCGGCTACGGCATGGCCGAGTGTCTGGATCGTCCGGTCCCCGGCCGCGAACCCCGCTCGCTCGTTGAATGACTTGAAGTCGACCACGTCCACGCGGCTGATGACCAGCGTCTCGGCAGTGTCGATGATCTCCGCCAGCGCCTGTTCGGTGCGCGCGCTGCCGGGCAGGCCGGTCAGGGGATTGAGCTGCTGGACGCTGTCCAGACCGAGGCTCGTCAGCGCCCTGAGGAGGTCGCGAACGCGGACCAGCCCCACGACGCGGCCACACGGGTCGATGACCAGGACGTCGTCGAAGAGAGAATCGGTGTCCCGATTGGCGACCGTCAGGGCCGCTTCGACGATGGTCGTGTCGGCATCTATGGTGCGCGGGTGCGGGTCGGCGACGTCGAGCACCGGCCGGTTGGCGAATACCGCGTAGCCATACTGCCCGCTAAACGTGCGGAAAAGCCTCTCGCGCCCAAGGGCGCCGACCGGACGCCGCTTCTCGTCCACATAGACGAGGGTCGTCAGGGTGTCGTCGTCGAGGAACTTCTGGCGTGCGTCCTGACCCGAGATGGACGTGGGCACGAAGGCAGCCGGGGTCGCGATGGCGGCCATTCTCGGCGTCCGATCCGGCCCGCCCTGGAGCTTCTGGCGGCCCTCTCGGCGCGCGCCCGCGACGGCCTCGATCAAGTCACAGCCTCGCGTCCCAACTACCGGCGCCAAGCCGAAAGCCGCACCCACGTTCAACTCGAGGACGATCTCGTCGAGTTCGCTCGGATCCTCGATGAGAAAGACGAAGCCGTCGCCGTCGTCCACGAGGCCACCGCTGGGAACGGTCTTGCGGAGTCGACCGAGTGCGGCTTCCGCCACCCACAGGACGTGGCCCGCGGCGATCAAGCGGCCGTCGGAAGCGCGGGTTGACGAATCAGACATGACAGATCCCCGGTGCTGGCGTGACAGTCAATCGGCCGGACCCGCCCAGGGTCGACCACTGCCAACAAGTTCGGGTACGTCGATTAGCCATTCGTTACCCAGCCGTTAACGGTTCCAACCAGGGGGCTCCGCCAGACGATCGGGACATCAGGCAATTTGCCCAAATGAAGAAGCGGCCGCCCAATGGCCGCTTCTCCGGGGTTGTGCGCGGGACGGGCTAGGGGTTCAGGTCCTCGACCTCGCCGGTCGCCAGGAAGACCACGTCCTCGGCGATGTTCGTCACGCGGTCGCCGATACGCTCCAGGTAGTGGGCCGCGAAGAGGATCCGCGTACCGGGATCCACCTTGGCGGGGTCGGTCCGCATCTCCTCGAGTACGTCGTCGAAGACCTGATGGTAGAGCCGGTCGATCTCGTCGTCCCGCGTCGCGACCTCGCGCGCCTTTGCCTCGTCGATGTCGACAAGAGCCATGACCACATCACGGACCTGGCGGGCGGCCAGCGTGGCCATTGGCGTCAACTCGTCGTACGTGACCATGGTGGTCACGCCGGCGAGCTTGCGGGCCTGCTTGGCCACGGAGCCGGCGTGGTCGCCGATACGCTCGAGCTCGTAGGTCACCCTGTCGAGGGCCAGCAGGAAGCGCAGATCGCGCGCGACCGGTGCCTGAGTCGCGATCGTCATGCCGACCAGACCGGACACCGCCCGCTGGACTTCGTTGACCCGTCCGTCCGAGGCGATGACCTTCTGGGCCAGCTCCGCGTCGCGGTGCATTATGGCGTCGAGGGCGGCGAGGATCTGCTCCTCGACGTAGGAGCCCATGCGGAGAACGCCTTCCTTGACGTCCCGCATCTCTGTATCGAGGCTCTGCCGGATGCGGTCGGCGCGCCGATCCATTTCGGTCGCTGCGGCCTCGGAGACCGAAGTTGCGGCGGCGCCGTTGTCGGCCGGCGCGAGGCCCGCCCCGTCCTCCACGGACTGCATGCTCGACTCCTCGTGCTGCTGGGCGCTCATCCGAACCGCCCGGAGATGTAGTCCTCTGTCAGGCGTTCGTTCGGCCGGGTGAAGATGCGGCCCGTGGGCCCCACTTCGACGAGGTAACCGGCGCGGTCCTCGGCCATCGTGAAGAACGCGGTGACGTCACTCACTCGAGCCGCCTGTTGCATGTTGTGGGTGACGATGACGATGGTGTAGGCCTCGCGCAGCTCGCGCATCAACTCCTCGATGCGAAGGGTCGACACTGGATCGAGCGCTGAGGCCGGCTCGTCCATGAGGATCACCTCGGGGTCGGTCGCCAGCACCCGGGCGATGCACAGCCGTTGCTGCTGCCCGCCGGAGAGGGCGAGGCCAGACTTGCGGCGCAGGTCGTCCTTGACCTCGTCCCACAGCGCAGCCCGCTTGAGGCTGGTCTCGACCAGTTCGTCGAGCTTGCGCCGATCGTTCATTCCGCGCCGCCGCGGCCCGTATGCGACGTTCTCGAAGATCGACATCGGGAACGGGTTGGGGCGCTGGAAAACCATCCCAACCCGACGCCGCAATTCGACGACACTCACGTCGGGATCCATCACGTTCTCGTCGTCGAGACAGACCTGGCCCTGAACGCTGGCGCCCGGGATCAGGTCGTTCATCCGGTTGAAGCAGCGTAGGAAGGTCGACTTGCCGCTGCCGGACGGGCCGATCAAGGCCATGATCGATCGGGCCTCGACGGCGAGCGAGACATCGCGCACGGCGACCTTCTCGCCGTACTGGATCGAGACGTGTTCGGTGGCGATCTTGATCTCGGCCGGACGGGCCTCGGCATCTTCGTTCGCGCGGGGCGCAGTCACTTCGACGCGCCGGAGCACGGGCTCTGGGTAGATGGCTGTTGNNTCGACGATCTGGTTCTTGAATGCGCCCAGGCCTTCGGAATTGAGCTTGTAGATGTAGACCGAGAGGGTCGTCGCGGGGCGGAACGGGCTCCACGGCGAGGCCGGGTTGGTGATGTCGAGGTTGGCGAAGTTGTAGTGGGGCGGCGTTCCGATGCCTGCCGTGAAGAGCAGCACGGCCGCCTCGCCGAAGACGCGGCCGGCAGTCAGGATCACGCCGGTGATCAGACCCGGTATGGCCAGCGGCACGACGACGTGCCTGATGGTTTGCCACTTGGTGGCGCCCAGCGCCAGGCTCGCGCTCCGCTCGTCTTGCGGCACGGCGCGCAGCGCCTGTTCCGACAAGCGGGTCATGAGCGGCAGGTTGAAGAAGGTCAGGGCGAGCGCGCCGGCCAGGGCGGTGAAGCCCCAGTGGAAGTCGTCGACGAAGAGAATCAGGCCGAACAGGCCGACGACGATCGAAGGCACGGAACTGATCGACTCTTCGGCGAACCGGATGGCGCCAGTCACGACGTTGTCGCCGGCGTATTCGGCCATGTAGATCCCGCCCAGGAGGCCGACCGGAACGGCGATGAGCATCGTCAACGCCAGCATGTAGATCGAGTTCCACAGGACCGGCATGATGCCGCCCAGCGTGGTTTGGCTCGGGTTGTCGAGGATGAAGCTAAGCGAGACCACACCCCACGCTGCCATGGCGAAGTGGAGGATGATGCTGCCAAGAATCAAGAGGACCAGCGCGCCCGTTCCCCACAGGACGACAGTCGCCGCTCGGTCGGCCAGGATGCTTCCTCTAGAGGCCTTGCCGTTGAGGCTTGGTTTCGCGCCACTGCTCCGGCCGATGGATCCTGCGTTCGCGGTCACGAGCCCATCCTCCTCTTGTTGATGACCCGAACAAGTACGACCGAAGTGATCGAGATGACCAGCAGGACCAGGCTCATTGTCCAGAGCGCGTCCTGCCACGGTTCGCCGAACACCGTGTTGCCCATATCGAGCGTGATCTGCGATGTCAGGGTCGTCATCGGCTGCGTGATCGCCTCGGGCAGGGTGGGCGAGTTGCCGATGACCATCTGGACCGCCAGGGCCTCGCCCGCGGCACGGGTCATGCCCAGCACTACGGCTGTGAGCACGCCGCTGAGCGCCGACGGGATCAGGATGTGGCGGATCATCTGCCAGCGTGTTGTGCCCAAGGCCAGAGAGCCGGTCCGAAGCTCCTGGGGCACTGCGCGGAAGGCGTCGTACGAGACGCTGGTGATCGTTGGCAGCACCATGATCGATAGCACCAGCGAACCCGCCAGCCATGAGAAGCCGGTCAGGAAACCCGGCATGCTGAAAACCGTCCCGACGATCGGCAGAGAAATCACGATCGGACCGTTGAAGGTGTCCGCGAGGAAGGGCACCAGGACCGTGATGCCAAGCCAGCCCCAGACGACGCTCGGGATGCCGACGAAGATCTCGAGAGCGGGCTGGACGATCGACTTGGCCCATTTGGGCGCGACCTCGGAAAGGAAGAGCGCCACGCCAACCGACAGCGGCGTCGAGATCAGAAGAGCGCCCGCCGTGACGACGATGGTTCCGAGGATGAAGGGCAGGATGCCGAATTCTGGCGTGTCGGCCAGAGGGTCCCACTTGGCGTCGAAGATCGCCCCGAGCGAGTAGCCGTCCTTGACGAACAGCTGGGTGCCCTGCCAGACGATGAAGATCATCAGCATGGCAACGACGATGATCATCGAGGCTGCCGCGACGAAAACGACCCGTCTCGGGAGGTCGAGCCGCTCGAGCAGGCCAGGCTTGGCCCGCAGTTTCGATGTTGGGTAGGCGCTTGTCAGTGAAGCCATCGGCGCTGCCTCGAAGCGATCACTCGTGAGAAACGGGAATGCTCCGGGTCCCGTTCGTCACCACGGGACCCGGAGCGTGCTTCGAGCCTACTTGGAGATCGGCCCGTAGGAGTCCTTAGGGATGATGGTGCCCTGGACTTCCGGACCAACCATGTACTGGAGGAAGGCCGCGGTGAGGCCGGTGGCATCACCCTTGGTGTATAGGTTGCCGTCGGCGGCCAGCTTGTAGGTGCCGCTTCCGACGTTGGCGATCGTGGCGTCTGTGCCGTCGAGCTGGAGGCCGTTGAGGAGCGGCTTGTTGGTCGGGTCGTTGTAGTAGGAGAAGCCGATGACGCTCACGGCGCCCTTGGTCGTGGTGATCGCGGTCGTCACCGCGCCGTTGGTGTCGAGGGTCAGGGTCGTGCCGCCGGTCGCCTCGGTCATGCCGTTGAGCACCAGCTTCTTGAAGGTGGCGCGCGTACCGGACGAGGACGGGCGGAAGATCAGGACAATCGGGAGGTCGGGCCCGCCAACCTGATTCCAGTTGGTGTCCTTGCCGGTCCAGATGTCCTGGTTCTGCTGCGTGGTCAGGTTCGTGACGCCGGTCACGTCGAGGTTGGTTACGACGATCCAGCCCTGGCGGCAGACGACATGGTCGACGAGCGAGTTGGCGTCCGGAGTGGCCAGCTTGGTGTTGGCCAGGACGTCCGACTCACCGATGTTGACAGAGCCCGCCAGAACCTGGCTGAGGCCGGTGCCCGAGCCGCCGCCGTTGACGGTGATCGTGGCGCCTGGGCATTCCGCCGCGTACGCCGTTGCGGCGTCCTGGATCAGCGGCTGGAGGGCGGTGGAGCCCGAGGTAGTGATGGTACCGGTCACGCAATTGGTGGTCGGCGCCGGTGTCGCGACGGGGGCGACCGAAACGGCGACGGATGCCATGGCGGCCGTTGGGGTGGCCGGTGCCGGCGTCGCGGTGGGCGCAGCCGTGGTTGTGGCGGCAGATGAACTGCACGCCGTCACGATCATCGCCGCGGCGATGGCCAGTGCGCCGAAGCGCCGAGTTCCCTTGATCAACGAAGTGTCTCCTCTTGCTGGGCAGCTATATCGATCTACCTGTTCCGAGTTGCAGGGGGATGGTCAAGTCGCGCGTTTAACGCGGTGTTGGCGGTTCGTTAACGTTCTCGGGTAGGTCGCGGAAGGTTGGGGTAGGCCCGAGGCCGCTGTGTTCGCCCCCTGAAGAGCCCCGGGGAGGGTCGAAGAGATAGCCCGAGCCGCGGACGGTCAGCAGGTGATGTGGGTTTGCCGCGTCTCGCTCGATCTTGGCGCGGAGCCAGAAGACGTAGACGTCGACCATCCGCTCCTTGCCCATCGCCTCGTGCCAGACATGGCGCAGCAACTCCTCGCGTGTGAAGGCCCGACCGGGGTGCATGGCTAGGAACTCGAGCAGGGCGAGCTCTCTAGGCCGAAGGGAGATCAATCGGCCGTCGCGACGGATTGCCCGAGCCCGGCGGTCCAGCTCCACGCCCTCGCCGACTGCGATCCGGTCGTCGGGCGTGTGCCCAATCGCCGGTCCTCGACGTCCCGCAATCGAGAGTCGGCCGACCACTTCCATGGGATCAGACGCGAGATCGATCGCGTCATCGAACCCCAGTTCCAGGGCATGGAGCCGCATGGCCACGGCCTGGTGCGGACTCAGCAGCACGGCGCACGAGTCGGGGCTGCCGGCAAGCCAGCTGGCGACGCGCTGGAGGTCGCCGGGCTCCGCTGGAGGCGTGATCAGGACGACCAGGCTGGGCTCGGAGCCGGAGAGAGCCTGAGAGAGCCTTGCGGAGGTAAGCTCAAGTCGGACGTCGACGTCAGGAAAGAGTCGCTTGAGGTCGATCGGGCCGTCCGGGTCGGCAAGAACGAGCCAACCCGCGAAGGGCGGCGGATCGTGTGCCACCGAGAATGGTGTCGGCGTCTGGCCCGCGTCGGCGCCAGGGGGAACGTCGTCTTGGGCCTGCGTCATCCGCCGACTGTCGCCCGGTTTCGTTAACGCAGTGTTCCAGCATTGTGAACTTTGGATTCACCGTCAACGTGCCAACAACGGCCTGGGCCGTCCGCATGGCGATCAGGCGTGCTTGACGACTATGCGCTCGATCAGGTCCGCGACATCCTCGCACTTGTCGATCGTGTCTTCGAGGAGCGAATAGACGTCCTTCCACTTGAGGACTTCTATCGTCTTGTTCCCGTCATCGAAGAGGCCGGCAATCGCCGAGCGGCTCAGCTTGTCGCCTTCGTTCTCGATGCGATGGACTTCGACGATGAAGCGATCTAGATCCTTGAAGCCGCGCAAGTTGCTCAGAGCCTGGTGGAGCGTCTCGCAGGCCTGAACGACCAGGGCGGCCTGCTTCACCGACATCTTNNTCGAGGATGTCGTCCAGGCCGCTGATCAGGGCGTGGATCTCCTCGCGGTCGAACGGCGTGACGAAGGTCGCCTCCAGACGGCGTCCGATGTCGTGACTGATATCGTCGCCCTTGTGCTCGATTTCACGGATCTTCTTGGCCGCTTTGTCCGGGTTGTCGAAGGTGCGCAGCATCGTCTCTAGCTGGCGCGCGCCGTCCAGGACGTTGGCGGCGTCCTCGACGAAGAGGTCGAAAAAGCGCTCTTCGCGAGGAATGAGTCGAAACGAGGGCACCGGGCCAACCTCCGAGAGGAGCAGCGGAACTTTGATCGAGCCGGATCGATATCGGCTTCGTCGCAGCGCGCCTCTTGTTGTGAACAGGCCTAGGGTAGCGTCCACTGGACTTGCGTGCCAGCCGCGCCTGGGTGAGCAGACGAACTTGGCCCACTGTGCCATGCTCGATTCGTGGACGCAGTCGCTCTTCTGTTCATCGTCCTTCTGGCGATCCTGCTGGGGTGGGCGCTTTCCGTGGCCCTGTCTCGCGGCCGAACGATCGAGCGCCTGCAGGAAGCCACCGGCGCGACCGATGCCGACGACGTTGAGAAGCGGGTTCGGACGGCCCTCGAGGACGCCGAGGACGCGCGCTGGAATGCCGAGCAGGCGAACCACGATGCCGGCTATCTGACCGAGCTGCTGACGGCCGGAGTGGTCCGACTCCGCGACGATCTGACCGTGGAGTTCGCCAACGGCGCGGCCCACGTGATGCTCGAGCGCCGGCCTGGTTCGATGGTGGGACGGTCCGCGCTCGAGGCCTTCGTCGACGTCCGGATCGAAGCCATCGCTCGCGTCGCAATGGAGTCGGGTTCGGCCAACGGCGAAGTGACCGTCCGATCCAGCGCGGGTGCAACGGTCACTGTGCGGGCTCGGCGCTCGCCGGTCTCAGGCGTGTGGCTGGTTCTGGAGGACGTGTCGGAGCTGCGCCGCTTGCAGCGCATCCGGACCGAGTTCATCGACAACCTGTCCCATGAGCTGCGGACGCCGCTGACGACTATCAGTCTGCTGGCCGAGACCGCCGCCCGCGACGCCGAGTCGGCTTCTCCGCGATTGCGCGATCGCATCTCCAAGATCGAGGTGGAGACGGGCCACCTGACGCAGATGGTCAACGAGCTTCTCGACCTGTCGCGGATCGAGAGCGGCACGGCTCAGCTGCTGCTGGACGACGTCGACCTGGTGCGCGTGGCCCGGTCCACGGCCGAGCGACTCCGAATGTTTGCCGAACGCCAGGGCCTTCGAATTGAACTGGACTTGCCCGACCGAGTGTCGCCGGTCAGAGGCGATGAGGATCGCCTGGGTCAGGTTCTCGTCAATCTGATCCACAACGCCGTCAAGTTCAGCCCGGACGGCGGCGAGATCGTGGTCGGTGTGCGTCAGGAAGCCAACGAGATCAGGGTCTGGGTCCGCGATCCCGGCATCGGCGTGCCCCGGGCGGATCTTGCCCGCATCTTCGAACGGTTCTACAAAGTCGACCGGGCGCGCGTCCGGGGCCGAGGTGGCACGGGCCTGGGTCTCTCCATTGCCCGCCATGTTGTCGAATCGCACGGCGGCCGTATCTGGGCTGAGTCCGAGGAGGGCTCGGGGTCGACTTTCGCGCTCACCGTCCCGCTGGCTCCGCAGGACTCGGTCGCGGGCCAGCCGGAAGGGGCCCAGCCGGAGCCCGACGAGAGGGTCCGCGGCGGGGCCTGACGAGCGGTCAGACGATCCGGCTACAGCTTGTCAGTCTCCGTCGGCACGGGTGCCGGTGCAGGCGCCGCCGGAGACTTCGGGGCCGTGCGGCGTGGCGAGGCAGCTGGCCGGGAGGTGCGTGGTCGTGCCGGAGCAGACGCAGCAGCTTTGGCCGGGGCGGGCACGCGTGCCTTCGGAGCCGCCGCTGGCTTCGGCTTCGACGGAGCCGGAGCGTTGGCAGCCGGCTTCGAAGCGGCAGCGCGCGGCTCGGGCTTCTCGGCCAGGACGTCGGCCAGAGCGGCCTCCGCTACCTGGCGTCGATGTCGGGCGCGCTCGAGCTTCCGGACCCGCTTGGCCTCCAGGCGAGCCGCTTCCGCGAGCTGGCGCTCGAGCCGACGCAGCTGCTTCCTGATCCCTGGCTGCATCTTCGCGTCGGGCGATTTCTTGGCATCGCCCTTGGCCTTGCTGGATCCCTTGGAGCGCTTCTTCGCCATCTCGAACCCCTTCCGCGGAGGCGCCGCGGGGCGGCGCGCCCCTCCTGACCCGGCGCGCGTAGGTAGCCGGCGAAGCATATCGCGGCCGGCTAGACCGTCAACCGTTCAGTCGCCGTCGGTCAGGATGTCCGGTGGCAACAGCCAGCGCAGGACGCCCTGTCCCGGCTGCAGGGGGCGCACCACGTCGATCCGCACGAGCGTGGCCTTTCGGATCGGCAGATCCGCGACCCCCACGAGTTCCGCCGCAAGCATGCTGAAGTCCGGGTCGTGACCTACCAGCACGGGCCGCCGAGGGTCTCCGGCGGAGCGCAGCAGCCGGTCCAGAGACTCCAGGTCGAGTTGCTCGCCGAGCGCGTCGACGACGTCCACTCGGACGCCAAGCGCGGCGGCCACCAGCCGGGCGGTTTCGAGGGCTCGAATCCTGGGCGAACTCAGGATCGCATCTGGCTGGAAGCCGGCTCGGGCCAGGAATACGCCGAGCGTCTCGGACTGCAGGCGACCCTTCTCTGTCAGAGGCCGGACGTCGTCTGGGCCGCCCCACTTCATCGGGTCCCCGGCATGCGCGTGGCGCAGCAGATGCAGTTGGGTTTCGCCAGCGGCGTTCATGTGTCGATGATCTCACGATGTGTGGACCGCGACGAGATGACGCCCCGTCGTAGGGAGAGGCTAGGCGTTGAGGTCTTCGACTTCACCGGTAGCCAGGAAGACGACCTCCTCGGCGATATTGGTGACTCTGTCGCCGATCCGCTCCAGGTTCTTGGCGGCGAAGAGCAGGTGAGCTCCCACGTCGACCCAGGCCGGCTCAAACCTCATCCGCTCCAGGGCCCGCTCGAAGTAGGAGTGGTAGAGACGGTCGATCTCGTCGTCCTGGGCGGCGGCCCGCCGCGCGGCGTCCACGTCCAGATCCACGAGTGCCCGGAGCACACCGTGGAGGATGGTGCTGGCCAGTTCGCCCATCTGATCCAGGTTGACGCTTCCAGCCTTCGGGAAGTCGCCGACCTTGATGACCTGCTTGGCCACGCCCGCGGCATGGTCTCCGATCCGTTCCAGCTCGTATGTGACATGGGAGAGCGACAGCAGGAACTGCAGGTCGCCGGCCACGGGCGCCTGAGTGGCGATGGTGTGAATTACCAGCGCCGTGAGATCTGACTGGGCGGCGTTGATCGCCGGGTCGTTGGCGACTACCGCCGCCGCCGCCACGATGTCTCGACGGACCAGTGCGCCGACCGCCGCGTCGATTGCGACCGCGACGAGCTCACCCATGCGAACGACGCCTCCGCGAACCAGGAGAAGTTCCCGGTCGAAGACATCTCGGTGGCCGTGGGCGACGAAACGATCGCTGTCTTGCACGCTCGAACCACTGGCGGTCGGGGTCGGCATCGCACGCGAGCGTGGCGGAATCGTGACCGGTCCCGCCCGATGACGCTCGTGGCTTCCAAGCATAGCGTTGACGGCGCGCCTAGTGGTCCCGGCCGGCTGTTTCGTCCGCCAGGTCAGATGCCACGAGCAGTTGGAGAATCGCCGCGTGAGGCAACGTGGTACGGCGTGAGATCAGCGTCGCCACGCGCCGCGGGTCGTGGCGTACCCTGGCGAGTTCGTGGCGCTCCAGCCGAGGCCATAGGGCCAGGGCGCGGGAACAGTAATCCGGCATGGTGCCAGGTGGCGGAGGGTTCGTATCCGCCGTGGCGGGGGTGAGTCTATTCATCCACCGTTCCGTGCGATGGGAGGGCCAACGGCTCCGAGATCAGCGTCTCGGTCTCGAGTTCGAGCCAGCGCATGGCGTAGGCCAGTTCGAGAACCTCGGCCGCCGAATCGGAAGCCAGGGCGGCAGGAGCGAGCCGGCAGAGCGACTCGCGTCGATAGGAATCGAGAAGTGCCCGACGACTGCGGATGGGTTCGAGTTGAGCTCGGACCATGTCGACCCGGTCGGCCATCGCCGGCGGGGCCGCGAACTCCATGTCGAGTGAGGACATCGTCGATAAGGCCTCCGTGACCCTGGCTGGCCTCTCGTGGCGCGAGCGCTGTGCTACCGGGAAGTGGCTCTCTAACGCCAACGTCTGGCAGCACAACTGGCAGGCTGACGGCGGCGGATGATCGCGCCGTGAACCGGGCGTTAACGGACGGTCAAATCGCGGGCGGAGTCATGCGTCAGACTGCTATCGCTTCGATTCCGCCTCCGGCGCCGTGGCTCGGTAGGCGATGACCTCGACTTTCTCGAGCGTGATCAAGCCGTCACCCACCATGGCATCGAGGTCAGGCAGAACCGCCCGGAGGCGCTCCTCCTCGTCCACGATTTCGATCAGCACCGACAGGTCCTCTGAGAGCCGCAGGATCCGAGTCGTGTGCAGATGGGACTTCGCACCGAAGCCCTCGATGCCGCGCAGCACCGTCGCCCCGGCGATGTGGCGCTCGCGCAGGAACTCGACGATCGCCTGGTAGAGCGGCCGGCCGTGCCAGTGATCGCTCTCGCCGATGTAGATGCGGACCAGCAGACAAGTTCCTTCGAGCTTCATCCGATCGCTCTCCCGACTGTGAGACCGGCGAAAACTGCGCCCATGCCGAGGACCACCGACAGTGTGAGGTTGAGCAGGGCCAGGCCCCAGCTGCCGTCCTCGGCCAGTCGCCACGATTCGAGCATCAGCGTCGAGAACGTGGTGTAGGCGCCCAGGAACCCGATCATCACCGGCCCACGAATGCGCGGATCGATGGCGGCCTTCTCGAGCGCCAGGGCGAAGAGCAGGCCCAGAGCGAAGGCGCCGCTCAGGTTGATGACGAAAGTGCCGGCGGGAAAGGCCCCGACCCTGGTGCTGCCGCTGATCCAGCCATCGATGAGATAGCGGGCGATGGCGCCGAAGAAACCCCCGGCCCCGATGAGGATCAAGTCCATCGTCTAGCGGCGCGCGAGATGGCTGATTGGCATGCCTCGAAGTCTACAGGGCAGCCGTTGCCCGGCCCAGAGCGCGGCGGAACGGGGCCCCGTTGACAGCTCTCCAGACCGGGCCAAGGGCGCGCCGCCGGCGGGCGACCTCGCGCTCCCGCGAGTGGAGATAGGCTCCGATGGCGTCCGTCTCCACCCTGGACAGTTCGCCGGCCCGCGCCACCAGCAAGTCGCGGGCGAGCTTCGTCGCGACGTCGGCGTCGTGGATGCAGCCCAGGTGGTCCTGCAGGGCCGCCACGCGCTCGAGAAGGCGCGCCGAGTCCGGGCCGAGCGTCTCGCCAAAGAACTCGAGGCCGTAGCGAAGCCACTTCGTCGCGATCCTGAGTTCGTGGAGTGTCTCCACGTCGGCCCAGGGCAGGACCAGTTCGTAGGCTCGGACCGCCTCGTAGTCGGCCCAGATCTCGGATGCGGCCCGGTCCCGGACCCGGTGTGGGGCGGTCGGCGTGGCAACTGCCGCCGCGGCATTCGCCCCGGCGTCCAGGAACGAATCCATCTCCTTGTTGAAGGTCGCGTAGCGGTCCGAATCCAACTCGGCTATGAGCTCCTTCCGGGCCGACGAGCGCTGCCGGCGCCACAGCGACAGCAACGGATCGAGGCCGGGCTGCTGATCCTCGTCCAAGCCGTTGCTGTAAGCCTCGAGGCCCTCGATCAGCACGTCCAGGTCCCGCACGGCCCCGAGCCGATCCGCGATGGTCTCGAGGTGGTGGCGGATCTTCTTGGTCTTGCTCGTCTTGAAGGCCCCGTCGAAGACGCGCCAGGCCGCCCGCATCCGCCTGGTGGCCACGCGCATGTCGTGGAGCTCTTCAGCGTCTGCGCCGGCGCGAGCCCCGGCCTCGCGGTGCTGCATCTTGGAGAAGTGGAAGCGCAGGACCTTGCTGGCAGCCTCAGGCAGGCTATCTTCCGCTACTACGCCGAGGGTGCGTGGGCCGGGCCTGATCTGGACCGCGGCAGGGCTGACGGCCTCGCTCTCCGCCGCCTCGGCTGCCTCGCTCGGCTGGGCACCGGCCTCGGCCGTGTCGGCCGTTGCGGCGTCGGCGGCGTTCTCGGCCGGCCGGTCCGCTGCGCTCGACGCGGTACGGCGCGCCTTGGGCTTTGACCCGAGCAACTCGGCCGGGGCGTCCCGCCAGCGCTTCTGAAGCTCCCGTGGCAGTGTGGGCATTGCCGCGAGGACCGCCTTGACGCCCCGAGCGAGCTTGGAACGCGACACCGGGCGCAGTGCTTCATCGGTCGCGAGGATGGCGGCCAGCGCCGCCAGCGCCGTCTCGTCGCCCCGCTTCAGCTCGACCTCGAGCTCCTCGAAACCATCGATGACCTGCTCGTCGCACACGACCTCGACCTCGTCGAGGCTCAGCTCCACCCGCGTGTCGCCGGCCTGCAGCGCCCGGGTCCGCCGCAGCTGCCGGATTGTCAGCATCTCGACGACGGCCTCGTCGCCGCAGAGTTCCATGACCACGTTGCGGGCCTGCGAGGCCGGCCAGTTGGCGGGGATCAGGCCGGCATTGGCCGGACCCTCGATCTCTTCTCGACGCTGGAGCCGTCCACCGGACACGTTCTGAGCCTTGAGGCTGATCTCCGTGCCGTGCGACGTCTTGCGCAGTCGCGCCGCGAAGCCCGCCCGAGCCAGTGCCCAGTCGGGCGAATCGACGTAGCGATCTTCTACCAGCTCAGAATCGACCGGCCCGTCGGGGGTGAATGGGCCGATCTCGGGAGCCACCAGATAGCCGTCGGCGGCACCGGGCGAAGCCACCTGGAACTTCGTCTCGACTTCGATCCTGCGGCCTGTCGCCATCGATAGCCCTCATTGCCTCGGAAGGTCATGCCCTCGGATCGAGCGAGCCCACGCCGGCGTGCGGACGGTGAGGGGCCACGACCGCCGCCGCGGCCATCTCGACGATTTGCTTCTTGAGCGTCTCGAACGTGTCGATGGTACCCGGTACGCCGTCAAGATCTTCGGTGCGGTGGTACTTGCCATCGGCACCAAGCTGCCACGACCGACGGTCGTCCGCCAGCATCACCTCGAGCACCGCGTCGATGCGGGCCCGAGCATCCGGGTCCTCGATGGGCACGAGGGCCTCGACCCGGCGGTCCAGGTTGCGCTCCATCAGGTCGGCTGAGCCGATGAACAGCTCGGGCTGTCCGTCGTTGGCGAATGAGAAGACGCGGGAATGTTCGAGGTACTGGCCGACGATCGATCGGACGCGGATGCCCTCGCTGACTCCGGGGATCCCCGGCCACAGCGAGCAGATGCCGCGGATGATGAGGTCGACCTGGACGCCCGCCTGCCACGCCTCGTACAACCCGGCGACGCAGGCTGGATCGACGAGGGAGTTCAGCTTGAGGACGATGCGAGCCGGCCGGCCAGCGCGAGCATGATCGGTCTCGCGCTGGATCATCTCGAGGATCCAGTTGCGAAGGTTCATCGGAGCCACGATCAGGCGGCGGAAGTCGCGCTGCCGCGACAGGCCGGTCAGGACGTTGAACAGGTCGCTGACGTCGGCGCCCAGCTCCGGGCGGCACGACAGCAGTCCGAAGTCCGTGTACAGCCGGGCCGTGCCGGAGTTGTAGTTGCCCGTTCCGATGTGGACGTAGCGCCTCAGGGTGGAGCCCTCGCGCCGGACCACGAGCGACGTCTTGGAGTGCGTCTTGAGGCCGACCAATCCGTAGACGACGTGGGCCCCGGCCTGCTCGAGCTTGCGAGCCCAGACGATGTTCGCCTCTTCGTCGAAGCGGGCCTTGATCTCCACCAGCACCACGACCTGCTTGCCCCGCTCGGCGGCGGCGATCAGGTCGCGCACGATCGGCGAGTCGCCGCTGGTGCGATAGAGGGTCATCTTGATCGAGAGCACATCGGGATCTGACGCAGCCTGGGAGATGAACCGCTGCGTGGAGGCGGCGAAGCTCTCGTAGGGGTGATGGACGAGGATGTCGCCGTTGCGGATGGCGGCGAAGACGTCGGCCGGCTCGTCCTCATCGGGCGGCACCAGGCGGGCCGGTACCACCGGCGAGTATGGGGGCAGCTTGAGATCGGGCCGGTCCAACGCGGCGATCTGCCACAGGCCGGTGTGGTCGAGCATGCCGGGGATCTCGTAGCAGTCGGCCGGATCGACGCCCACGCCCTTCTCGAGGACCTGGCGCATCGAGGCCGGCATGGCCTTGTCGACTTCGAGTCGGACCGCGTCGCCAAACCGCCGTCTCCGCAGCTCCTCTTCGAGGGCCAGCATCAGATCGTCGGCCTCGTCTTCCTGGAGCTCCAGATCGGCGTCGCGGGTGACGCGGAAGAGGTGAGTCTCGAGGATGGTCATGCCTGAGAAGAGCATGTCCAGGTTGGCGGCGATGACCTGCTCGAGGAGTACGAACTTGTTCTGCTCGATCTGGAGGAAGCGCGTCAGAACGGGCGGCACCTTGACGCGAGCGAACCTCTCCTCCCGCTCATCCGGGTCTTCCATCCGGATGGCGATCGACAGGCTCAGCGTGCTGATGTATGGGAAAGGATGGCCTGGATCAACGGCCAGCGGCGTCAGCACCGGATATATCTCGTCGATGAAGCGCTGCCGCAGGGCCGCGTGGTGGTCGGGCACGTCGGCGTAGTCGACGATGTCGATGCCGGCCGCCCCGAGCTCCTGGCAGACTCGCTCGAAAACCTTGCACTGCTCATCGAGCAGCGAGCGAAAACGCGTGCGGATATCGGCCAGCTGCTCGGCGGCGGGCTTCTCACCCGGTGAGGACGAAACGGCGTGGGCTTCCGCCTGCTCCATCAGTCCGGATACACGGATCTGAAAGAACTCGTCCATGTTGCTGGCGAAGATGGCCAGGAACTTGACCCGCTCCAGCAACGGGTTCCGCTCGTCGCGAGCCTCGTGCAGGACCCGGTGGTTGAACTCCAGCGAGCTCAGCTCACGATTGATGTACGGGAACGCCGAACCGGTCTCGCCTTTGGGGGGCGCGGGTCTGGCGGCTGGCCTGCGGATGATTGCGGTCACCTGTTGTCCGTGCGCCTCAAACGTTCTGGTACTGGCCGAATGGGGAAGTGTATCGGCCCATTCTCATCAGTCGGCGCGCGACCGCAATAGGCCTGGCCCCTGACATGGTGCGGCCGGGCTCAGCCCTCGGCCCGGTAGCGACGCTCGCCTGTTCGCGGATCCGCATAGACGCGCATCACGCGGTGGCTGCTGGGGTCGGTGAACACCTCTGTCGTAGGCGCGAAGCGCGGCTCCATGTAGCCGACCTCGCCTCCTCCGGGACCCGGTTCGGCATTGCTGCGCTCAGCATCGATCGAGCGATAGCGCGTTGTCTGGAGCACCGACACGACCATCGCCACGGTGCCCACGACGATCCCCCAGAGGCCCGTGAGCGCCTCGGGAGAGCGCGTGGCCAGCGTCGCCAGGCCGCCCAGGAAGAACAGCAGCCCGAAGCCGAAGCCCAGTATCCGGATCGAAGAATGGAGCATTCCCTGCCTCACAACCGCCCGCCCCGCCGGCGGCCTGGAGCCGGTGGAGCCGCCGCGGTCTGGCGACGGCTCCACCGGGCTCGTCTCGGCGCTACTCGTTCGTCGGCTGGCCGCCCTGAGCGTCGGGCACAACGACCATCGCGGTTCCGTAGGCCACGATCTCGGACATCGTGGTGCCGATCTCGGACGAGTCGAAGCGCATCGACAGGACCGCATTGGCACCCATGAGGGTGGCGTTCTGGACCATGCGGTCGAGAGCCTGGCGTCGCGTGTCTTCGAGCAGCGAGGTGTACTCGTGGATCTCGCCACCGACGAGCGATCGCAGACCCGCCGCGAAGTTGCCCGCGAAGCCTCGACTTCGCACGACCAGCCCGAAGACCTGGCCCTTGACCTCGGTTACGCGATAACCGGCCAGGTACGGGGTTGTGGTGACGATCATTCGATCTCCTCCGAAGGTTTCATGGCGACGGCTGGGTCGATTGGGTGCATTTCTACGCCTCGCCAGCCCGCGTCGCCGAGCAGGCGGGGCACGGGCAGTTGGCCCGAAGCGCCTCGTACGTGTAGTAGCCCGTGTCGTGGCCATCGGCCCATGTCGGCGCCAGCGCGTAGGAGCCGATAAGCCGCATGTCCACGAGCTGGGTCTGGATCGGTGTAAGCGTTGGGTTGCTGTCGAGCCAGCCGGGTCGCCCGCCCTCGCCCTGGCAGAAGGCACACGGACAAAGCGATCGAAGGCTCACGACGTCGAACTCCGTCCGGTGACCGTCGGCCCAATCGATCGTGACCAGGCCGGCTTCGCGGTCCGCTTTGATGCTGGCGGGCTGGTTTGCGGGGCTCTCGCTCATGCCTCATTCTAGGGGCGGCGTCGGGGCGGACGCCCACCGCCGGTACCACCGAGCAGCGGACCCGGCTCGATCGAGTGGATTGCCATGTACCCAGTCGCCTCAGGGCGCCCGGGCCAGACCACCGCCCGCGCCTCCTTCGAACTGTCCGGTCGAGCTGCACAGCTATCTGCCGACTCCGTTCTCGAGGCTCTTGGCACGGATCCGGCCCTGGGCCTCTCACCTGATCAGACTTCGGCTCGACTCGCCGAGTTCGGTCCAAATGAGCTGGAGTCGGGCCAGAAGACGTCGCTGCTGCGGCTGCTGTGGGACGGTGCGCGCGAGCCCTTCGTCGTCCTGCTGTTCGTCGCCGGTTGCCTGGCCATCGCTCTGAACGAGGTTCGCGACGGGCTCCTCGTGCCGGTCATCCTGGCTCCGATCGTCGGCGCGGGGGTGATCACCGAGTACCGCGGCGGGCTTCAGCCAGCCCCTGCTGCCGATCCGGATCCTGTGGCTCGAAGTCTTCATCGATCTGCTTACCGCCGTCTCGTTCGAGGCTGGCTGTGAACTTCGCGATCGTCTACCTCGGCGGGATCCTGTGGTACAGGTGGCGGCAGTGATCGGCTCGTCATCGACCACGCCGGCGAGGTTGCAGATTCGCGACTCCGGTCCCATTGTCTGGGCGGCGGTAGGCGCCGTCGGTCGATTCGGCGGCCCAATGGGCGCCTCTCGCCCATAATCGACGCAGGCACGGGCAGCGGATATCCAGCCTGAGGTTGAGTGAATGTCCCTGATCATCGAATCGGTCTCCAAACGATTCGGCGATGTCCAGGCTCTCGAGGACATCTCGCTGGAGATCAAGCCAGGCGAAGTCTTCGGCCTATTGGGCGCCAATGGCGCCGGCAAGACCACCGCCATGCGCATCGTGTTGGACATCCTGCGGCCCGACTCGGGAACCATCGCCTGGAATGGCCGCTTCAACAGGGACCTGCCGCGGGAGACATGGGGCTACCTGCCTGAGGAGCGCGGCCTGTACGCCAAGATGAATGTCCTCGAGCAGCTCGTCTTCTTCGCCAAGCTGCATGGCGTGCGGAGCAAGGTGGCCGAGCGCGAGGCGCGCGGCTGGCTGGAGCGTTTTCGGATCCCGGAGTACGCGGACCGGCGGGCCGAGCAGCTGTCCAAGGGGAATCAGCAGAAGATCCAGTTCATCGCGGCCATCCTGCACGACCCGCAGGTGCTGCTCATGGACGAGCCCTTCACGGGCCTCGATCCGGTGAACGTCGCGCTCCTCAAGGAGGCGTTCCTCGAGATCAAGGAACGGGGCAAGACGCTCATCTTCTCGACTCACCAGATGGAGACGGTCGAGGAGTTGTGCGAGTCGATTGCCATCGTCGACCGCGGGCGTGTGGTCGTCAGCGGGTCGGTCCGCGACGTCCGCCGCTCCGGCGGCCGGCAGATGGTCCGTCTGGCGGTGGAGGGAGATCCGGAGATGGCCTGGCTGGCGGAGCTGGACGGTGTGCGAGTCACACGACGCGGTCAGGACTACACGGAAATGCAGGTGACCAGTGGCCATAACCCGGAGGTCGTGCTCCACGCTGCCCTGGGGAGGGACCTCAAGGTCACACATTTCGAGATCGCCGACCCGTCGCTCGAGCAGATATTCATCGAGCACGTCGGCCAGATCGATACCACGGAGCGGACCCTGGCTCCTAAGGTGCCGGCATGAAGGGCTGGCGGACTCTCTTTCCCAACGCCTGGTACGTGGCCGTTCGCGAGTATCGCGCTCGGGCGCGTACCCGCAGCTTCGTCGTCGGGACGGGTCTGCTGGCGTTGATCGCCTTTGCCGCGACTCAGCTGCCGGTGCTGATCGACTACTCGATGACCACGAGCCAGACCCGCATCGCCGTCGTCGCCGAGGCGGCGGGCATGCCCTCGGACTCTCTCGCGGTGCTCGACGGGCAGCTGAACGGGCAGGCCGCTGACACGAACGCGCACAAGGCCTTCGTGCTCAGCTGGCTGTCCGCCGGGGACGACGCGGCGGCACAGAAGGACCTGGAGAAGGGCACGTACGACGTGCTCCTCATCGTGGCCCGAGACGCGGCCACCAACGACCTGGGGTTCACCGTTCGAACCGACATCCCCCAGGACGGCTCTGCGGTCGCTTCGATTACCCATGCCCTCCTCTCCCTCGAGATCGACGATCGGCTGTTCCGGGCTGGAACATCGACCGCGGCCTTGACGGCCCCGTTCTCGCTCACGATCGGCCCGGCGAACGCGACTTCGGCCGGCACCAACAGCATCAGCCACCAGGTCTCGGCCGATCTGCTCTCGACCGGATTGATCATGCTGATCTTCATGGCCATCATCACCTACGGCCAGTGGGTGGCGATGAGCGTGGCCGAAGAGAAGGGCAGCCGCGTCATGGAGCTGATGCTCAATGCCACCACGCCGCTGCAGATGCTCGCCGGCAAGGTCCTGGGCAATGGCGCGGCGGGGTTGACGCAATACGGGATCATCCTGGCCGCGGTCGTGGGTGGGCTCCTCGCTCAGGGCCAGATCCACAAGGCGGTGCTTGGGACGTCGAGCGGTGCTCCATTCGGTGGCATGGACCCGACGGTGCTGGGCGCATTCGCGGTCCTGTTCGTGCTGGGGTTCCTCATGTACTCGCTGCTCTACGCGGCGCTGGGCTCGCTCGTGAGCCGGCAGGAGGACGTCCAGAGCGCTGCCACGCCCCTGACGATGCTGGTCATGACGGGCTACTTGATGTCCGTCTTCGGACTCCAGGCGATCGACGAGTCATGGGTGAAGATCGCCTCGTTCGTGCCTTTCTTCAGCCCCTACCTGATGCTGGCGCGGGTTTCCGTTGGTCACGTGGAGATGTGGGAGTTCGGCCTGTCGGCCCTGATGCTGTTGATCAGCGTCGGGATCGCTCTGTTCGTCGCGGCCCGCATCTACAGTGCCGGCGTGCTCCTCTACGGTCAACGCGTCAGCCTCCGTCAGATCTTCCTGGCGATCCGCGTTTCGCGGTAGCGGGCCGCCCCTCGGCCCGTCAGTCCTCGAGGGGCAGCCTCTGGATGAGGGCCAGGACCGGTCGCACCGGGGCTTCTGCGATCGGATCCGGCACCGCGTGGAGTGGCATCTCGCCCGGCTGTGAGGCGATCCAGCGCCACAACTCACTGCGGCGTCCGGGCAGGTACGGGCTCCGCAGGTGGCGAGCCATGACGCCGTGCAGGCCCTGCTGGGCCACGGCCGAATAGAGGTCCATGCCGTCGCGCACTACGCCGGGCAGGATGACCAGTTCGGCGCTGGGGTTGACGATCCTGGCCAGTCGCTCTCGGCGACGCAGCAGCGGCTGGGCGATGATCGGTCGGCCGCCGGCCCAGAGCACATCGAAAACGAGATAGACCGGCGTCGTGCCGGATGTCTCGCCGTCGGACATGCGTCGGGCAAGAGCCTCATCGTCCATCCGACCCACCTTGTCGGGCACCACCAGCTCGCCGTCGAGGATGACCGGCAGATCGACCACCAGGTCGGCGAGTGTGGACAGTTCGGGGAAGCGCGCGGCCAGGTCGCGGCCGGAGTCGTCGAGGAGGCGCAGCCGCGGACCTCGGTCGGGCAGATCGGGCTCGATGAACGCCAGCGTGCGGCGCCCACCCCAGCGTGGCTCGAAGACGTGCTCGTCCGAGTCGAAGGCGGCGTCGGCGGGCTTGGGTAGCATCGGTCGCATCGACCGCGGCAGGCGCGCCACGTCGCCCCTGAGGCTCAGCGAAAGCTGGTCGGACACGTCCCGATACTAAACCCTGCCCGAGTCGGACCCGTCAGTACGTTTCGGGAACGAAGTGCTGTTTCTTGATCGGAGGGCGGACGTAGGTCGTGTCGACCTGTCGAGGCGGCAGGACGATCTGGTCGGGCGTGGTGTCCTGGTACGGGATCGTCGACAGCAGGTGTCTGATGGTGTTCAGCCGGGCGCGCTCCTTGTCGTCCGCCTCGACCACCCACCAGGGAGCTTCGGCGGTGTCGGTGGCGGCGAACATGGCGTCCTTCGCCTTCGAGTAGTCGACCCACTTGGAACGCGACGTGACGTCCATCGGTGAGATCTTCCAGCGCTTGGTCGGCTCGTTGATCCGATCCTGGAAGCGACGTTCCTGCTCCTCGTCGCTGACCGAGAACCAGTACTTGAGCAGGATGATGCCGGAGCGGATGAGCATTCGCTCGAACTGGGGCGCGGTTTCGAGGAAGTCCTTGTACTCCTCATCCGAGCAGAAGCCCATGACGTGCTCGACGCCCGCCCGGTTGTACCAGCTGCGGTCGAAGAGCACCCACTCGCCGGCCGCGGGGAGCTGGGCCACGTAGCGCTGGAAATACCACTGCGTCTTCTCGCGGTCGGTCGGGATGCCGAGGGCGCAGATGCGGCAGACGCGCGGGTTGAGGGTCTCGGAGATGCGCTTGATCACCCCGCCCTTGCCTGCCGCGTCGCGCCCTTCGAACAGGCACACGACCTTCAGCTCACGGACCTTGATCCACTCCTGGAGCTTGACCAGCTCGACCTGCAGCCGGGCCAGCTCGGAGTTGTAGTACTTGGTCTCGAGCCTCTGGCGGCGCTTCGGGACTCGGTCGCCCGTCGACGGAACGAGGTGCTTGTCGGCCACGTCAGCCTCCTTGTCGCGCACGGTATGCCAAGGCAGAGATGCAGGCAACAGGGCATAACCCCGAGATTGCGGGCGAGGCCCGATCCCGTGGACGGGCCGGGCTTTCGCTAGAACCGCCCCGGCGCCGCCTATGAAGGGCCGATGAGGTTGCCCGGAGTCGACCGCGGGTACCATTTCCGGATGCGCTGGCTCCGGGTCCTCTACCTCGCCAACGGTGCCATCTATGGCACTTTCTACGCGTTCGTGCCGGTGGTCCTGACCTGGCACGGCTTCGACGCCCCGCTCGTGGCGATCTGCGGGAGCCTGGGGTCGCTCGCCTTCTGGCTCGTCCTGCCTGCCTGGGGCCATCTCGGCGACGCGGTGGTCGGGACGCGGCGAGCGCTCCAACTCGCAGCGGTACCCGCGGCCGTGCTCTGCCTGGGCCTGGCTCTACCGCTGCCCGTCCTGCCGATCCTGCTGCTGTGCGTGGCCGGGTCTGCGACGGGCGGCGCGATCGGCGCCCTGACGGACGCCCAGGCAGTCTCTGGTCTGGCCGACCCCCAGCGCGAATACGGCCGACTCCGAATGCTCGGCAGCCTTGGCGCCGGTGTCTTCGCGATCCTGTCCGGCGTCCTGTACGACCGAACCGGCTACATCGTGGCGCCGGTTGCAGGGGCTCTGGCCACGATCGCGATCGCCTTCATCGCCGTTCGAATTCCGCAGGGCCACGGCGGGCGCGCTGCGGCCGAGACGGGCTCGACGAGCGTCGGGTCGCGCGAAGCGGTGCCGGCGGCTGGTCACGGCCGCTTCGGGTCGGTGTCGGACGCACTGAATGGCCGGCCGCGGCTCATCGCCATCCTCGTCGGCTGCCTGGGGATATTCATCGGCATCATGGGCAGCGGCACGTTCATCACCCTGCGGCTGCAGGCTCTCGGCGGCGGACCTTCCACGATCGGGTTTGCCAACGGCCTCGGCGCGTCGGCCGAGGTGCCCGGAATGATCCTGGCCAGCTGGCTGATCGTCCGCTACGGGATCAGGCCCGTCCTCGGTCTCTGCGCGCTGGGCCTGGCGCTGGTGTTCGGCACGTGGGCCCTCGTGACCGAGCCGCTGCTCATCACCGCCACGAAGATGGCGACGGGCCTCTTCTTCGCCGGCGTCACTGTCTCGTTCGTGATCACGATGGCGACGATCCTCCCGCAGAGGCTGATTTCGACAGGTCAGACTCTGTACCAATCGGTGGCTTTCGGGGCGGCCGCCGTCCTGTCGAACCTGGCAGGGGCCTTCATCTACAAGCTTGGCGGCACCGAAGTCGTCTTCTGGTTCCTGGCGGCCGCGACGGCCGTCGGCGGCGTGATCTCCATCCTGGCGCTGCCGGCCCACACGCGAGTCTCGCGCGTCACGGTCGAGCCTTCTGCGGTGGAGCTGGGGGCCGGCGGGCCGGTCGTTGTCGAACCCGGCGCCATCGAGCCGCGGCCGGTGGTCGGCTCCTAGCCCGCTGCGCCGCCTTGCTGGGCCGCTTCGCGCGGCCCGCACGGCGCCGGTACCATGGCTGCCACAGGAGGAGCAGCCATGCGGATGTGGGGTGGTAGGTTCGAGGGCACGTCAGACGAGCGCATGGCCGAGTTCACGCGTTCGATCGATTTCGACGACGTCCTGGCCGTCGACGACATCGCCGGCTCCATCGCCCACGTCCATGGACTCGGCCGCGCCGGACTTCTCGCGCCCGACGAGGTAGAGACGCTGGTGCGCGGGCTCGAAGGCCTGCGGACCGAGGTCGAAGCCGGCAAGCTCGTCTGGGACCCGGCGCTCGAGGACATCCACATGAACCTCGAGGTCGCGCTGCGCGAGCGCATCGGGCCCGTCGCCGGACGGCTTCACACGGGTCGCTCCCGCAACGACCAGATCGCCACCGACATCCGCCTGTGGCTGAGGCGAACCATCGACGACCTCGATGAGGCGCTCGTCGAGATGGAGCGAGCGCTCGTCGGTCTGGCCGAACGCGAGTCCGACACAATCCTGCCGGGCATGACCCACATCCAGCCGGCCCAGCCGGTGCTGTTAGCCCACCACCTCCTGGCCTACGTCGAGATGCTCGAGCGCGACAGGGGTCGACTGGCCGATTGCCGGCGGCGGGCCAACGTTTGCCCGCTCGGTTCGGGCGCGCTGGCCGGCGCGGGCTATCCGCTCGACCGCGAAGGAACTGCCACGGAGCTTGGCTTCGACGCCGTGACGGCCAACTCGCTCGACGGCGTCAGCGACCGGGACTTCGTCGTCGAGGCGCTGGCCGCGTTCGCCCTCGGCATGGTCCATCTGTCGCGACTGGCAGAGGAGATCACCTGGTGGTCGAACCCACGCTTCGGGTTCGTGCGCCTGGCCGACTCGTTCTCGACCGGCTCGTCGATGATGCCGAACAAGAAGAACCCAGATCCGGCCGAGCTGGTGCGCGGCAAGACTGCCCGGGTGATCGGCGACCTGACCGCGATGCTGGTGCTGCTCAAGGGCCTGCCGCTGGCGTATCAGAAGGACATGCAGGACGACAAGCCGCCGCTCTTCGATGCGGCGGCCACGCTCGAGGCGTCGCTCCTGGTCATGGCCGGAGTGGTGGCGACGCTGACCGTGGACCGCGACCGGATGCGCGCGGCGGCCGGTGAGGGATACACCACGGCAACGGCCGTGGCCGATGCCCTCGTCCGGCGGGGAGTGGCCTTCCGGGCCGCTCATCACATCGTGGGTTCGCTCGTCGCCGAAGCGGAACGCGGCGGAGTGGCGCTCGACGCCCTGGGCGACGCCACGATCGCCGCGGCCCTGGCCACGTCCGACGACTCGATCGCCATCGCGCTGGTGGGAGATCCCGCGGTCCCCGGGGAGTTGCGCGCGGCCGCCGGTTTGGAGGGCGCCATGGCCGGTTGCGACGTGATCGGCGGCACCGCTCCGCGCCGTGTGGCCGCGGCCCTCGCCGCCGCGCGGGAGCGGCTGGGGCGGTAGCGCCGCGGCTCGTACTGATCCGATACCGGATCGCGACCCGAGCGGCATCGACGCGAACCGCAAGCGCCCCTACGCTGCTGCGATGAAGCTGCACGAATATGAGCCGCTCGAGGGGTCCGTGCCGCCGCGCGCGCTCCATCGCGAGGACTCGTTCGTGCTGACCTGCGCCGCCTGCGGCTGCCGCCTGACCGCTCGCGAGTCCCTTTCGGACGGCGGCGGGCACGGCCCCGACGCCGCCTGGCGCCACTACTGGGGCATGCCCGGCTACGACGCCCGAGGCTGCCGGGTCGCCTGCCTGGACCTGCCGCATCGGATCACGCCCGTGGAGGCTGCGGCGAGCTAGCTAGCACGCCGCCCAGCGCCGCGCGGTTTTCGCGGGCACGATCCCGCGAGATTTCGGTGGCACCGAAACGAATCGAGCCCTACGGCACGATCGGTCCGCCTGGCGCGCCGTCTTGTCACCTCGAGATGGGCTCCGGGCGCCCGGAATCGGCTGGATCTGGCCTCGCGCCGGATTGAATGCCCGTGCCGGGGCGAGCGGTTAGCCGCGAACCTGCACGGACAGCCTCCGGCTTTCGGTGCCACCGAAAAACTGCGCGATCGACGGCGCGTAATCGCAACCCGGTGGCCCGGTCAGGCCAGCGCGCCCCTCGTCTGGAACGGCAACGGGTTTCCGTCTGGAACGGAAACCTTGGCGCCACCGGACCGTGACCCGCGGGGTACCCGGCCGGTACTGATTCCGCCGAACCGCATCCCTACGCTTCCGTTCGGGTAGGGCGGGTTGCCGCCCGGAACGAATGAGGAGAGCGGCAAGTGATTCTGACGGGACACCCGATCGATACCGGCGACACGGCTTGGGTGCTGATGTCGATCGCCCTCGTCATGCTCATGACGCCCGGCCTGGCCCTCTTCTACGGCGGCCTCGTTCGCCGCAAGAACGTCCTCAGCACGATCATGCAGAGCATCTTCATCCTGGCGCTGGTCAGCGTCACGTGGGTCCTGTTCGGCTTCACCCTGGCCTTCGGAACAGACGTCAACGGTTGGGGCATCATCGGCGGTCTGGACTTCATCGGCCTGCACGGCATCGGCAAGGACCCGATCTCGTACGCGCCGACCATCCCGGCCAGCGCCTACATGGCCTTCCAGATGATGTTCGCCATCATCACACCGGCCCTGATCACCGGCGCCTTCGCCGAACGCAAGAAGTTCAAGGCCTTCGTCATCTTCACCCTGCTGTGGACCCTGCTGGTCTACTCGCCGATCGCCCACTGGGTCTGGGGCCAGGGCGGCTGGCTCAACAAGCTGGGCGCCATCGACTTCGCCGGCGGCACCGTCGTCCACATCAGCTCGGGTGTGGCGGCACTCGTCGCGGCCCTCGTGTTGGGTCCTCGAGTGCGCCGCGAGTCCGAGCGGTTCGAGCCGCATGACGTCCGGCTGGCCGTCATCGGTGCCGGATTGCTTTGGTTCGGCTGGTTCGGCTTCAACGGCGGATCCGCCCTCGGCGCTAACGGCCTGGCCGCCAACGCCATCGTCGTCACGAACACGGCAGCCGGCATGGCGGCCCTGACCTGGGTCACGGTGAGCTGGCTGCACAAGGGCACGCCAAGCGTGGTCGGCGCCATCTCGGGTGGGGTCGCCGGTCTGGTCGCGATCACACCGGCTTCGGGCTACGTCGATGCCAGTGCCGCAATCATCATCGGCATGTCCGCCGGGGCGGTCTGCTACGGCGCGATCATCCTTCGCGAGCGCCTCAAGATCGACGACGCGCTCGATGTTTGGGCCGTCCACGGCGTCGGCGGAACACTCGGCGCGATCCTCACCGGCGTCTTCGCCGTGGCCGCCGTCGGAGGCTTCTCCGGTCTCATCGACGGCAACGGCGGCCAGGTCCTCAAGCAGCTCGTCGCCGTCGGCGCCACCTGGATCTACAGCGGCGTGGCCACGTTCATCATCCTCAAGGTCGTCGATCGCTTCGTCGGGCTCCGTGTCGAGGAATCCGAGGAAGAGGCCGGCCTCGACGCCTCGCAGCATGGCGAGGTGGCCTGGCAGGGCTGATCAGCCGGCCGCGCCCGGGGCGCTGCCACCGACACGCCAATCCCGACCCCGGGGCCGGTTACCCCCTCGACCGGCCCCGGGGAGCTCAGCAACCGGAACATACGGACCGGGCATCGGCCGGACCCGACGGTCCGGCTGATAGAACGCGTCCCGAAGGGCAACCCTCCCGCCACTCAGGCGCTACGGGAGGGCTACCCGGTCGTTACTGATTCGCGCGCCCTGGCTCCCTACGCTTCGCCAAACCGAAACCTACGGCTGGGTTTCGTTGCGAGTGGGAAGCGAAGGAGTCACGAGCGTGATCAACGGTGGCGACACCGCCTGGGTACTGACAGCGACGGCGCTCGTCATGTTGATGACGCCGGGCCTGGCCCTCTTCTACGGTGGCCTCGTCCGCCGCAAGAACGTGCTGAGCATCCTGATGCAGTGCATGTTCATCCTGGCCCTGGTCAGCGTGACCTGGGTCCTCGTGGGCTACACGATGGCCTTCGGCAAGGACTTCAACGGCTGGGGCATCATCGGCAACCTGGACAACAT
Organism: Chloroflexota bacterium; assembly: GCA_003142755.1. Lineage (GTDB taxonomy): Bacteria > Chloroflexota > Limnocylindria > Limnocylindrales > CSP1-4 > Fen-1039. Next base: position 9,876 of record PLNK01000124.1, on the reverse strand, counting down.
CGGCCTCAAGGGCATCGGCTCCGACCCCGGTCCTTACGCCAAGACGATCCCGTCGGCGGCCTTCGCGCTATTCCAGATGATGTTCGCGATCATCACCCCGGCCCTGATCATCGGTGCCTTTGCCGAGCGCAAGCGCTTCAAGGCTTTCGTGCTGTTCATCCTGCTCTGGAGCCTGCTGGTCTACTCGCCGATCTGCCACTGGGTCTGGGGCGACGGCGGCTGGCTCAAGAACATGGGCGTCCTCGACTACGCCGGCGGCACCGTGGTCCATATCAGTTCGGGCGTGGCCGCTCTGGTGGCCGCCCTGGTCCTGGGCCCGCGCGTCCGCCGCGAGTCCGATCGGTTCGAGCCCCACGACGTCCGTCTGACGGTCATGGGCGCCGGCATCCTGTGGTTCGGCTGGTTCGGCTTCAACGGCGGCTCGGCCCTGGCGGCCGACGGCCACGCCGTCAACGCGGTTCTGGTCACCAACACCGCCGCGGGCATGGGCGCCCTGACCTGGCTGACCATGAGCTGGCTGCACAAGGGCTCGCCGTCGGTCATCGGCGCAGTTTCGGGCGCGATCGCGGGTGAGGTCGGCATCACGCCCGCCTCCGGCTTCGTGGATCCCAGCTCGGCGATCGTCATCGGCTTCATCGCCGGGGCGGTGTGCTACGGCGCAATCCTGCTGCGCCAGCGACTCCAGATCGACGACGCGCTCGACGTCTGGGCCGTCCACGGCGTCGGCGGGACGCTGGGCGTTCTCCTCACCGGAGTTCTGGCAGTGGCGACCATCGGTGGCGCGAAGGGCCTGATCGACGGCAACGCAGGTCAGGTCGGGACGCAGCTCGTGGCCATCGCGGCGGTCTGGATCTACAGCGCGATTGCCACTCTGGTCATCCTCAAGGTGGTGGGCGCCTTCGTGGGGCTCCGCGTCGAGGAGTCCGAGGAAGAAGCCGGCCTCGACGCCTCGCAACACGGCGAGACGGTCGTCTACCAGTCGTAGCGGCGGACGGCTGGCCCCGGGATCGGTGCGAGGCGGCCGCGCTGCTCGAGTTCACCTTCGCCTTTCCCGAGATCCGGGCGTGCCAGCCCCATGCCCGGATCTCTCTTTCGTACCGAACGGCAACCCTCGCGCCACCTGAGCGCTACCGATCGTCCACCGGCGCGGTACTGATTTGCACCGACTCCTTCCATAGACTTCCAGACATTGCAAGGGATGCAAATCCCAGCTGGTTCAGCCGAAGGAGCCAAGAAATGATCGCAGCAGCATTCATCAGTTTCGGAGTTCTGGTGGTTGGCTGGTTCGTCGCTCCGTCCCGCGCCCACACGGCCGAGTAGGTTCGACCGGCAGCTAGCGGTCACTTCTGACTCAGAGGCTTAGGCCAACCCGCTCCTCGTACTAGCTCCTCCCTCTCCGACATCGACCCGCGCACCTTTCGGCAGGTAGCGCGGGTTGTTGTTTTCCCGGGGGGTCTTGCGTCCAGAGCCGATGCGAGAGCTGGCCCGGCACGCGGTGCACGTGACGAACCGAGGCCCGGATAGGGTCGATCGAGCGGCGGCTACTCGCCCGCAAGCGGCGCCAGATCGATCCGTGTAGACCAGGTGGCCGACCCGATGAGCTCGGGGCGGTGGGTGATCATCACGATCGTCCGACCGGACGTCGCCGCCAGCAGGTCGGAGGCAAGGGCGGTGGCGGTCGCGTCGTCCAGATGCTCGGTCGGCTCGTCGAAGACGATGATCGGAGCGTTGGCCAGGAGCGCCCGAGCCAGCGACAGCCGCTGGCGCTGGCCGCCCGACAGGCGGGCTCCGTGCTCGCCCACGAGCGTGGCCAGCCCGTTGGGGAGCGACGCCAGCCACGATCCGAGCTGCGCCGATGTCAGGGCGGCGGCAACCTCGTCGTCGCTCACGCCGGGCCGGGCCAGGCGGACGTTTTCCCCGACCGAGGTGTCGAATATGTGAGGGTCCTGCTCGCACAGGCAGATCACTCGCCGGACGTCGTCGCCCGCGAGCCGGCGGATGTCGACCGACCGATCGGGGCCCAACAGTTCGACCGAACCGGCCGACGGCTCGAGGAAGCGGACCAGCACGGCCGCGAACGTGCTCTTGCCGGACCCGCTCGGGCCGGTCACCAGCAGCCGCCCACCGGGCCGCAGGTCGACGTCGGGCAGGATGAGGGCGTCGGGGCCAGTGGCGACGTAACGGGCCCTCAGGCCCCGGCAGGTCAGCCCGTACGGCCCTTGGGGCAGCGACTCCGCCTCCGCCTGGTCCGGTTCGCGCACTGGATCCGGGCGCGAGGTCACGTCCAGCAGCCGCCCGGCCATGGCCGCCAGACCCGGCAGGTGCGCAGATGCGGGGACGAGCCCGGCCATGGCTTCGTGCACCGCGATCGGCGTGAGGGCGACCACGGCCAGGGCCACGCCTTCGATGGAGCCGGCACGCAGGGCGGCGACGGCCGCAACAAGTCCGAGCCATACCGCCGCGCCGCTCGCAAGTCCGGACAGGAGCGACCCGAGACCCGCCCCGGCGGCAGTTCGTGCCTCGGCCGCGGCCAGGGCGGCGTCGATGGCGGCCAGCTCAGCGAGGCGCGCCTCAGTTGCACCGGCCACGAGGATCTCCGGCGCGCCCTCGAGCACTTCGAGAGTGACCGCAGCCAGTTCGCCGCGAGCGCCCGAGATGCGCCGCTCGGCCCGGCGGGCGACGGCCACGGTGAAGACGGGCACGACGAAGGCCACGAAGAGCAGCGAAGCGCCGAGGGCCGCGGCCGCCGCCGGCACCAGCAGCCAGATAGCCGCCACGGTCACGCCGGCCGAGACCCCGGCGATGAGGTAGGGGAGTAGCACGCGCAGCCACAGGTCGGCCAGGCCGTCCACGTCGTCGACCAGTCGAGCCAGCAGATCGCCCGAACGGAACTCAGCCAGTCCGGCCGGGGCGAGGACCTCGAGGCGGGCGTAGGCCCGGCTGCGCAGCCGCGAGAGGACGCGGAATGCGGCGTCGTGGCTGGCCAGCCGCTCGGCGTAGCGCAAGGCGCCGCGACTCACGCCCAAGGCCCGGACCCCCGTCACCGCGACCATGAGGTACAGGACGGGCGGCCGTTCGGCGGCTCGCGAGATCAGCCAGGCCGACGTGGCGGTCAGCCCGATCGCGGCGGCGGTAGCGGCGACGCCGGCAGCCACGGCCAGCAGCATCCGGCCGGTCACCGGCCGGCCGATCGCCGCCACGCGCCACAGGGCGGTGAACCCGCCGGGCGGTCGTCGGCCCGCGCCGCTGCCGCCGCGCGCGGTCATTCGGGATCTCCGGATCGGGACTCGATCTCGACGACTCGATCGGCGATCTCCAGGGCGGCACGGCGGTGGGCCACCAACAGGACGGCCCGGTTGTGCGAGCGGGCAGCGGCGCGGATCACCGCCAGGACCGTGGCCTCGGACGCGGCATCGAGCCCGGCCGTCGGCTC
>PLNK01000124.1:0-6432 GCA_003142755.1 Chloroflexota bacterium | reverse complement strand
TTGCTCACGGCCGAGTCGGGAGCATCGGGCGCGGCCAACCGAACGTTCGCGGCTACCGTGCCGGCGAAGCAGAACGGATGCTGCGGTACCCAGGCCACGTGTCGATGCCAGGCCTCGCGATCGATCGCCGAGATGTCCACGCAGCCACCGTCCGCGGTCGCCAGAACGACCCGGCCGGCATCGGCCGATCGCAGTCCCAAAACCACTTCGACGAGCGTGCTCTTGCCCGCGCCGCTCGGACCGGAGACGCCCACCACCTCGCCCGGCCGCACCACGAACGAGGCCGCGAACGGCGCCTCAAGGGCCCGCTCGGGCTGCCGGACCGTGACGCCTTCGATCCTGAGCACGGCGCCGCGCAGGTCCGGCACCGGATCGCCGCCGCCCGACTCGCCGCAGCCGGGCCCACTGCCCGATTCGATGATCCGGAAGGCCTCGTCCGCCGCCCCGAGCCCCTCCTCGGCGGCGTGGAAGCTGGCGCCCAGCTGGCGCAGCGGCAGGTAGGCCTCGGGCGCGAGGATGAGCACGAATAGCCCCGCTCGCAGGTCCATCGCCCCATCGACGAGTCGCAGCGCCACGCCCACCGCCACCAGCGCGACCGAGAGCGTGGCGGCCAGTTCCAGCGCGAAGGCGGAGAGGAATGCCACTCGGAGCGTGGCCATGCTCTCGCGGCGGTAGTCGTCGGTGACCTTCTCCAGCCGTCCCAGCTGCGCGGCGGCGCGGCCGAAGACACGCAGTGTCGGCAATCCCGCCACGACATCGAGGAAGTGGCCCGAGAGCCGGGCCAGGGCTTCCCAACGCCGCCGCCGGCGCCGTTCCGTGGCCGATCCGATGAGCACCAAGAAGATCGGGATGAGCGGCACCGTCAGCGCCACCGTGACAGTGGCCACCAGATCTACGGCCGCCAGGCAGGCGATCACGACGAGCGGCACGATCGCCGCCAGGACCAGCTGTGGCAGGTAGCGCGAGAANNCCGATCGAAGCAACCGCAGCCGCAGGCTCGACTTCACGGCGGCCGAGCAGCGCCGCGCCACCGATTCCTGCGCCCAGCCGACGGTCGCCCGGCCCGCCAGGACGATTGCCAGAGCGGCCAGGGTCGCCCGCAGCGCGTCGAAGTCCGCGCCGCCGAGGAAAGCCGAGCTGACGGCCGTCGCCAGCAGCCAGGCCTGGGCAACGGCCAGCGCCGCCGTCGCCAGCCCGAGCGCCACCGCGGCCGCCAGGGCGACGGCCGTGGCGCGCGCGTACCGCAGGAGCCGAGGGTCGATGGCCCTCAGCTGATCGCCCTCGCCCGACCGCTCAGTTGGCGGCCGGTGGAGCCGCGGTCGCGGCCACGTCGGGGACTCGGTCGGCCGAGACTCGTTTGCGGAAGACCCAGTAGGTCCAGCCCTGATACAGCAGGACGAGCGGCGTGAAGATCACCGCCACCACGGTCATGATCGACAGCGTGTAGTCGGTCGAGGAGGCGTTGCTGACCGTCAGGCTGAAGGCCGCGTTGGTCGAGGACGGCATCACGTTGGGGTAGAGGTGCATGAATAGCGCCGTGACCGCCAGGGCGATCGTGGCCGCGGTGGCGACGAAGGTCCAACCCTCGCGCCCGAGCCGGTTGGCCGCCAGCGCACCAACGAGCGCCACGGCGGCCAGAACGGATACCACCGCCGAGTCGGTGACGACCGACGACGCCTGAGTCCAGCCCAGGAACACGACCGCGGCAACCGCGGCCACCAGGCCGATGAACACCAGCAGTGCGTTGGCCCGTCGGCGCAGCTCGCCTTCGGTCTTGAGGGCAATGTACGCGGCGCCGTGGGTCATGAAGAGCGTTACCGTCACCAATCCGCCGAGCAGCCCATACGGGTTGAGCAGCGTGAAGAGGTTGCCCGTGAATTCCTTGTTGGCGTCGATAGGCACGCCGCCCACGATGTTGGCGAAGGCCACGCCCCACAGCAGGGCGGGCACGGCCGAGCCGATGAAGATGGCCCAATCCCAGGCCCGGCGCCAGCGGGCGCTGTCGCGCTTGCTGTGGTACTCGAAGGCGACGCCGCGCAGGATCAGAGCCACGAGGATCAGGAACAACGCCATATAGAACCCGGAGAAGAGCGTGGCATACCAGTTCGGGAAGGCCGCGAAGGTTGCCCCGCCCGCAACCAGGACCCACACTTCGTTGCCGTCCCAGACGGGCCCGATGGCGTTGATCAGGGCGCGCCGCTCCGCATCGTTTCGACCGAGGAAAGGCAGCAGTATCCCCAGCCCGAAGTCGAAGCCCTCCAAAACGAAGTAGCCGATCCACAGGACGGCGATGAGCAGGAACCAGATGTCATGCAGCATTGCCGTCTCCTCAGTAAGAGAAGGGGGTGGTCTGGTCGGCCGAGTCGGCCGAGGCGCCTTCCGCGGCGAGCGGACCTCGGATCCGCTTCAACAGCAGCCCGACTTCAACGACGGCCAGGCCGCCGTACAGGACCGTGAAGCCGATCAGCGTGATCGCCACCTCGAGCGAGCTCACGCTCGGCGAGACGCCGGCTGAGGTGAGTTGCTGGCCATAGACGATCCACGGCTGGCGGCCCATCTCGGTGAAGATCCAGGCGAATGAATTGGCGGCGAGGGGCAGCAGCGGCAGGACGACGGCGATCGCCACCTCGCGCTTGCCGGGGACGCGGCCCTTGCGCATCCGCCACAGGAACCAAATCGCGGCGAATGCCGCCAGGCTGCCCGCTCCGATCATGAACCGGAACGACCAGAACGTGACCGGCACGATGGGCGAGTAGTCGCCGGGTCCGTAGGTCGCCTGGAACTGGGCCTGCAGGTTGTCGATGCCCTGGACCTGGCCGTTGGGGTCATGCGTGGCCAGGATCGAGAGCACGTCCGGGATCTGGATCGAGATGATCTCCTTGCCGCTCAGGTCCCAGAGGGTGAACACGGAGAACGGCGCCGACTTCTCAGTCGTGCGCAGGTTCTCGGCGGCGGCGAGCTTCATCGGCTGATCGGTCGTGATGTGCTGGCCCAACTGATCGCCTGTGACCAGGACGAAGAGCCCGCCCAGTAGCAGCGCCGTGGCGCCGACCTTTGCCGCGGTCCGGAACGGCGCAACGTCCGCGCCGGCACGGCGCAGGAGCCGCCACACCGCGACACCCAGCACGAACGCGCCGCCGGTCATGAATGCGCCGGCGATGACGTGCGGGAAGGCGAGGAGAACGGTCGGGTTGGTCAGGACGGCCCCGAAGTCCTTGAGCTCGGCCCGTCCCGCGGCGGTGTTGACGATGGAGCCGACGGGCTGCTGCATCCAGGCGTTGGCCGCCAGGATGAAGAAGGCCGACAGCAGCGTCCCGATGGCGACGATCCAGATCGACGCGAGATGGACGAGCTTGGGCAGCTTGTCCCAGCCGAAGATCCAGAGGCCCAGGAAGGTCGACTCGAGGAAGAACGCCAGCAGCCCCTCGATCGCCAGCGGCGCCCCGAAGATGTCGCCCACGAACCGGCTGTAGTCGCTCCAGTTCATCCCGAACTGGAACTCCTGGACGATGCCCGTCGCCACGCCCAGGGCGAAGTTGATCAGGAACAGCTCGCCGTAGAAGTGGGTCAGCTTCAGGTACTTGTCGTTGCCCGTCCGCAACCAGGCCGTCTGGAACCCCGCCACGATGAAGACCAGCGAGATCGTCAGCGGGACGAAGAGGAAGTGGTACACGGTGGTTATGCCAAATTGCCACCGCGCCAGTTCAAGGGCGTCCATTCACTGCTCCCACATGTACCTCCGGGTCAGATGGACTGCCTCCACCGCGATCGATGGGTCAAGTTGCGGTGTGTCGGCCCGCGTGCGTTTCCCACGCGCACCGCGAAAGGTATCGTGGCCCACCCACTTGGGCAATAACACCCGCATAACGAATACCCGAACGGGTGGGCGAGGCGAGGGCGGCGCGGCGACGACCCGACCTCTCGATTAGTCGCCACGCGGCTGGCTATCGGGCCGGGAAGGCGTCCGACTTCTCGTTCAGTCGTCACGCGACTGCTATCGAATTTGACCCGGCAATTGGCCTCGACCGACGTCGCCCAGCGGCCTCGACCATCGCCTGTCCACGAGGCGCGAGCGTGTCCGACTCGCGGCGGCACGATCAATTCGGACGGATCGACGCCTCAGTCGCTTGATAGCAGTCATGTGCCGCATATCTGTGACGAACGGGGCCCCTGACGCCGCCGCGGGGCCAGTCGGACGAGAGCAGATTCGATGCATGATCATGAGGCTGGCCGGCGGCGCGATACGCCTACTCGCCGCCCTCGAGGCGGTAACCGACGCCGCGGACGGAGGCGGGGACGGGGGCGCCGGCCTCTTGGAGCTTGGAGCGGAGGCGGGCCAGATGGGGCTTGAGCCACTGCGGGTCGGGGTTGGGTTCGCCGGGCCAGCCCGCGGAGAGNNACCGCCGCGGTGTGGCGGCCGCGGTCCAGAACGATCGGGCCCCAGCGCAATTCCCCCACGCCGTGTGGCTCCGCTTCGTTGCCCCGGCGGCGCATGACCGCTCGTATTCGTGCCAGCAGTTCCTGCTTGCCGAATGGCTTGACCACGTAGTCGTCCGCGCCGGTGTCGAGCGCTTCGACCTTGGCGCGTTCGTCGGCCTCGCCGGTCAGGACGATGATCGGGGTCTGCGACATGCGGCGAATGGCGCGGCAGACCTCGACGCCGTCGAGGCCCGGCATGGCCAGGTCGAGCAGGACCAGATCCGGCCGCTCCTCGCTGAAGCGGCGCAACGCCGTGTTGCCGTCGTAGGCGGTGACGACGCGGTGGCCGGCGCGCCCGACCAGGGCCGACACGGCGCCGACCATGGCCGGCTCGTCGTCGACGACCAGCACGAGCAGGCTCGTCTCGCCGGGACCCATACCGCTCACTCGACGCCTCCGCTCTGCCTACCCGCCGGCTACCCTTCCGGGCCCGCCTCCGACATCACGCCCGCCTCCGGACTGGCCGTGTTGTCGTCAGTGTGGCGCATCTCGGGCACGGCCACCATGAATCTGCTGCCGCCGTACCCATTTGATTCCAACCAGACACGCCCGCCCATCGCGTCCATGAGGCGCCGCGCCGCGTACAGCCCGATTCCGGAGCCACGCGGCCGATGAGCCGTTCGAACGTAGGCCTCGAAGACGGACTCCCACTCGGGTTCTGGGATGCCCGGGCCGTCGTCGGTGACGTAGATCTGGATCTCGCCCGGCGCGTCGATCGTGCCGACGCTGACAGAGCCGCCCTCGGGCGAATACTTGACCTCATTCTCGAGAAGATGCTCGAGGACCTGGCGGAAGCGGCCCTCGTCGCCGATCCCCATCAGCGATTCCCAGGTTCCCGAGCGGCGGAGCGGGTGGCCGCGCAGGAGCGGCGTCATCTCGCCGATCGTGTCGTTGACGGCCCGGGCCACGTCGAATGGGACGCGAGCCAGTCCGGCGGCCAGGCCCTCGCCGCGGACCGAGGCCAGGATTGAGTCCACCAGCCGATCGAGCCGCGTGACCTGGGCGATTGCCTGGACCCGCCACTCCTCGACGAGGCCCGGCCTGGCGGCCGGGTCGGGCTTGGATGTCGAACCGCCCGAGGGCACCGCGACAGCCTCTGCCGCGGCATCGGCCAACAGATCGAGGTAGGCCCGCACGACCGCCAGTGGGGTGCGCAACTCGTGCGTGACCACCGCCAGCAACTCGGCCCTCGCGCCGTCGAGGGCGGTCAGAGTTTCGAGCTGCTCCTCGGCCTCGGCCTGGAGGCGGCCCTTCTCGACGATGCCGCCGAGCAGAGCCCCGATCGTGACCAGGAACTCGACTTCCTCGGGCGAGAACGTTCGCGACTCGATGGCCTGGACGTTGATGACGCCGATGACCGAGTCGTTCCAGGGCAGTGGCACCGACAGCATCGACACGAACTGCGACTGGTCGAAGCCCGGAACCCACTTGAACCTCGGATCGACCCGCACGTCAGGCGAGGCTATGGGCTGACCGATCTGCGCCGCGCTGCCAGTCAGACCCTCGCCCACGGCCAGCGTGACCGTCCCGATCTGGTCGCGGTCCAGGCCGTTCGTAGCCGCCAGTCGCAGCCGCGCCGCGTCGCGCTCCATCAGGTAGACGGAGCAGACTTCGACGTTCAGGGCGTCGGTAGTGCGGTCGACGATCGTCCGCATCAACTCGTCCCAGTTTCTGGCCGTGGTCAGCAGCTTGGCGAACTCGTGCAGGAACGACAGCTCGAGCAGCTTGCGCGCGGCGTCGAACGGGGGCGCGGCGTCGAACGGGGGCACAGGGTCGACCGAGGCCACGGGTCTGCCCCTGGTCCCGATGGCGCCGGGACGGTCGGCTGGACTGGGCATCTTGGCGGGCACTCTGTTCGTGGGGCTACTTCACCGCGGCCGACGGCGCGTCGTAGACCTTCGTCGGCAGCTCCTCGAGGAGCGGCTCCGTCCAGGTCCAGGCCGCGCCGTGGTG
>PLNK01000008.1 GCA_003142755.1 Chloroflexota bacterium | reverse complement strand
GGAGTCGGAGAACGCCGGTGGCGCCAAGTCCGCGATCGTGGCGCCAGTCCGATCGAAGCGGCCGCGCGCGCGGCCGACGTCGTGCGGCGCCTGAAGCCCATCGCCACGGACCCAGCCGTGCGCTCCCAGTTGAGCTGGCGAGCCGTGCTTGGATCGGCCCTGGATAGGTCATGAGCCTGGATAGATGAGCACTGCTGCACGACCACGGGCATCCATTTGGGCCTACCGATCGCTCATTTGGAACTTCGCCCAGCGGGACCTGAAATCACGTTTCAAGGGCACGGCTCTGGGCTGGGCCTGGTCGCTGATGGCCCCCCTGGCGACACTGATGACGTACAGCCTGGTCTTCGGAGTCTTCTTCCACAGCGTAGCGCCCAAGTTCGGCAACGGTCGGCCTGGCTTTTTCGCGGTCTGGCTCCTGGCCGGGCTGGTCCCATGGAACTTCTTCCTCATCGCCGTTCTCATCTCCATGCCAACACTCCTGGCGAATGGAGCAATGCTCCAGAAGGTCTACTTTCCCTCCTTCGCGCCCATCCTGGGCGCGGTCGTGGCGATCCTGGTCCAGACACTTATCGAGTTCACCATTCTGGCCGTCGTGCTGGTCATCTTCGGGAACATAGGCCTTACCTGGCTGCTGTTTCCCCTCTGGCTGGTCCCCTTCATCGTGTTCGTAACCGGAGTTGCGTTGTCGCTGGCCATCCTGAATGTCCACATCCGGGACCTGGCGCACCTCGTGAACGTGGCCCTGCAGCTCCTGTTCTTCTTGACGCCGATCATCTACCAGATCGCAGCCATTCCCTCCGTGTGGCACCGCATACCAGTCCAGGATCTGGTCCGGTTGAACCCGATGGCCGTCTACGTCGACTCGCTTCGTCAGCTCGTGTACGACCTCCAGGTGCCAAGCATCGGCGTGTGGCTTCAGATAGTGGGTTGGGCGGCCGGCGGGGTCGTGCTGGCCTTCTTCGTCTACCGATGGCGAGGCCTGGACATCGGTGAAGCGATATGAGCAGATACGCAATCCGGGCGGAGAACCTGTCCAAACGCTTCTGGTTGTACGGTGAACGCCACACCTCGCTCAAGCAGCGGGTGGTCCGAGGCAAGCTGCCCAAAGGAAGAGAATTCTGGGCGCTCCGGGACGCATCGTTTGAGATCGAGCGGGGCAGCACCTTCGGGCTGATGGGCCAGAACGGATCGGGCAAGTCGACCACCCTGAAGGTTCTAGCCGGCATCTACCGCCCGACCAGCGGCAGCGTCGTGGTCGACGGTCGCGTCTCCGCCCTGCTGGAGTTGGGAGCGGGATTCCATGGAGACCTCACAGGTCGCGAGAACATAAGGCTGAACGGGGCGATATTGGGCTTGTCGGGCAAGCAGATCACCTCGGCGATGGACCAGATCCTCGACTTCGCAGGCATCGGTGAGTTCATCGACCTGCCCGTCAAGATCTACTCGAGCGGGATGTTCGTACGCCTCGCCTTCGCCGTGGCCGTGTCGCTGGACCCCGAGATCCTGATGGTGGACGAAGTGATCGCTGTCGGAGATGAGGAGTTTCAGCGAAAGTGCTTCGATCACTTGTTCGACCTGCGAAAGCGGGGCACCACGATTGTCCTTGTCACTCACTCGCTGGGCCTCATAAGGGACATGTGCGATCAGGCCATGTGGCTGGAGCACGGGCAGATCCGGGGCTTGGGGCCGGCCGTCGAAGTCGCCGACGCGTATATCGCCGACGTCAACGAGCGCGAAGTTCAGGCGCATCACGTCACGTCGGCCGAGGCTTCGCCGTCGGGCGAATCGAAGCGACTGGGGTCCGGCGAGGTCCGGATCACGTCCCTGGAGTTCCTGGACGGCGACGGCACATCAAGCCCAGTGCTGCTTGCCGGCGCAGCCTGCACGATGCGGATGCACTACTCAGCCCACGAAGACATCAGCCACGCCGTCTTTGGACTTGGTTTCCTACACGAGTCCGGAGTCAATGTCTCCGGACCGAACTCGGGCCGCCACGGATCCTGGTCGCTGAAGTCCGGCGATGGCTACGTTGACTTCGTAGTCGAGGAGCTGCTCCTGCAGCCAGGCACGTATGAGGTCAGCACGGCTATTGTGGATCGAGGCCACATGTTTGACTATGCCGACCGCGAGTTCGATCTCCGCGTTCGTGGGCGCGGCGACCAGGAGCCGGGCCTGACGCGAATGCCCGGAACCTGGAACGATCCCGTCCGGGTGACTGCGGAACGCCAAGTGAACACCGCGACGCAGGAGAACTTCCTTGCTCGATCCTGACGACATCGCAATCATCCTCCACGCCATCGCCACGGGATTCCCCGACAGGGCGGTGAACGTAGTTGCGATGTCAGACAAGATCGACGAGAACCAGCGAGCCGTTCTGTGGGGCGCGCTGACTGCCGACCCGGATCGCTCCACCCAGGCGCGTCATTTCGGCGATGCCCTTCGTTCTCTGGGCGCCGAGCGTCACTCCGTCAACGAGTGCTACCGAGCCGCGTTCTACGCGAGCGACGACTGGAAGAAGCTGTCGAGCAACCCCTTCTTCGCGTTCTTCAGTGCGGATCGCTCCGGGTACCCCCTCGACAAGTGGATCCATTACTTCCCAATCTACGAAAGACACCTGGCGCGATATCGTGGTGCGCCTGTCCGAGTCCTCGAGATCGGCGTGTATCGAGGCGGAGGTCTGGAGTTGCTGCGGAACTTCCTCGGCCCGGACGCATGCCTTGTTGGCATCGACATTGACGAGGTGGCGCGTGCCGCCGCCAGAGGATACGAAGTCGAGATCGGCGATCAGGCGGATCCGGAGTTTCTGCAAAGAGTGTCGCAGAAGCATGGTCCGTTCGACATCGTCATCGACGACGGTGGCCACACGATGCGCCAACAGACAGCCTCAGTCGAGGCGCTTTTCCCTATGCTGAAGGACGAGGGGACTTATCTAGTAGAGGATTGCCACACTTCGTACTGGCCGGAATATGCTGACCAGGGACCGGACGGTCTGACGTTCATCGAGTGGGTCAAGGCCAGGATCGACGACCTCCATGCCTATCACTACTCCAGGTCAGAACACTTGCAAGCTCCGTGGCAGACGTGCCTGGATGGCCTACACGTCTACGATAGCGTGGTGGTTCTCACCAAGGCCCGCCGAGCGGCGCCGTTCAGCGAGCTGACCGGCACGAGCGAGTTCATCAACTACCCGAGGCAGACGGGCGCCATCCACCTGGAGATGCTGGCCACACGCGACGCGGCCATCTCCAGGGCGGCCGACCTTGAAGCCGAGACGGCGGCAGTGCGGGCCCAGGCAGAGTTGGAGACGGCGGCCATACGGGCCCAGGCAGAGGCCGAAGGCGAACGCTCGCGTGAGGAGCTGCGTCCCTTACGCAGCGAATTGGCAGGCGTGCGAAGCGACATGGCCCGAGTCAGCGCCGATCTCGAACGCCTTCGCGAGGAGCACGAGCAGACGTGCAGCGACTTGCTCGGAAGCTGGGGGATCATCCGCGAGATGCGACAAAGCAGGTCGTGGAAGATGACGGCCCCGATACGGCGCCTGAAGAACACACTCCCTCCACGATGAGGCGGCTCTTCCGCCTCCCCAGGCGACGCGGTCCGCTTGTCCTCGATGTGCAGAGCTTGGCGATCCGAACCGAGGGCGCATCCGGGCCGGCTCTGGCCGCCCCACTCCCGCGGGTTGCCGTCATAGCTCACTGGGACCCGGTTGGCCGACTCAGTCGCTCCGTGTCCGAGCTGACGAGTAGCCTCGTCAGCCACGGCTATCATGTGGTGATCGCCAGTTCGGCAGACGGCACGGGCCCTCTGGAATGGCCGGGCGAGGAGCCAGCAAACGTCACGGTGCTGCGGCGGCCGAACGTGGGATACGACTTCGGTTCGTGGGCGACGGCGCTGGATAAGTACCCGAAGATCGCCGAGGCCGACCAGGTGCTGCTTCTCAACGACAGTCTGGCAGGGCCATTCCAGCCGGTCGACCACTTGTTGCGCCACTTCGATGAGTCAGGGGCTGATGTCTGGGGCATGACCGACACCAACCAGTTCGGCCACCATCTTCAGAGCTACTGCCTCGGGTTCAAGCGAG
>PLNK01000073.1:23269-26022 GCA_003142755.1 Chloroflexota bacterium | reverse complement strand
CCAGCGCCCGCGGCCGTGACCGAGGCCGTCGCGCGACCGGACCTTCCTGGACTGCCCTGGATACACAACATCTTCTCCTCCACATCTTCTCATCCACGTTGATGGGCATAGGTTTCGACGCCGCCTACGTGGCCGAGCAGATCCCGGCCTGATCGTCGGCCAGCCGCGATTGCCGTTGTATTCGCGGCAGAGCACGCGTACCGTGAGGGCGTTACCGCCGTTGCGGCGATGCTCCGCGTGGTCGACCCTGCTTTCCGAAGGACCGTGCGTCTGCTTCTTGGTTCGGGAAGAGGGAAGGGTCATGTCGTGACCAGCGGCACCGTGAAGACAGTTCATCCCGAGAGCGGCTACGGATACATCGCTGCGCAGAACGGCAAGGAGTACTACTTCCATCGCGGCGTCGTGCAGCGCCCGCTCGACTTCGAGGATCTCTTCGGAGGCGAGCGCGTCTCGTTCGAGATCGAAGCCAACAGCGACGGCCCTCGTGCCGTCCAGGTGAGCAGGGCTTCAGCCCTATAGAGCGCCAGGACCGCTGCCGTTAGCGTTCCTGCGGCGCCGCCGTGTCGAGCGGCAGGCCGATGGCGCGGAGATCCTCGCGCAGTCGGGCCGAGTCCAGGAATCTGACCGCCTTCATGCCGAGGGCGGCGGCAGCGGCGACATTGGGTTGGTGGTCGTCGATGTAGGCAGTAGCCTCGGCGACCAGGCCGAAGCGGGTCAGGAACTCGCGAAAGATGGCCGGGTCCGGCTTGCCGATGCGCACCTCGCCCGAGATCAGGATGCCATCCATCTCGCCCAGGAACGGATAGAGCGGCCTGGTGGCCGGGAACGTCTCGGCCGACCAGTTGCTCAGGGCATAGGTTCGAAGCCCGGCGCGTCGCAGCTCACGCAGGATCTCGACCGTTCCCTCCAGGGCGCCGCCGAGCATCTCGGGCCAGCGCAGCCGGAAGGCGGCGATGAGATCGGCCTGGTCAGGGTGGGCCGCGCTGAGTTCAGCCACGCCTTCGGCGAAGGGGCGGCCGGCGTCGAGGCGGGCATTCCACTCCGGAGTGCAGACGTCGGCCAGGAACCGCTCCATCGCGGCGTCGTCAGCGCCGAACAGCTTGCGATAGAGGTAGCGCGGGTTCCAGTCGATCAGGACCCCGCCAAGGTCGAACGCGACAGCCGTGATCCGGGTGGCCATGGAACCTCGCACATGGTCCGTCGGACGATGCCACGAAGCGACATCGGGCCCGGGCCGGGTCGCCAGATCGTACCCGAGCGGCGCCGGCCGGGTGGAAGCCGTCGGCGAGCGTCGACGCGCCGCCATGGTCACTCCCAGGGACGGAGGGGCTCCAGAAACTCGACGATCAGGGCGTTGAGGCGGTCGGGCGCCTCCATGCCGATCATATGGGCCACGTCGGGCCAGACCACGGCCCTCGCGTTGACGGCGGCCGACTCGAGACGTCGCGCCGACTGGACCATGACCGAGACATCGAGCGCCCCCGCGACCGCGAGGACGGGGCAACGAAGCTCGCTCAGCCGATCGTTGGCGGGCGGATCTAGTCGAGTCGGCCGCCCCATGACTCGACCCGGCTCATAGAGCGCCCAAGCCATCATTCGGGCGGCTTCGCGCACAGCCGGGTCGACCCGATCGGCCGGCTGGCCCGGGCCGTCGACCCAGACCCCCATTTCGAGCTCGACCATGGCCGCGCGGTCGAAGGCGCCGGCCGCCTCGAGGCGATCGCCCTCCTCGAAGAGTGCGGCCTCAGCCGGCGTCAGTTCGCCCTCGAAGCCTCCCAGCCCTGAGCCGACGCCGACGACGGCGGCCACTCGATCCGGGAATTCGATGGCGCAACTGATGGCGATCTGGCCGCCGCGGCTATTGCCGACGAGCGCCGCTCGAGTGATACCGAAGGCGTCCAGCACGGCCAGCAGATCGGTTCGATCGCTGAATTCGACATCGTCGGTAGTCGATCTACCGAAGGAGCGGTAGTCGTAGCGGATGACCCGGAAGCCCGCGTCCACGAGTCCGGGGACCATCGCATCCCAGGCTCGATGGTCGGCGATCGCGGCGTGGATGAGCACGATGGGCGGACCCGTGCCGTCGCAGACCGCGAACAGGCGCCCGCCCGGCACATCGATGAAGCGCTCCATCTGCCGAGCATATCGCCGGCCGACGGCCTCGCCTACCCGGGAAATGGAGTCAGGTCGCGCCAGGCGATCGTGACCCGCGGCTATCGGCTCACGCTTCTGCCCGCCCCCGCGGATAATGGGCGACCATGTCAGTCGACACAGATTCCACTGCAGAGCGGCCCGGCGCGGATCCTTCCGCGCAGCCGTCCGACCCCGAGGGCCCCGTCGACCCGTTCCTCACCGCACCCGCCGATCCCCTGGACCCGTTCGAAGAGCTCGTGTTCGCGGCGCTGGACTCGCTGCCGGCGGCATTCCGCGATCGATTGGGCAGCGTGGCCATCGTGGTCGAAGATGAACCGACGCAGGATCAACTCAGGGCCGTCGGCGCCCAGGGTCTGCTCGGGCTCTACACGGGCGTGCCGCGAACCAGCTACGGCGCGGAGGATGCCGCCGTGGCGAGCAAGATCACGATCTTCCGCGGCCCCCACCTCCGCATCTTCCGCAACCCCGACTCGCTGGCCCGCGGTGTGGCCGAAACGGTCCGCCACGAAGTCGCGCACCACTTTGGCATCTCCGACGCCCGTCTCGATGAGCTCGCCCGGGGCCACCACTAGGAGGGGCCGCCATCGGCCGCCACTCGC
>PLNK01000073.1:0-23177 GCA_003142755.1 Chloroflexota bacterium | reverse complement strand
GACGAACCATCGACTGATCGGCGAATCGGGACACTAGCTCGGGCCCTTGAGAATCGTGGCGACGCTGGGTCGAATCTGCGCGGCCAGATCTACGTGGCCAGGCTCCACGGGCGGCACTGCTGATGCGCTAGGGGCGAATCCGATGCGCAGAATCTTGCATAATCTGCGACACTTCTTGCAGGTTTCTGCCCGCTTCCCGAGTACCCCACGGAGACAGCTCATGGCCAAGGTTCAGGACCGATACCTCGTCGTCGACCCCTGGAAGATCGAGGAGGACGGGTTCCACCCCGAGAAGAGCCGGGTCTCCGAGTCGTTGTTCTCGTTGAGCAACGAGCACATGGGGGTACGCGGCTACTTCGAGGAGGAGTACTCGGGCGACTCGCTGATCGGGTGCTACCTGAACGGCATCTACGAAGAGCACGCCCTCAAGGAACCGACCACCTACAAGGGCATATCCAACCGGATTGCCTTCATGGTCAATACCGTCAACTGGCTCCACGCCCGGATCGAGCTCGACGGCGAGTTCCTGGACCTCAACCGGAGTCGGTTCGACGGTTTCCGCCGCGAGCTGGACTTCCACACCGGCCAGGTCAGCCGCGAGTTCACCTGGACGACGAAGGTGGGCCACGCGATCAAGGTCCGCTTCTCTCGCTTCTTGAGCATGAAGACCAACGAGCTCGGCTTCGGGCGAATCAGCTTCACGCCACTCAACTTCTCGGGGCCGATCGCGGTGACGCTGGGTCTGGACTTCTCCCTGCGCCACGAGATGTACAAGCGGAACTTCTGGGATTGCCCGCAGGCGGAGGCGAGCGCGGACCGCTGGGCCATCCTCGGCGTCACCAAGAACATCAAGCTCAAGCTCTTCGCCGGCTCGAGATTGATCTCGACCGGGTCCGTCGCCGGCGAGCCGGTTCGCCGCGACAAGTTCGCCGGGAGCCGGCTCACGCTCGACCTGGTCCAGGGGCAGGAACGGCATCTCGACCGCGCGACCGTCCTGTTCACGACGAGGAACCCGAAGGACGGCGCCGCCGAGACCTGGGCCGCGGGGGCGCGCATCCTCGACAACCTGGACGGCGAGCAGGCCGACTACGACAAGGCGCTCGACGAGAACCGGGCCTACTGGACGTCGTTCTGGGACAAGGCCGACATCTCAATCGACGGCGATCCCGAGGCTCAGCAGGGCATCCGGTTCTGCATCTTCCAGATGCAGCAGACGTATCGGGGCGCGGTCGAGGGATCGAATATCGGCGCCAAGGGCCTGACCGGTGAGGCCTACAACGGCAACGCCTTCTGGGACTCGGAAACGTACTGCCTGCCCTACTACCTGTTCAGCAATCCGGTCGCGGCCAGGGCCCTGATCGACTTCCGATACAGGACGCTGCCCCAGGCCGAGGCGCGGGCCGCGAGCCTGGATTGCCAGGGCGCGTGCTATCCCATCGCGACCATCGACGGCACCGAGAGCTGCACTCTCTGGCAGCACGCCAGCCTGCAGTTCCACCCCACGACCAGCGTGGCCTACGCCATAGGGCACTACTCCCGGGTCACGGGCGACCTGGACTTCCTCCGCACCGAGGGGATCGAGCTGCTCATCCCGATCTGCCGCTTCCTGGCGAGCCGCGGCCAGTGGTCGCCCCGGAGCAACGGTTTCGGCTACTACGCGGTCATGGGCCCCGACGAGTTCCAGATGATGGTGAACAACAACTGCTACACCAACTACATGGCTCAACGGACGTTCCTGTACACGCTCTCGGTCCTGGCCGACATGGAGAAGGCCGCGCCCGGCGCGAGGGACGGCGTCATGCGGAAGCTCGAATGCAGCGCCGATGAGCTGGCGTCCTGGCAGAACATGGCCGACCACATGATCATCCCGCTCGATCCCGCCACCGGGATCTACGAACAGCACCAAGGCTTCTTCGATCTGCCACACATCGACGTGGACGCGATCCCGGTCGAGGACTTCCCGCTCTACCACAACTGGTCATATGACCGCATCTATCGCAATGACATGATCAAGCAGCCCGACGTGCTGATGTTCATGTTCCTGTACAGCGGGTCCTTCTCGCTCGCCCAAAAGCGAGCCAACTACGACTACTACGAGCCGCGCTGCATCCACGAGTCTTCGCTCTCACCGTCGCTTCACTCGATCTTCGCCGTGGAGCTGGGGCTGGCGCGGGAGGCTTTCGAGTTCTTCAACTTCGCGACCCGCATAGACCTTGACAACTACAACCGCAACACGGCCGAGGGCATCCACATCACCTCGATCGCGGCGGCGTGGATGAACGTCGTCTACGGCTACGGCGGCATGCGATCCGACGGCGATCTCCTGGTGTTCAACCCCACTATCCCCGAGCACTGGCGGTCCTACAGCTTCCGTGTTTCCTATCGGGACTCGATCGTCCGGGTCAGCGTTTCCCAGACAGAGGCCCGCATCGAGTTGATTTCCGGCGCTCCTGTCACCGCCCTGGTCCGGGGCGAGGTCCGCGAGATCGGCAAGGACGGGCTGGTGCTCGCGCAGGCACGGGCATGACGGCCAAGACGATGCGCGCGGCCATCTTCGATCTCGACGGCGTCATCGTGGATACGGCCAAGTACCACTACCTGGCCTGGAAGCGGCTGGCGCGCGAGCTCGGCTTCGACTTCTCCGAAGCCGACAACGAACGGCTCAAGGGCGTCAGCCGTACGCGGTCGCTGGAGATCCTGCTCGAGATCGGCGGGCTGGACGTTTCCGAATCTGACCGCGAGGCGATGGCCACGCGAAAGAACGAGTGGTACGTCCAGTACATCAGCGACATGCAGCCCGACGAGCTCCTTCCCGGAGCGATGGAATACATCGCCTTCCTCCGGAGCAGGGGCATCAAGATCGCGCTTGCGTCGGCCAGCAAGAACGCNNGTTTCGAAGGCCAAGCCGGATCCGGAGGTCTTTACCAGAGCAGCCGCGGATCTGGGCGTGCCGAACGAGGAGTGCGTCGTGTTCGAGGACGCCGAGGCCGGAGTCGAGGCCGCGATTCGGGCCGGCATGGGTTGTGTCGGTGTGGGCAAGCCCGGCAACCTGAGGGACGCCGATATCGTCATCACGGGCTTCGAGCCGCTGCTGGCCCTCAACATGGTGCCGCGCTAGTCACCTACCGCGGACTACCCGCCGAGGACGCCCCGCCGGCGCAGATCGTCGAGCAGGCCGACCAGGCTCGGGATGGTGGCGACTGCGCCTGCCGCGAGGAGGCCGTCCGAATCGGTCGCGCCCGTCGTGACGCCGATTCCGACCATCCCCGCCCGCACGCTGGCGATCATGTCCCAGGTCGAATCGCCCACGTACCAGCAGGCCGGTGCCGCGACGCCGAGCTGCGCGGCAGCCGCCAGCAGCAGATCCGGGGCGGGCTTGGCATGTTCGACGTGGCCGGCGTCGGTAATCGTCGGCGGCGATGGCAGGTGCAACGCCCGGACCGAAACCGCCACCTGGCCCGGCTGGCTGGCGGTGGCGACGCAGAAGGGTCGACCGCTGGCCCCGAGGGCCGTCAGCAGTACGGTCGCGCCCGGCAGCGGCTCCGGCGAGACGTTCAGTTCGTCGAAGATCGCGCCGCTGGAGCGGTCAAGCTCGTCCCTCGCGTCCCAGTCCAGCTCGCGACCGGCCGCCCTGGCAACTTCGCCGGCAAGCCAGCGGCCGTCGGAACCCATATAGGGCAATATCGCCGCGGGGTCTACGTCGAGCCCGATGCCCGCGAACGCCCGTCGCCAGCCCTCGGCCCGCAGACTGACCGTGTCGACCAGGGTGCCATCAAGGTCGAACAGCAGGGCCATGGGCTCGGGCAGGTCCGCGAGACTGCCTGCGCCCGGGTTCGAATTCAGAGGCGTGCGATCGCTTCCGGTCATCCTCGAATGGTGACAGACAACGGACCGTTCGCCCGCCGGGCGCCGTAGACGATCAGCGCGAAGTCTTGGCCGGGCAGTAGGTCACGCTCGCAACCTTGCGCTGGGCCCATGTCTGGCCGGCGCGGGAGCGCTTCTTGAGCCACGCCTTGCGATCGCGCAGGTGGCTTCGCTGGACGCCCGATCCGCCGGTGAGGCGGCTGTCGACGGTGGCCGCGGCCGGCGCGGCCCGATATCCGGACTTTCCGCTGGAGGGTTCTGGCTTCGGAGCCGCAGGTGTGTTGGTAGTTTCGTCAGTCATGGGAGACTCCCTTGTGGGTCGCGGCAGGCACGGGGAACAAGGCTAGAGCCGTGTCCGGGTGGAAAGCGAGCTAGGCCTTGGAGGCGTTGCGGCCGAAGCCCATTTCGCCTCTCACGGCCGCCGCACCGTGGTTACGGGCCCAGGAAGAGACGGCGGCGGCAAGCGCGACCGACTCGGGACGAACCGACAGCCTGTCGTCGGTGCCACGGACGGTCGGTCCCAGTTCAGCCAGGACGCCGCGGTAGTTGGGCTTGTCGTTCGGCGAGCGATCGACGGGCGGGAAAACGTCGAAGTAGCCGTCCGTGCTCACGACGATGAGAGCATCGGCGGTCCTGAAGGATCTGCGCGACACGGGGATCCAATCTGCCTCGCGCTGCGGGCGACGGGATCGTGACTCGGCGCGTTCGGCTCGTTACCACGATGGGCCCCGGGCGCCGATTGGTCAAGCCGGGCGCCGCTCCTACCCCTTCGGTCGTTGTGCTATTGACCGAAAGCGAGTACCGTAAGTGCGTTGCTGCAACTTGCGACAACGCTCCGCGTGGTCACCCCTTCTCGAACGGACCGTGCGTCTGCCATCTGTTCGGGAAGAGAATAAAGGGGTCACTCATGACCACCGGCACCATCAAGAAGGTCGTCTCCGACCGCGGTTTCGGATTCATCGCCGCTGAGGATGGGAAGGAATACTTCTTCCATCGTGGCGGCCTCCAGGCTCCCCTCGACTTTGATCGCCTCGTCGGCGGCGAGCGTGTCTCGTTCGAAATCGAGACCAGCCCCAAGGGCCCGCGCGCCGTTCAGGTGAGCGCCTCCTAGTCCCAGCCGGCATTCGCGGCCCGAGCGTTCATCGTCTCGGGCCGCAGATGCATCTCTGGATGTTGGGCCGCTCGCGGAGTCACCTTCCAGGGCCGCATGTGCCGCGCCGGCTTATCTGACAGGAGTTACTTCATCTCGAGGACAGCGTTCGTCTCCACCTACTCGCCCCGCCAGTGCGGCGTAGCGACTTTCACCTACGACCTGGCCACGACGGTGGGCGAGCGTGAGATCGTCGCGCTCCATCCGACGGGTGAGGCTGGACCGTATCCGGCGGAAGTACGGCACCGCATCCGGCGCGACAGTCAGGCCGACCACGCATATGTCGCGGAGGCGCTCAACGACTGCGGCGTCGACGTCGTCTGCCTTCAGTACGGCCACGGCCTGTGGGGCGGCGACGACGGCAGCTATGTCCTCGACTTCGCCAGTGCCTTGCGGGTCCCGCTGGTGACAACGCTCCACAACGTGCCGGCACAACCCACGCCGATTCAGCGATCGATCCTGAACCAGCTCGTCGACTCGGCCGCGGCGACGATCGTCATGTCGCACTCCGCGGCAGCCGAAATGACTGAGTCGTACGGTGTGGCCGCCGACCGCCTCGACATCGTTCCTCACGGCGTGCCGCATCTGCCCCAGGTTGCCGCGGACACGATCAAGCCACGCCTCGGGCTTCAAGGCCGGGCAGTCATCCTCAGCTTCGGACTCTTGGGCCCTGGCAAGGGCTGCGAGTCGGTCATCGAGGCAATGCCCACGGTGATCAAGGAAGTGCCGTCGGCCTGCTACGTCATCCTCGGCGCAACCGACCCGAACCTCGTGGCGCGAGACGGCGAGAAGTACCGAGCCAGCCTCGAGGCCCTGGTGGCCGCACGCGGCCTCAGCGCTCACGTCAGGTTCGTCGACCGGTTCGTCGGTCGCGTGGAGATCGGCAACTGGCTCGAGGCCGCGGACGTGATCACGACCCCATTCCCGGACCTGGACCGGACCATCGCGGCGACGCTCAGCTTCGCCATGGCGGCCGGGAAGCCGATCGTTTCGACGCCGTACGCCTACGCCCGCGAGATGCTCGCGCCGGACCTCGGCCGGCTCATCGCACCGGGCTCACCGGAAGCGCTGGCGGCCGCATTCATCGAGCTGCTGGGCGATCCGGAGCTGCGGGCCACCATGGGGCGGCGCGCCTACGAGCGCAGTCGCGGCATGGTGTGGTGGGAGATCGGCAGCCAGTACCGGCGCATCTTCGACAGGGCGATCAGCGCGTCTGAATCTGCGCCCGTCTCGCCGGCCCGAAGACTCACGGCGGTCGTCGCCTGAGCGGGCCGAGGCAACCAGTTCGAGTGGTACGATCTACCAGTCAATCGCAGTTTTCGGACACGCTGCAGCAGCGCCTGCAGTCGGCATGCCACATGGATGCCGGCCCACATCTCGGTCGCGCTGTAGGCGCGGGACCCAATCCGTCTCGCCCGGCCGATCGAACCCCGCGTCGAGGGACGCACTCAGGAGCAATCGCTTGACTTTTGATGGTTTCAATGGTTTGGGCCTATCGGCCGACCTTCTCGCCACAGTGGCTCGAGAGGGCTACACGGAGCCGACGCCCGTTCAGAGCGCGGCAATCCCACTCATTCTGGCCGGCCGAGACGTGCTCGCCGCCGCCCAGACCGGCACCGGCAAGACGGCCGCGTTCGTTCTGCCGATCCTGGAACGACTTCGAGGGCACGCCAACGCGGGCTTCTCCCCGGCGCGGCATCCGGTCCGCATGCTCATCCTGACCCCGACGCGCGAACTCGCGGTCCAGGTCGCCGATGCCGTCAAGACCTACAGCCGCGGCAGCTCATTGCGCTCGGCGGTCGTCTACGGCGGGACCCGCATCGACCCCGAGATCAAGCTGCTCTGGAAGGGCGTCGAGATCCTGGTCGCGACACCCGGCCGCCTGCTCGACCACATCGGGCAGCGCACGGTCAACCTGAGTCAGGTCGAGGTCCTCGTCCTGGACGAGGCCGATCGAATGCTCGACATGGGCTTCATTCCCGACGTCCGCAAGATCATCCTCAGCATCCCCGGCCAGCGCCAGACGCTGTTGTTCTCCGCGACCTTCTCGGACGAGATCCGGCGCCTGGCAGGCGAGTTCCTGCACAACCCGGAGATCGTCGAAGTCGCTGCCCGCAACAGCATCGCCGACAACCTGACCCAGGTCCTGTACCCGGTCGATCAGGCCCGCAAGGCCGACCTGCTGATCCACCTGATCCAGCGCGACTCGATGGAGCAGGTCCTGGTCTTCACCCGCAGCAAGATCGGGGCCAGCCGGCTCGCGTCCTATCTGGATCGACGGGGCGTCAGCACGTCCGCGATCCACGGCGACCGCAGCCAGCAGGAACGGACGCGCGCCCTCGAGGCGTTCCGCGGCCGTTTCGTGAAGGTCCTCGTCGCCACGGACGTGGCTTCACGCGGGCTCGACATCGAGAACCTGCCCTACGTCGTCAACTTCGAGCTGCCGTTCGAGCCCCAGGACTACATCCACCGCATCGGCCGAACGGGACGCGCCGGAGCCAGTGGCACGGCCATCTCGCTGGTCTCACCCGACGAGGTCGACGAGCTGCGGGGCGTTCAGCGCCTCCTGCGCAAGTCGATCCCGTGCGCAATCGTAGAAGAATTCCTGCCCGATCCGGATCGCGAGCCGGCACCGCCGGCGCGGCCGCGTGGGGGGCGAGCACATCTGTCGCGGAATCCGCGCCCGTGGTCTCGGCCCGGACGGTCGGACGCGACACCGGCCTATAGCCGGACCCAACTATCCACCGCAGCTGGGAGCCGCTGATCGCGATGCGAAAACGAAAGGTGACTTATCCAGTGGCCCGCACGGCCACGAAGCAGCCTCGAAGCGCGGGCCTGCCGGGCGATCCCGGCTATGTCAGGTCGACCGTTGCCACCATCAATCTGGCGGCTCTCGACGTTCGAGACGACCTCCGGGTGGGTCATCGAGTCAAGATCGGTGGAGGCGGACTCTACGCCGGCGAGTTCGCCGTGGTCGAGTCGATCCTGACCGGCATCATCCCCGCAGCGATGGTCCGCACCGAGGCCGGCAAGACCCGGCGCGTGCGAGCCGTCGACCTCGAGCGTGTCGCCGGCGAGGGTTGAGTCAGCTGGCCCGGGCGTTCGTTCGCCCGGTGACAGCTACCCGGCGCTGAGGTCGATCCAGCCGGCGCGCACGCTATAGGCGGTCAGCTCTGTGCGCGAGTCGGCGCCGTACCGGTCGAACAGGCGCCGCAGGTGACTCTCCACGGTCCGCTCATCGATCCCCAGCAGCGTCCCGATCTCTGCGTTGGTACTGCCGCGGGCGACGAGCGAGATGACCTGAAGCTCGCGGCCGGATGGCATTCGAGGGGCCTTGCGCGCACTCCTCAGATGAGCCGAGTCATAGGCCGTGCCCCCCGCCGCCACCGATCTGATGGCCGCCACGATCTCGGCCAGCGGCGCCGATTTCACCACGAACCCCGCCGCGCCGGCGTCCAGGGCGGCCCGAACGAACGACGGATAGTCGTACGACGTGAAGAAGATGACCGGCGGGGCAGGCGAGGCCAGCTGACTCGGCAGGTCCAGTGCCCGCTCGGTCCCCAGCTGGATGTCGCACAGGATCACATCCGGGCGCGCGGCATCGACGACCGGCCTCACCTCGGCGAGTGTTCTGGCCACTCCGGCGATCTCGATGTCGACCGCCTCGGCGAGTGCGGCGATCACTCCGGCCGCGGCCACCGGATGGTCGTCCACCACCATGACTCGGATCACCCATGCCACCTCATACTGACGACCGTACCACGCGGTGACCGTGGCGCGATCTCCAGCGACGCACCAACCGACTCGGCCTCGTTACGCATATCGGCCAGACCCAACCGACCGGCGCTCATCGCCCTGGCCGCGTCGCTGCGGTCGATGCCGCGACCGTCATCGGCCACGACCAGTTCGAGGGACCTGCTGTCGCCGGCTATTGCCACGGACGCGTTGGCCGCTTGCGAGTGCCGGATGACGTTGTCCAGGGCAAGCTGGAGCACGCGATAGGCCGCCCGCTCCACCCGCTGCGGCTGGCGCGCTCCTGTGTAGCCGCGGAGGTCGATCTCGATCGTCAGCGAGGCCCGCTCCTGAAGCGACTCGGCGAGCCACTCGGCCGCCGCCAGAAGACCTCGGTCTTCGAGCATGGGCAGGCGTCGAGCGCTGACCAGGTCGCGCACGCTCGCGGCCAGGCTCCGCAGTCGCTCGGCCTCGTGAGTTGCGCCGCGTTGCTCGAGTTCCGCCGCGGTGGAGGCGATGGCCGGCAGGACCTCGGCGTGAAGATCGCTGGCGAGGCGGTCCCGCTCCGCCTCGGCGCCACGCCGCCGCACTCGATCGGAGAAGGGCAGCATCTCGAAGGCCACCGTCCGCGCCACGGCCGGGCGAGTGCGCGGTTCCGGCCCGGCCGATGCCACCCTGACGCGCCACCGCAGGACGATGAACCACGCTCCTCCGACATAGACGATCGCAGCGGCGGCAACACCCGCCATCAGCCCCCCGGCCAGCGCCGCCATGGCGAACACGGCGCCCGAAACGACCACGAGCGCGGCCGGGGCCGCCGCGGTCCTCATCGAAATGGGTCGGGGCAGCCGAGGATTCATCCCCAGGCCGTCGGCGGTCTGCCATGCGAAAAGCGCGGCGACGGCCACCGGAAGGATTGCGATCGCCTCGCCCACGACGCCAAGCCGTGTCGACCAGACGACTGAGCTCAGGACCGCAGCGCCTATCGCCACCGTCGATCCGGCTCGCCGCTGCCTGGCCACGCTGAGCAGGCCGGCCAGCGGCAGGGCGAGGAGCGAAGGCACGAGGGCCAGGATCGGCGCCGGTTGGCTCGATTGCTGGTCATCCGGCACGGGGCGGAAGTCGGTCCCGAGGTTGTACAGCGTGACGCCAGGCTGCATCGCCGACCGCTGCCAGCCAGGCCGTACGCCGTAGGCCCACGCAATCGAGCTGGGGTCGACCGAGACCACTCGCTCATGTTCGTCTACCGCAACGCCCGAGCCCGTGCTGGCCGCGCCCGGAGCGGCCACCAGCGCCACCGCGGCGGAGACCACGAATAGCAGGCAGCACAAGGGCAGCATCGACGCTCGAGCCCGACGGCGAGCGGCGGCAACGGCCCGGCGTCCCACGCCATCGCGCGCCGGATGCGCGGCCTCCCGATCATGTTGCGTGGGAACACGCAACCGATCTGCCGTGACCGCCCGCTTTTGGCTGTCTTCCACGCCGGACATGCTCCTGGATGTTCGCAGGTGAATTCGGGGGATCGGGGGGACTCAGGCGGACGCTCGTGCCGAAGTCCCGCCTGAGCGGGGGGCGGGACTTCGCACGCGACCAACCGTCGTTACTAGGGGTACAAGATGCGTCAACTTCTGACCCGCTCGGCAGCTCTTCTCACACTGGCCTTCAGTCTGATGTCCGGGATGCCAGCTGCATCTGCGGCCTCCCAGCCAGCCACTGTCGACCCAAACGGCAACCTCGTGACCGCCACCTACGAGGGGCGGCCCATCGATCCAGTGCAAGCATCGCACTACTTCTGCCATACACGCGATTACCCGATAGTGCGGTGTTTCGCCAGCCAGGAGGAGGTCGATCGTGACCTTGGCCTGGTCGAGCCTCTGGCCTCTGTCGGGGCGGCTACATCCGGGGCCCAGTCGGACCAGTCTCTCGCAGACGTCTCGCCCGACTGGGCCGGCGGCGCGTACACCATCGCCTACTGGGACATCGACTACGGCGGCACGGCGCTGACCATCTATGGCGCGATCCCGTATCTCGGTGTCATAGGCTGGAACGACAACGTTAGTTCGTTCAAGTCGGTCAACTGCGGCGTTCCCCGCTACTACGTCGACTCCAACTACAGCGGGACGTTCTGGCAGAACAGCTGCAACACCTGGTCGCCCAACCTCTACGCCTACAACGACACCTTCAGCTCTGTCGTCAACGAAGCGCCATAGGCGTGTTCCAGCGGGCCGGTGAGGAGGCACGACCTCCCGGCCCGCAAGCCCATCCCCGGGACCGGCGTCCACTTCGGGGCCTCCGCCAGGGCGGGAAGCCTGATGCAAGTTCGAACCGACACGAATCTACAGCTCGGTGATCGCGTCCTGATCGAGAGCAGCCTCGACCAGGTCGCGTTTGCCTTCCGCGGCAGGCTGTCCAAGCTGCTGCCCAAAGTGGTGTGGGTCGATGTGGCCGAGCCGGGCTGCCCACCCCTGGTCCGGGATCTCAAAGAGGGCCATCCGGTGCGGCTGACAGCTGCTCGCGATTGTCACGCCCTCGTGGGCGAGAGCACGTTCCTGAGTTGTCTCGGCCTCTCGCGCCGGCTTGTGGCGCTCGGACGGCCGGCGGACATGCAAGTCGTCGACCGACGATCGAGCCTTCGTGTCGCCTTGCGTCGACCGGTCGGGGTCCGATCGGCTCCCAACTCCGGCGCCGGCGACGTCGGCGACTTCGTCATTGGGATGTCGTGCGAGGTTAGCCTCGCCGGAATGGGCTTCGAAGCCGCCTTCCACGGGGCGGTCGGCGACCGCGTCTTCATAACCATGGTGCTCGAGCAGAACAGACCCCTGCATGCGCTCGCGCAGATCGTCCGGTTCGACGACGTGCCTGGCCCCTCGGTCGATGCCGAGCTGGTCCGTGCGGCGGTCAAGTGGGATGCCATGTGCCCCGCCGATCGGCAGCGCTTGGAGAGCTTCATCGTCGCTCTGAGAGCGGCGGGGCAATTCGTCCGCGGCTGAATCCTGGGGCTATCCGCAATGCACCAGGCACACGTTGGGAGTCCCGCCATGGCCGTTGCACAGCACCGAGGGGCGCCGGGCCGGCACCCTACGCGTACTTGTAGGCGACGATAAGGGTCACGACCAGCTGGGCGGACGTCGGTGTCGACTGCTGGACCTTGCACAACTCCGGCGAACTGACCGGAACGCTCCCGGTCGATCCCGTGGCGCCGCCGTCGAGGCCGGGCAGCAGTGGGGCAATGAGGCAGCCGGGAGTGGAGTACGTGAAGCCGGTGTTGGTGACAACGCTGACCGAGTAGACCGCCTGGAGTTGGACGCCCACGGAGGTCGCGGTTGCAAGAGCCTGCAGGTGAGCGTCGGCCAGCGCCGAGTCGGTTGCCTTGCCGAGCGCGGCCGACTTGTCCGAACCGTCGGCCTTCATGTCGGCCGTGCCGGTGCCCTGGGCCACGATCGTGCCCTCGGGCGCGACGCCGAGCGAGTTGTAGCCGGGCATGGGGTAGGCGATCGAGGCGGAGGTGCCGCTCGATATGGTCGTGCCACTCGATACGGTCGCGGCACCGAGACCGGGTGCGCCCAGGATGCCGGCGGCCGACTCCTTCATCGTGGCTGCCGTCGTAGCCGCGGCCGCGTGAGGTCCACTCGACGCTGAGGCCGTGCCGGCCGTCCAGCCGATCGCCAACGATGCCAGCGCGACGACGACGAGGCCGGCCAGGAGCGCCTTCGGGGGCCTGGCAATCTGCGGGCTGAGTTTCATCGGTCTTCTCCTCGGGCTGCGGCCGGTCTCGAAATGAAGGGTCTGGTACGGCTCAGACGCAGTCGAGGGGGACCTGGTTCCCGAGAGTTGCATTTCGGTGCACCACGCGAAAATCCCTGCACCGGAGCACGCAATTGCGCCCCTTTCTGCACAACGACCGGGATTCTATTGTTGGCGGCGCCTACAATCTGCCCGTACGGAGAACGCCGTAGTCGACGCCCTCTCAACGTTCCGGTACATGTGGCGTAGGCGAGGCTACCCGTTCGGATCGGGGCGGCGGTGGAGGATCGTCACCCTCCCCTTTGCTGCACACGGTGCATGGTCGGCAGCTGACAGCGAGCCGACTGCTGGAACAAGAGCGGTTGCGCGCTCCCACCCACCCGCCCCGGCCGCCAGGCAAACGCGGAGTTGTTCGGTCCGCGTCATACGGGTGGACAGGATGTCGTTCAGGGGCGATCGCATGGATGCGAAACCGCTTCGCTGCTCTGTCTGCAAACACCCCGTCGCATTGCATGGCGGCGGCCAGGGACGCCGACGGGCTGCCCTCATCGAAGACGGACTGACGCTGTGCGACGTGTGTGCGCCGGCAGGTAACCACCAGCCCATCCGCTTCGAACACTAGCTCGCCGGTCAGCCGGCCGATTCCGTGGGCCGGCGTAGCGGCACGTTGCCGTCTGCGCTCCTCGCTCACGTGCGGCCCCACTGCTAACCGCCGGCACGCGCGGCCGCCCGGTCTCCGCCTTCGGCGGGTGCGGTGGTGCGCTCGCTCCAAAGCCAAGCTTGCTTGGCTCGTCGTTGACGGACTACGACCTCAGGAGATAGTCCGAAGACTCGGCCAGAGCGTGGTCCAGGGCGCCCGCAGGCCGGTGCACACCGAGACGGCCCTCCCCTGTTCGCCGTTCTCGATGCCGAGCCCGTTGTCGATCCATGCGACGTCGTGACAGCCGACGAAGAACTGGCTCCAGTCATCTGGTCTCCAGTCACCCACGTGTACCACGACTGTGAGGTCGGCCGGCGGGGGTCCCCAGTCCCAGAATGAGTTGTGGCCCGAGTAGACCGGGGGCAGCCCCGTGCCGAGCAGCTCGAGCGGGCTCGCCTCGCTGTAGTCGTTGGTGAGGATCACCGCGTGGGCGCGCTCGTCCGCGGGCAGCGCGGCCACGACGCCCTCCACCGTCGCGACGAAGTTCGGCCAGCCCACCTCGTTCGCCGTGTCGGGGACCGTGGCGGGAAGCGTCGTCTTGGCGTACGTGGCGAGCGGCAGGATCGGCAGGGTCAGGTACGCGATCAGGGCGCCCGATAGCACCGCAGCCGTCGTGAAGCTCCCGGCCTTGAGGCGGAAGTGGCCACGGGCTAGCCAGCGGTCTACGAGGATCGCGCCGGCCGCCATGAAGACGGGCGCGCTGCCGATCACGTAGTAAGCCTTACCGCCGCTGATCGCGACCAGGGCGAGTGCGACCAGGGAAGCGAAAGGGATAGCGCGCCACGGACCTGCGGCCTTCGCTCTCAGCAACCAGATCATGCCCGCGACGCTCACNNTCGCCTGCCAGGCAAGGTTCGGAGCCCAGATCAGGAACGCGATCCCGATGGCCGCCCAGGCCCACGGCGAACGAACGACGTCCCAGCGCCTGGTCAGGAGGAGTCCCACCGCCAACCCGGCGCCCAGGAACAGGAGCGTGTCNNCGCCCGCGAGCAGCTTCACCAGGAGCCACAGGATGATCGCCCAGGCGAGGAGGTCGAGGTCGGTCGTTGTATCGAGATGACCCGCGCCGAGATAGCCGGACAGGGCGGCCGTGATCGCCGCGAGGACCTGCGCCCGCCGCGAGCCACCGAGGTCGCGCGCAATGAGCGCAACGAGGATCACGACGAGCGCCATCTCGAGCGACGGCAGCAGCCGGATGGCCGTCGGCGAGACTCCGAAGAGTGCCACCGACGCGGCAGAGAGCAGCGGGGTCAGAGGCGGCTGGTCGACATAGCCAAACGCTGGGTGGCGACCCGCCACGATGAAGTACATCTCGTCGCCATGGAAGCCGTAGGCGCCCGACACAGCCATCAGCCCGGCGAACATGACGCCGGCAACCAGAAGCACCGGCCAGGGAACGGCCAGCCATGAGAAACGCTGGTTGGATGCGTCGGCGGTGGATAACGTCAATGTGGTGTCCTCGTGGGTCGGCTACCGAAGGTCACTGCGCGGCTAGAACTCCTGCGGGCACCAGGGCTTCAAGGGCGTGGGGAAGAGGCCATCGGCTACAACCAGGCTTCCCGGACGTAGCTCCACGACTCGGGCGGCAGTCGCCAGGCCGGTCGCCGCGTAGCCGCCCATGAAGAGGCAGGCCAGGTCGTTGGCGTCGAGCGCCAGGTCGGCTGCGGCGTCGGTTCGAGCCGCTCGGGCACGACCGTCGGCAACTTGTATGCGCCAGCGTCCGGCGTTCCAGGGGCAGTAGTCGTCCCGCAGCTCGATCGTCAGCTGGCCGCTGCCGCGGCCGTCGATGCCGTACGTCCGGCCCTCGAGCGCGGCGCCGACGTCCACTATGCGGAGCCACAGGCCGTCGCCCATGGTCGTGCCCAGACGGCGCGGCTCGGCCGCGAGCGCGAAGAGCGGGTGGTCGAACGGCAACTTCCACGTCTTCACCGTGCGGACCAGATCCAGCTCGAGCAGGTATCGCCAGATCTCGCGCGTTCCTCGCGGCGTCGACGCGATCGCCTCATCGACGACCGCCTCCGATTTGGGGCCGCGGCCTATCCATTCGGATTTGATCTTGTAGACGGCGTAGGCCTCCGGCCCATCGGCCGTCTCGTAAACGACCAACCTGCGGGCCGCACCGCCCTTGGCGTCCTTCTCGACGAAGGGCAGGACGCCTTCCCACCACTCGGGCGGGCGCGCAAAGAAGCCGCACCGTTCGGCACGCGCCGCTTCGTAGATCGGAGCCACCAGCTCGCGGCCCTCGCCGACGGGGAGCATGCGGAACGAACCCTCGCGCGGCCACTCGCGTGCGAACCCGACCGACCTGGCCTCGGCTTCGAGGTTCAGGCATATCGTCGCCATCCCGAACCCGAAGCGCTGGTAGATGGTACCTTCGGCCGCCCAGAGCGCCGCCAGCGGCTCGCCGCGACTGTGGCAGTCGTCGATCATGCGCCGCATCATGCCGCTCATCAGGCCCTGGCGGCGGTGCGACGGCAAGACCGTCACGAAGGTGACACCGCCGGTGGGGAGCTCACCACCGGGCACCTTCAGGTTCATGGTGAAGATGCCGCTCGTGCCGACCATGCGCTCGCCGTCGAACGGGGCGAACCAGCGCTCCTTGTCCGCGACGCGTTCGACCCGCCCGATCATGTCGTCCGGCATGTCCTCGGCGAAGGCGATCTCGGCGGTCTTGATGAGCTCGGTGAACCGCTCCGGCGGACATACTCGAATCTCGACGCTCATGGTCGCATGGTGCCAGACACGGAGCTCGGCTGCGGATCGACGACGGCGGTGGGCGGAGCGGCCTGAACGTGAGCGCGCAGCCACTCCACGATCCCTGCCACGACTTCCGGCCCCTCGGACTCATTCAGCGTTTCGTGGCGCAGGCCCGGCAGCACGCGCCGCTCCACGCCCGGCACCTTGCTGAGCGGCTCGGTCCCCGCTGTCGGGACGAGCGTGTCCTCGCCGCCGTGGATCACGAGTGTCGGCACGTGGAGACGCGCCAGGTCCGTACGACCACGCTTCATGGCCCCGAAGAGTTGGGCGCCCAGGCGGGTCGTCGAGCGGGGCTGCACCAGCGGATCGGCGAAGTACGCAACCCCAACGTCGGGATCGTGAGAAAGCTGGTTGCCGCTGATCGGGTTGGCTAGGACCACGGTCGGGGCCACGGCTCCGAGGATCGGGGCAAGTACACGCTGCCAGGCCGGGACGCGGGCCTCGAGCGGCGGCGCACTTAGTACGAGCAGATCCGGGGCGGGTCGCTCGGAGCAGGCGTAGGTCAGAGCGATGAGCGCCCCCATCGAGTGGCCGAAGAGGATGAGCGGCAAGCCGGGCTCGCGCAGAGCGGCGAGCCGAACCTCGACGTCGTCGAGGAAGTCGTCCCAACGATCGACGTAGACACGCCGGCCGCCCGACAGGCCGTGTCCGCGAAGGTCGAAGGCGTGGACGTCGAGGCCCGCCTCGGCCATCAGCCGACCGGAGCGTTCGTAGCGGCCACTGTGCTCGCCGATGCCATGGACGATCAGGATCCGCGCCCAGGGCTTGCCCGAAGGCGGCCAATAGCGCACGTGCAGCGGCGTCCCGTCGGCGGCAGGCCACCTGGACCGCGGCGCGGCTGCTTCGGCGGCACCGACATCGGTGACGGAGCCAGTTATGGGGTCCGACGGAGCCGCCATTGTCCCGCCTCATGGCCCGGCGGCGGTTGCCGCCACTGCATCATCGTAAACCTGTCGCGGCGGGCAGCGAAAGGCGCCCCTGGCCCAACTGGCCAGGGGCGCCTCGATACCGATGCGACTACGCGGCGGCCCGAGCGAAGGACCTAGCCCCGATGACGATCGTGACGACGGTCAGGACCGCGAGCAGCCCTACACCCCACAGGATCTCCTGGTCGGCGAAGCTGGCGTTGAAGAGCGCCCGGATCGCGGCCACGGCGTGGTAGAGCGGGTTGAACTTCGCCACCGTCTGAAGCCAGTCGGGGGCCAACGACATGGGCAGCATCACGCCCGAGAGAAGCAGCAACGGCAGCGTCAGGCCGTTGACGGTCGGTGCCAGCGAGTCCTCGGTCTTGAGGACGAGGGCCAGGGTGTAGGAGACGGGCGACATCATGAGCCCGATCAGGGCCAGCAGGGCGAACGCCACGGCGACGCCGCCGACGTTGATCTCCAGACCGAACGGGATGGCCAGACCCACCAGAATCAAGCCCTGGACCAGCAGCAGGATTACGTCCCGCAGCGAACGGCCGACGAGCATGGCCACGCGGCTCATCGGCGTCACGGTCATTCGCTCGACGACGCCCTCGCGCATCTCGTCGCACAGGCCGAAGCCAACGAAGGCCGAGCCGAAGAGCGCGGTCATGACCAGAATCCCCGGCACGAAGACGTTGAAGGCGCCGCCCGGAGGGAAGCCCGGCATCTTGGCGATGTTGTTCAGGAGCGGGCCGAAGAGGAACAGGTAGAGGATCGGCTGCATCACGCCGAGGATCACCCAGACCGGGTTTCGCAGGCTCAGCGTCAGCGATCGTTCGAAGATGAGCCAGGTGTCACGGAACATGCGCATTGGGTTCTTCTCCCTGGCCGTCAGGCGGCGCTTTCGCGCAGCGATCGGCCGGTCTTCTTGAGAAACACGTCGTCGAGGCTGGGCCGGTGCAGGTCCATGGTTGAAGGCGCCAACCCCTTCGAGTCGAGCAGCCGCAGGACCGCGGGAACGGCCTCCTCGCCTCGATCGACATATAGCCGCACCAGCCCGTCCTCCAAACCAGCCTCACGGACGAAGCTCAGGCCGGCCAACAGCTTCACGACCTCGTCGCCACTGCCGTTGACCCCAATTGTCAGGACGTCCCCCGCAATCTCGCGCTTCAGATCGTCGGGCGAACCAGCTGCGACGATCCGGCCATGGTCGATGATCGCCAGGCAATCGCACAGCGCGTCGGCCTCCTCGAGGTAGTGGGTCGTGAGGAAGACGGTCGTGCCCGTTTCGCGGAGCTTGCGTATCTCCACCCACAACCGGGCCCGAGCCTGCGGGTCCAGGCCCGTCGTGGGCTCGTCGAGGAATAGGACCGCCGGGCGGTGGACCATGCCGATGCCGATGTTCAGGCGACGGCGCATGCCGCCGGAGTAGGTCTTGCAGGTCCGGTCCGCGGCCTCGGTCAGGTCGAGCGCCGCCAGGATCTCGATGGCGCGGCGACCGGCCTCGGCCTTACTCATGCCGAACAGCCGACCCTGGATGACCAGTTCCTCGCGTCCGGTCGCCTCGCGATACGAGCCGCCCGACTGAGCCACGTAGCCGATCCTCTCGCGTACCTGGCGGGGATGGCGGGCTACGTCGAAGCCGGCCACGCTGGCGGTGCCGGCTGTCGGAGGAAGGAGCGTGGCCAGGATCCGCAGTGTCGTCGTCTTGCCTGCTCCGTTTGGACCCAGGAATCCAAAGATGTCGCCCGCGTTGACGCGGAGATCGACGCCCGCGACCGCCTCCACTGCCCCACCGCGGCCCTTGAACGTCCGGCGCAACCCGGCGGTCTCGATCGCGGGTTGGGTGTTGGGCTGGGCGCTCATCGCGACGCTCCGGCACGGTTCATCGCCGCGGCTCGCGCGCCCGTTCCGGCGATGTCAAACTGCCGAGTTGTGAGGTTCATCCTTCGTCCTTCCATCCACCGCGCCGCAGCGGACTCCTATTGCGCCGGCCGCCTGCTGTTCTATACTATCTCTGCGCAGAGCAGAGAATAGACAGGACAGACGACCGATGTCAAGCGATGGATCGAGAGACGAACTTGTGGCCTCCGTTCTGCGTGCGGTGCGCAAGGAGAGCAGCCAGGCCGCCCTCTTCAGCCAGGCAGTCGCGGAGCGCGTCGGCCTTGCCGGGACAGATATCGAGTGTCTGGAGGTTCTCCAGGAAGAGGGCCGGGCGACAGTCGGGCGGCTGGCCGAGCTGACGGGCCTGACGACCGGTTCGGCCACCCGCATGGTCGACCGACTCGAGCAGGCCGGCTACGTCAAGCGCGTCGCTGACCCCGCCGACCGCCGGCGAGTCGTAGTGGAGCCCGCTGCCGGGCTGGGAGCCAAGTTCGGCTCGCTGCATGCCTCGATTGCGAAGGCGCAGACCGATGTCATCGAGCACTACGACGACGATCAACTGCGGCTGCTGATCGACTTCCTCGATCGCAGTGGCGAAGTTGCGCGGGTCGAGACGGTGAAGATGCGCGCCCCAAGCGAGGAGGCGGACGCGGGTGGCAGCTACGCGGCGCCGGTCGGTGGCGTCACGAGCGGCCGGTTGATCTTCCTGTCCGGCGCGCCGCGGATGAAGGTTTGGGGCGATGCCACCCTGACCGAGCTCTACCGAGCGGAGTTCGCCGGCCCTGTCCCCCGGATGAGAGTGCGTGGCGGCGTCGTGACCGTCGCCTATCCCCACTTCGGCTGGTTCGACTGGCGAGCCCAGTTCGCCGGGCAGACCGTCGTGGCGTCGGCCCACTGGCGCAAGGTCGCGGGCGAAATCGCCCTCAACGCCAGGGTCCCGTGGTCAATCGAGCTGCGCGGTGGAATCTCGGAATGGAGCGCCGACCTGCGGGCGGTGCGGCTCGAGTCGTTCGAACTTCGCGGCGGAGCCAACAAGATCGACCTGTTCCTGCCCCGGCCCGTCGG
Source organism: Chloroflexota bacterium (assembly GCA_003142755.1). Taxonomy (GTDB): domain Bacteria; phylum Chloroflexota; class Limnocylindria; order Limnocylindrales; family CSP1-4; genus Fen-1039. The sequence continues at coordinate 3,373 of PLNK01000073.1, read as the reverse complement.
AGTGGTCCCGATCCGGGTCTACGGCGGCATCAGCCGTGTCTCGATCGAGCGTCCGCTCGGCGTCGCGGCCGGCCTGGAAGTTCGGGGCGGCATCGCTGAGGCAGTCGTGGACGGCGAGACCCACAAGGGGGCGGGCCGACTTTCGATCCAGACACCCGGCGCCTCGGCGTCGCCGGACCGCTATGAGATCGAGGTCTCGGGCGGCGCCAGCAAGCTCTTGATCGTGGCCCGCTAGCGGTCGCTACTCCCCTGCCCGCTTCTGGAAGTCGAGCGAGGCCGAGTTGATGCAGTAGCGCAGGCCGGTCGGACGCGGACCGTCGTCGAAGATATGGCCGAGATGCGCGCCGCAGTTCGCGCAGCGGACCTCGACCCGCTTCATGCCGAGACTGCCGTCCTCGCTCGTGACCACCCTGGATCGATCGACCACATCCGAGAAGCTCGGCCAGCCGCAGTGCGAGTCGTACTTCACGCCCGAGTCGAAGAGGACCTCGCCACACACGACGCAGCGGTACGCCCCGGCGTCGTGGTTGTCCCAGTAGGCACCGCTGAAGGGCCGCTCGGTGGCGGCCTGCTGGGTGACCTCGAACTGGAGCGGAGTCAGGCGCCGGCGCAGCTCGTCGACATCGATGTCGGCCTTCATGCCGGAACTCCGTCGGCGCGCATGACCTTGATGAGTTCTCCGACCCGCGCCACTGCCTCCGGCGTCCGGGTCGTGGCATTGCGGAAGATGAAGCCGCCAAAGCCCGCGTCCAGGTACCGGTGCAGGACATCAGCCGCTTCCGAAACCGTCGCCGGCACGACCATGCCGCGCCGCTCCTCGGGGATCTGGGCCAGAAGCGCGGCCTTGTCGCGCTCGGCATCGACGAGGACCACCGGAACCGACACGGTGCGCAGGATCTCCGCCGGATCACGACCGATCGCTTCGCAGTGCCGGTCGAGCACCGCCAGCTTGTGCGAGGCCTCCTCGAAGTCGCCGAACCAGTTGGTGATGTCCGCGAATCGGGCCGCGAGCTTGAGAGTCCGCTTCTCGCCTCCGCCGCCGACGAGGATCTTCGGGCCGCCTGGCTGGATCGGACGAGGTCTGTTGAGAGCCTGATCGATCCGGAAGTAGGTGCCTTCGAAGGTCGGCCGCTCCTGGGTGAACATCGCCCGAGCGATCGTCAGCGCTTCCTCGAGTCGATCCTCGCGCCCGCCGATTGGCGGGAAGTCGAAGCCGTAGCCGGCATGTTCCGACTCGTTCCAGGCGGCGCCGATGCCGAGCACCGCGCGACCCTTCGAGATGACGTCGAGTGTGGTCACGGTCTTGGCCAGCATGGCCGGGTTGCGGTACGTCACGCCGCTGACCATGGTTCCGAGGAGGACGCGTTCGGTCCGCATGGCCAGCGCCCCGAGGGTCGTATAGGCCTCGAGCATCGGCTCGTCCTCGCGACCCACATTCCCGATCTGGTAGAAATGGTCCATCACCGTGACCAGGTCGAAGCCGGATTTCTCGGCCGCCTGGGCGAGTTCGACGACGTGATCGAAGAGGGTGGCGTCAGTCCCCTGCCCGAAAGTGAAGCTGGGCATGTGGTAGCCGAAGAAGGGTCGCATCTGGTCGAGCTCCTGCCATCGAGCCGGCGTGGCGTGTTGATGATCGATGCCTGCTCCCGCTGACGCTAGCACTACCGGCCGAGTTGGGACGAATGGCCGTCCAGAGGATCATCACTCGAACCGCGGGCGGCATCCATGGGCGGGCTGAGTCGCGGAGTCAGCGACGCGTGGCTCGCCAACCCTGGAAGGTCGGCCAGCCCCAGGCACTCGAGGCGGCGGCGATGGCCAGGCCCAGACCGAAGCAGATCGGATGCAGTATCGAGAGCTCCTTGATGATGTCCAACTCCACCACGATCCAGATCATCTGGCCGCAGCCGATGGCGAACCCAAGGAACGGCGCCAATCGCCACGAACGCAGCCCGAGGAACGCGACCGCGAATGACCCGAGGCCAAAGAGCCCGCCGAGAATCAGCCCCGGAATCGAGTAGTCGGCGAACGGACTGCCGGCCAGCAGCGACAGCGGCATCTGCATGACGCTGCCGTCCGGTTTGGCGACGAGCGCCGCGCCGCCGGCAAGCGCTCCGATGCCCAGCAGCATCAGGAGCCCGACCGCTACACGCCCGGCGAGTCCCATTACGGGCCGTGGGATCGCGGGGATGGCGGGAGCAGACACGTCGGCGGTCATAGCACCTCCTGTGTGGGACGGGCGACCAAAGGGCCACCCCTTGACTTCGGCGAGTTCCGGGGAGGATCGTCCGATCGAGAGCCGGAACCGGTCAAGAGCCATCGCGGCCACCTTCGCGTGAAACTCGGTACCGTAGGACCACGGCTCGGCCGCATGCAGGCGCCGAGCTGGATAGGAGGTCCGATGCGGCTGGCTGATTTCGCGCTCGAGCGCTTCTTCGCTCGCTGGGAGTTCGAGGCCGAGCTGCTCTTGTGCGCCTCCGACATCGAGGGCTGGCCGATGAGCGACCTGCTCGAGCTGGCCGGAGAAGACGATCGCAAGCGGTGGGGCGACCTTCGACTGGGCTACACGGAATCGCACGGCGATCCCGAGTTGCGGGCAGCGATAGCGGGGCTGTACGAGCATGTGTCGCCGGACGACGTGCTTGTCTTCGCCGGCGCCGAGGAAGCGATCTTCGCCCTGCACAATGTCCTGCTCGGCCCGGGAGACCACGCCGTCGTGGTTCGGCCCGCGTATCAGTCCCTGGCCGAGGTGGCGCGGTCGGCCGGCGCCGAAGTCACGCGCGTGGACGTGCACGAGGCCGACGGCTGGCGCCTGGATCTCGATGAGGTTCGGGCCGCCCTCCGACCGAACACCAGGATCATCCTGATCAACGAGCCGCACAACCCCACCGGCGCGCTGAGCGACCGGGCCTGCTTCGATCGACTGGTCGAGGTGGCGACGGAGTCGGGCGCCCGTCTGATCGTCGACGAGGTCTACCGCTTCCTCGAGTTCGACACGGCCGATCGACTGCCGGCCGGCGCCGACGCACTCGCAACCGGCGTCAGCATCGGCGTCATGTCGAAGTCGTTCGGGCTGGCCGGGCTGCGGATCGGCTGGGTGGCGACTCGAGACCGCGAACTGATTGAGCGTCTGGCTGCGTTCAAGGACTACACGACGATCTGCGCCTCCGCCCCGGCCGAGGTCCTGGCCCTGATCGCGCTGCGGGCCCGCGACCGCGTCCTGGCCCGGAACCGGGNNGGGGACGTTCGAGTGGGTCCGGCCGCGGGGCGGCACGGTCGCCTTTCCGCGGCTGCTGGCCGACGTTCCTATCGATCGATTCGTCGACGATCTGGTCCGCCGGACCGGCGTGCTTCTCATGCCGGGCTCGGTCTTCTC
>PLNK01000172.1 GCA_003142755.1 Chloroflexota bacterium | reverse complement strand
GTCTTGCCGACGCCGGGCTCGCCGATCAGGACCGGGTTGTTCTTGGTGCGGCGCGAAAGGACCTGGATGACGCGGCGGATCTCCTCGTCGCGGCCTATGACGGGGTCGAGCTTGCCGGCGCGAGCCTCGGCCGTGAGATCGCGGCCGTACTTCTCGAGCGACTGGTAGGTGGACTCGGGGTTGGGGCTCGTCACGCGCTGGCTGCCGCGGATGCCGGTCAGGGCCTGGAGGATCGCTTCCTTGTTCGCCCCGTTGCGGTCGAGGATTTGCTGGGCCTCGCCGCCGCCCTCGGCTATGGCCAGGAGCAGGTGCTCCGTGGAGACGTACTCGTCCTTGAGACGGCGCGCCTCGTCGCCGGCATGCTCGATGACGTGGCGGACGCGTGGGTCGGCGGACAGCGAGCCGCCCTGGATCCTGGCCCGCTTGTTGAGCGCGGCCGCCACTTCGCCGCGGAACGCCGGCAGGTCCACGCCGATGCGGCGCAGGGTCTCGGCCGGGATGCCGTCGTCGGCCTCCACCAGGGCGGCGAGCAGATGCTCGGTATCGAGCACGGGGCTCTGCAGCTCCTCGGCGAGGCGCTGGGCCGCGACGATAGATTCCTGTGCCTTCTGGGTGAAACGATCCAGATTCATTGCGTGCCCCTTACTTGGGTCGCCGCTCGGTCGGCCGATGCCGGTGTTTGCGCAGTCGGTCAAGCCTTGTTACGTGGGTTGGGTTGGACTATCTGGCGAAGGAACTCTTCGGCCGCCTTGCGCTGCCGACCCTCGAGCTTGCCTGGCAGCACGACCTTGATCCGGGCGAACATGTCGCCGGATCCTGCGCCCTTGAGACGGGGCATTCCCTTGCCCGTCAGCCGGAAGGTCTGGCCCTGCTGCGTGCCCGACGGAATGGTCAGCACTACGCGCCCCCCGAGGGTGTCGACATCGACCTCGCCGCCGAGCAACGCCTCTCCCAGGGTGATGGGCAGGTCGCGGGTCAGGTCCGCGCCGTTGCGCGTGAAGACGGCGTGTGGCCGGACCTTCGTGATCAGATAGAGATCGCCCGCGTCGGCGCCCGAGCCGGCTTTGCCGCTCAGGCGAATCTTGCTGCCGGTCTCGACGCCTGCCGGGAGCTTGACCTCCAGCCGTCGATCGCCGACCTGGACGAGTCGGGCCGAGCCGTGAAAGGCCTCTTCGAGGCTCAGGTCGACCTCGACCTCGACGTCATCGCCGTGGCGCGTGCCCCGGCTTCGTGGCGTGGGCCCCGTCCGCGTCCCCGTGGCGGAGCCGCCGGCACCGGCCGTGCCCGCCCCGTCGGTCCGGAGCCGCGAGAACAGATCGTCGAGAGGGTTGCCGGATCGCCGACCGCCGCTGGTTCGGCCCCCTGTGGCGCCACCCTTGCGGGTCGTCGTGGCGGTCTGCGTGGCGCCGCCCGCGGCCGCGCCACCGAAGAACGCGTTGAAGAAGTCGGAGAAGTCCTCCGACCCCCCGCCGCGGAACTCGTATCGGACGTTGCCGCCCGCCCCCGGCGCCGCGTAGCCCGCGAAGGGCCCGCCCGGTCCGAAGGGATCGCCCGCGTAGGAGTTGCCCGCCGTGCCCGCTCCGCCTGCTCCGCCTGCGGCGCCCCCGCGCGAGAACTGGTCCCAGTTGGAACCGAGCATGTCGTATTGCGTGCGCTTCTTGGGGTCGGCCAGGACCTCGTGCGCCTCGTTGACTTCCTTGAACCGAGCCTCCGCGGTCTTGTTGCCCGGATTGCGGTCAGGATGAAGCTCGCGGGCCAGCCGCCGGTACGCCTTCTTTATCTCGGCTGGGTTGGCGCTGCGCTCAACTCCCAGGGTCTTGTAGTAATCCTTGTATTCCATGTGTCACCGCTGTGATCGCCGGCGGCCGGCCGAAATCGGGGGCCGGGCGAGCTGTCGCTATTCGATTGTCGGTCCGCGGGAAACCCGTGTCTCGGTCGAACGTCAGACCGGCCAGTGCTCCTCGTCAGCCTGTTGCTCGCTCGCGGCGTGGATGGGATCAGACCGGAGTTTGCGGCAGATGGCGCACTGCTCCATGTTTCCCTGCAGCGTGTAGGCCGGACCGCCTGCTCCTCGGACGCCCACGGCCCGGGGAACGTCGAACGGAACGTTCATCCGTTCCAGGAACGCGTGCGGCGCCTGTGCTTCGACCGACTTGGTGTCGCCATGCTGGTCCATCAGAGAGGCCAGCGCTCGGGGTCGGCGGCCTCGTCGCTCGCGGTGTGTATCGGATCGGCTCGCCGCTTGCCGCAGAGCTCGCAATCGTCCGGGACGCCGTCTCTCTTGAACGCGAACTCGGGTCCCATGGCCACGCCCGGTCCCATACCTCCCCTGGGGATGTTGTACGGCAGATTCATCCTCTCCACGTACCCATGCGGCGCCTTTGGATCTTCCGAGTTCAGATCGTCGTGGTGGTTGTCCATCTCGGTCCCCCGCTTATGTTCCGCGATTGTGCCCTGTCCATGTCGTTCCCCTACCAGCGCCCGCCCATCGGCGGCTCACCGCGAGTCCTCAGAGCGGCCACTGTTCTGCGTCGGCAGCGCGCTCGCTGGCCTCATGGATCGGATCGGTCCGCCTTCGACCGCATGACTCGCAATCGTCGGGGACCGGGCCGTTTCGGACGGCTATTGCCACTCCTTGTCCGGTGGGGCCGGCTCCATAGGGACCGCTAAGGCCGTTATGGGGCTGGCTCAACCGCTCGACGAATGTGTGCGGCGCTTTGGGCTCGAGCGCCCTCGAGCCGACCTCTTGCGTGTCCACGTTGCCCTCCTCGTGACTTGCCATTGAACCGGTCGAGACTCAAAGAGGCCAGTGTTCCGGGTCGGCGGCCTGCTCGCTGGCTTCGTGGATGTGATCCGACCGCACCTTGCGGCAGATCGCGCATTCCTCAGAAACGCCGGTTCTGCGGAACGCGATCTCCGGAGCGGCCGAGCCCATGACGCCGCCGACCGCCTTCGGAACCGCGAACGGGACGTTCATCCTCTCCACGAAACCGTGGGGCAGGTTCGGATCGACCGATCTGGCTTCTTCGTGCTGGTCAGACATCTGACCCTCCTTGCCGCTGCCGAGTTCGCCGGCAGGAGCCGGCGAGACTTATTCACTAATGAGACTGGTGAACCACGTCCGAGGTTCAATACTCCATGACCGCGGGCGACGCCGTGGCTTCCCGGGCCATGGCCGGCGGCTGATCCACCGGGGGCGGGAAGTGTGGTCGGACCGGTGTTTCGGCCTCGGGCTCCGGCTCGGTGTCCTTGACGTCGGCGGTCGTCTTGGGCGGTTCGGTCGGCAGCGGCACCGGCTTGCGCCGGAGGGCCGTTTCGAGAACCTGTTCCATGTTTTCGACCGTCACGAGCTTGATCTGCTTGAGGATCTCGTCGGGGATGTCTCGCAGATCCTTCTCGTTCTTCTTGGGCAGGATGATCATCCTGGCGCCCGCCAGGTGGGCGGCCAGGATCTTGCTCTTGAGCCCGCCGATCGGCAGGACCCTGCCGCGGAGCGTGATCTCGCCGGTCATGGCCGCGTCCTTGCGGACCGGAATGCCGGTGAAGGCGCTGACCATGGCCAGAGTCATCGTGATGCCTGCCGAGGGGCCGTCCTTGGGGATGCCGCCGGCCGGCACGTGGATGTGCAGGGTGTTCTTCTCGAAGACCTCGCGCTTGATGCCCAGCTGTGAGGCGTGGGCGCGGATCCACGACAGACCCGCCCTGGCGGACTCTCGCATCACCTCGCCGAGCTGGCCGGTGAGGATGAAGTCCTCCTTGCCTTCCATGAGCGTGACTTCGATGGCGATGACATCACCGCCGACTTCGGTCACGACCAGGCCGGTCGCGGCGCCGATCTGATCCTCCGACTCCAGCTCGCCGTATTCGAAGCGCTGCGGACCGAGGTACTCGGCCAGCTTCTTGACGTCGACGATGGTCTTGCGCTTGCGGCCCTCGGCCACGGCGCGCGCCACCTTGCGCATGGCGTTGGCGATCTCGCGTTCGAGATTGCGGACGCCCGCCTCGTGGGTGTAGGAGCGGACCAGCTCGACCATGGCCTCGTCGGTGATGGCGATGTGCTTGTCCGTCAGCCCGTGGTTCTTCATCTGCTTGGGGATGAGGAACCGCTTGCCGATCTCGATCTTCTCCTGCTCGGTGTAGCCGGGCAGCTGGACGACTTCCATGCGGTCGCGCAGCGGCGGCGGGATCGGGTCGAGCAGGTTGGCCGTGGTGATGAAGAGCACCTTGGTCAGGTCGAACGGCACCTCGAGGTAGTTGTCCTGGAAGGTGTTGTTTTGTTCGGGGTCGAGGACTTCGAGCAGCGCGGAGCTCGGGTCGCCCCGGAAGTCCATGCCGATCTTGTCGACTTCGTCGAGCATGAAGACCGGGTTGTTCGAGCCCGCGGTCTTGATGTTCTGGATGATCCGGCCCGGCAGCGCGCCGATGTAGGTGCGCCGATGGCCGCGGATCTCGGCCTCGTCATGGATGCCGCCGAGGCTCATGCGCACGAACTTGCGGCCCATGGCGCGAGCGATCGACTTCCCGAGCGAGGTCTTGCCGACGCCGGGCGGTCCGACGAAGGCGAGGATGGGACTGCGCAGCGTCTCGGCCAGGCTTCGAACGGCCAGGTACTCGAGGATGCGCTCCTTGATCTTCTCCAGGCCGTAGTGGTCCTCGTCGAGGATCTTGGCGGCCGACTTGATGTCGAGGTTGTCCGTCGTGGAAACGTTCCACGGCAGGGCCACGAGCCAGTCGACGTAGGTCCGGATGACACCGACCTCGGGCGAGGCCGACGGGATCCGGCTCATGCGATCGACTTCCTTGAGGGCGCGAGCCTTGACCTCCTCGGTCATGCCCGCCGCCTCGACCTTCTCGCGCAGTTCGTTGATCTCGGCTTGCTGCGGGTCGTCCTCGCCCAGTTCGCGCTGAATCGCCTTGAGCTGCTCGCGCAGGATGTACTCGCGCTGGGTCTTGTCCATCTCCGACTTGACTTCGGACTGGATCTTGCCCTTCAGTTCGAGGATCTCGACCTGGCGGCCCAGGAAGGTCGAGACGATCTTGAGGCGCTCGACGACATTGGTCGTTGCGAGCAGCTCCATGCGCTGTTCGGTCGAGAGGTCCGGGCTGTAGGCCACCATGTCGGCCAGCAGGCCCGGCTCGGTGATATTGCGCGCCGCGACGGCCGCCTCGGGCGGAACCGGGGCGCCGTTGGCCACGTACTGCTCGATCTGGGCCTGGACCGACCGCATCAGGGCCTGGACCTCGATGCCTTCGGGCGTCACGTCCGCGATCTCTTCGACCTTGACGATGATGTACGGGCTGGTCTGGACGAAGCCGACCACGCGCAGGCGGCTCTGGCCCTGGACGATGGCCCTGACGGTTCCGTCCTGGAGCTGGACGACCTGGGCGATCTTGGCCAGCGTGCCGACGTTGTAAAGCTCGGAGGGATCCTCGATCTCCTCGCGCTCCGCCTGGCGCTGCGTCACGAGGGCGATCGGGCCACTCGCCGCAACCGCGGCGTTCAGGGCGGCGACGCTCTTGTCGCGACCCACCTGGAGCGGCACGATCATCTCGGGGAAGATGACCGTCTCTCGCAGGGCAACGAGCGGCAGCTCCCGGATGCCCGACACGTGGACGTGCCCCTCAGCCAGGGCCGGGGCCTCCCCGGCGGCGAGGGAAGCCTCCGTGGAAACCGGTGCCTCGTCAGCAGCAGCTGAAGC
>PLNK01000155.1 GCA_003142755.1 Chloroflexota bacterium | reverse complement strand
GGTGGCCGCGGGCCGAGCCACGCCGACTCGGGGCCCGCGTGCCTGACGATCGACGCGTCCTCGAGGGCATCGAGCGCCTGGTCGTCGACGGCAACAACGTCCTCTTCGCGCTGCGTCGATCGCCCAATCCGGCGCCTGCGGCGGCGCTGATCGGCCGGCTGCGGGCCATCGTTCCGCCCGGCGTGTCGGTCCTCGTGGTCCTCGACGGCGCCCCCGAGCACGGCCTCGTGTCGCGCCGCGTCGCCTCGGGTGTCGAGGTTCGCTATGCCGGCCGCATTTCCGCCGACGAGGTCATCGCCCGCCTGGTCGAGCAGTCCTACCCCGACCGCGGCCTCGGCACGCTGGTCGTGACCGACGACATCGACCTCGCCAACTCGATCAGGCGATCGGGCGGTCGAACGGTCGGCAATCGCTGGCTGATCGAGCGTCTCGCGGGGCAAAGGCTATCGGCGCCCGCGATCGGACGGCCTGCGCCTCCGACGCCTTCGGGGGCATCGCCGGATTCGCGCCCCGACTCCGACTCCGACGCCGCGGACGCCCCGCGCTGGTCCCCCGGCCGTGGCGCCACCCGCAAACGCGGCAACGCTCATCGCCGCCCGGCCTCCGGCCGGTAGGGGCCCCGGGGAGCAGCTTCCGCTCCGCGACGCCCGCCGGAGATTCCCACGTCCGCGCCCCGTGGCCGGCCACTCCGCGGCCCGTGGCACAGGCTCCGCGCCGGTCGGTGCTTCTCCGCTCCGCCCGCGCCCCAACTTTCCCCAGTTCTCCAGTGGGGCTGGGACTCGGCAGAACCTCGCGGCCGGTCCGGTCTGGGCGGGCGGTCGCGGCTGCCGTCAGGGGCCCATTTGTGGCCTCCGCGACTCGAATCTGTCCTCGCGACTCTCACTTTTGGGGTTAGCGGTGGTCCGGAGGGGGTTCCGCGGCGGCCCGGACACGGCGGGCAGGCAGAACCTTCCACCGAGCTCCACCCTGGCTGGAGTTCTGGAGAAACAGCACTCCGCGGAGGTCGCCGGCGGGTGCAGCCAGCCAGTGGCGGACGGCCCACGTCCGTTCGGGCAGCGAGGCCGAGACCAGAGCCCCGTGGCGGTCGATTAGGGCGCGATGGGTCGAAGAGTCGGGCAGGATCAGGACCGCCGCGATGCTCGTCGCGGCCCAGCGCCGCTCCGCTCGCAGCAGCTCGGGCACGACGCGCCGCTTCATGTCGAGGATTCGCAGCGTCTCCTCGAGACTCGTGATCTCGGTCTTGATCTCGACGATGAGCAGCGCTTGCCGGTCCGACCGCCAACCGAGCACGTCCACAGAACCGCGGTCGCCGTAGTGGTTGAATGAGTACTCGGCCTGCGCCTCCCAGCCGAGCGGCAGAAGCATCTCGACGGCGAGGTTCTGGAGCAGCGCATGCCGGCGATCGAGTATTCGATCGAGCTTGGGGCCTCGCCAGCGCGGGGCGAGCGCGACGTCGGCACCGAGGGCCTCGGCGATGCGACAGTAAGTGTCGATCGAGAGGCCACCGAACCGCCCGCATTCGAGGGCCGACACCGACTGGGGCGAGACGCCGGCGCGGCCGGCCACGTCCGACTGGCGGAGGCGCAACTCGACGCGGATGGCGCGGAACGTGTTGCCGACCCTCACGCGATCCATCGTCGAAGGATGCCGGGGGCCGCTCATCTGCCGATTACGCGAGCGGGCCGGGTGCCCGCGAGCGAGACGGGAGGCGGACCGGAGCCGCCGGCGGCGTCCCCGGGAGCATTCGGGGCGTTCCGCGAAGAACGCGCCACTCCCCAGTCGCTTGTCGGCGCGGCATAATAGAACGGCCGTTCATGCATCGGAGCGGGCTGCCGCAACCACAGCCTCGCGCGGGGCCACGCATGCGCCGCCACGGCGAGTCTTCCACAGGGTATCCACAGACGATCCGCAGGCCGTCCACGAAAGGACGGCGGATCTCCACCTGATTGCCGTCGAGATGCCCAGATGTTGTGGTTGCGTCCAGCAGGATACCACTAGATGTTGTGTTTTACCGTCTTGACTGAGGCGGTCGGCGGGCGTACATTCCGTCGGTCGCGCGGGCCCAGGAGAAGCCCGAGAGATGCCGGAACGGACCGCCATCCCACGGTCGAAGGCGGCGTCGGAACGACACAGTGGAGGAACGTCGCCGGAGCACTCGCAGCTATCGCCGCCACGAGAGCCCCGGCCGGGCGGCCCCGAGCGTCGGGTCGGAGGGCACGGACGCCGGCGCGAGAAGCAACACCAACCCCAGCCACAGAAGCCGAACGAAGCCATGATCGATCGGGCCGGTAGAGTCCAGAGAGGTGGAGGATATGAGTCGAGACGACGCGAGCGCGACCCCCGCGAGCCCGAAGGCTTCGAGCGCCTCCGCGAGCGCCACCACCTCGGAGGCGAAAGCCACGGCCAGAGCCACGGCCAAAACCGCGGCCAGCTCAGCCGCCAGGGCGATCCCCGTCATGGATGAGAGCGTCGTCACCATGCTGCCCGACGGCCGCTTCACCGGCAACGGCGTCATGGGCCTCCACTTCCCCCGCCGCTGGACCGTGCCGGGCGTCCACCCCTACGACGAGATCGAGTGGGAGACCCGGACCGCGAGCATCGGCAACGAGAAGGGCGTCAGCGTCTTCGAGCAGAAGGGCGTCGAAGTCCCCGCGTTCTGGAGCCAGCTCGCCACCAACGTCGTCGTCAGCAAGTACTTCCGCGGCCACCT
>PLNK01000069.1:7857-34443 GCA_003142755.1 Chloroflexota bacterium | reverse complement strand
GCGTGATACGATCCCGGTCGCGCCGCCTTAGCTCAGTGGTAGAGCAGTTGTTTCGTAAACAACAGGTCCAGGGTTCGAGTCCCTGAGGCGGCTCCAGCCTTCCCCCACGTGGCCACTCCTGTGGAGGTTGCCGATCCCTGACGGGTCAGACGATCGCGCGACGGGCGTCCGCAGTGTCGGATGGAAGGTCCGGTGGCCGAGCCGACGTGTCTATCAGACCCCCTCGGCCTCCGGAGTCGGAAGGAGCGTGGCGACATTGCCGCTCGGCTCGACCTTGGTCTCCTCGCCGCCCAATGCGATCGTCAGGATGCCCGTCTGTGGCAGGACGTGAGCCTGGCCGCCCGATCGAACGGTGATGGTCCCGCTGGAGGGTGTGGTCGCCTGGACCGTGACCCTGTGATTGGTCAGAGTCAGGCGCAGCTCCGTGCCCCGAACTGCCAGCGGCAGGCTGACGCTCTTCCAGTGCTTGGGCAGCTGTGGGTTGATCGCGATCGTCTCGTCGGCGCAGTCGATGCCGCATAGCCCGATGACCGCGGACATCCACGCCCCGCCGTTTGCGGCCGGGTGCGTGCCGCCGATGTAAAGAGGGCCGACGTATTGCTTCGAGTCACCGGTGAGGTCTATCGATGCGGTCATCATGAAGTAGTCGTAGGCCCAATCGATCTTCCCGATCTGGGCGGCGATGAGCGAGTAGGAGCAAGCGCTGAGGCTCGAGCCGTGTTCTGTGCGTGGCTCGTAGAACTCCCAGTTGGCCCGCCTTATCTCAGTCGAATAGTGGGACTGGAACAGGAAGAGACCCAGAATCACGTCGGCTTGTTTTATTATCTGGGTGGTCGTGGCGATGCCGTTCCCACCGCCCAAATACTCGTGGGGATGAAGTTTGCGCGCCAGCAGATCGTTGAGCGCGACGTCCTCGAGTCCGAAGTAGCCGTCGAACTGCGGGATCACCGACGTATCGGGATCCGGCGCCGGTCGGTATAGCAGGCGAGCCATCTCGCGGATGGTCTCCAGATCCTCGGCGAAGTCCAGCCGTTCGAGCAGCTCGGCAGCCACGGCCGGCTGTTGCTCAGCCAGATAGTCGGCCACCTTCACGCAGACGTCGAAGGTATGGGCCGCCATCCAATTGGTATAGGCGTTGTTGTTGACTCGTTCGTGGTACTCGTCCGGGCCCGTGACGTCCAGGATCTCGTAGCGAGTCTTGTCGTGGTTGTAATAGGCGAGCGTCAGGAAGAAGCGGGCGCATTCGTAGATCACTTCGGCGCAGCCATCGGCGAAGATCGAACTGTCGCCGGTGATCGAGTAGTAGTCCCAGATCGCGTAAACCACGTCGGCGCTGATGTGGTACTGCTTGTCGCGGAAGTAGGTTCGCATCGGGCGGTTCGTGAAAACGTCCGTAACGTTGAACAGGGTGCAGGCGTCTTCGCCGTCGTCCTGGCTCTCCCATGCGAAGAACGCGCCCCGGAATCCATATTCGCGGGCCTTGCGGCGTGCGCCTTCAAGCGTGTGGTAGCGATACAAGAGAAGGTTGCGCGCTATAGATGGGAAGGCATGGCTGAAGAAAGGCAGCATGAATATTTCCGTGTCCCAGAAGATGCCGCCCTTGTAAACCTGCCCCGAAAGACCTCGGGCCGGGATCGAAACGTTCTCGGCGTGGGTCGGCGCGATGGCCAGCAGGTGGTACATGCTGAAACGAAGCGCCGTCTGGGCCTCGTTGTCGCCGTCGATCTGAATGTCGCAGGCCCGCCATCGTGTCTCCCAGGCGGCCTTGTGCGCGGCGAGTAGAGAGGCGAAGCCAACCTTTGCGCCCTCGGCCGCGGAGGCTCGGGCGGCGGTCAGCGGATCCGCGGCGTCGAGTCCGGTGTGGTGGGCCACGATCTTGACGAGCGTCCGAGGTCGGTTGGCGGCCAGCGTCAGTGAGAACTCGCGGAGGATCCGCTTCTCCTCGCGCCGGACCACCTCGTCCGAGGTCGGGCCCGCAGCGTCCGCCCCATCCGCGTCGATCAGGACCTCGGCCACGGCAACGGGCACGCGCTTCTCGTGGGTTCGCGCCGCCAGCGAGATCACGCCGTCGGCCGCGGCCGTCGCGAGAGCTTCCAGGTGCGGGCCGTTGATATCCCAGACATCGCCGTCGATGCCGGAGCTGACCTCGAGCGTGCAGGCCCGGGCGGCCTTGATCGTGTACTCGCAGCAGATCAGGTGGTGCGCCGCCAGGCTGACGATACGGCGCGAGCGCACGGTGACGGCGTTGCCGTCGGCCGTGAGGAAGACGGTCTCGCGCTCATGGACACCGTGCTGCATGTCGAGAGTCTGGGAGTGACGCTCGACCTTGCTCGTGAGCGCGTGAAGAGGCGCACCCCGGTAGCTGAGGCGCACGTAGCCGCCGTTGGGCATGTTGATCGGCTCTCGCCACAGGTCGCCCACCTTGTCGTAGAGGCCGGAGACGATCGTGGCGGTCTTCTGCTCCTGGTCGTACTCCTCGAGCGTGCCGCGGTAGCCCAGGTAGCCGTTGCCCAGCAGGAACTTGTTGCCCAGCCGATCCACGGCCTGGGCATCCAGTTGGTTCGTCTCGTTGATCTTCCAGGTCATCTTCGATCCTGTCGCTGGAGGCTGCCTTCTTGGAACGTTGTTTTGACGGCGGTCCGGCCGGCTCCGGCCCCGGTCGACGCCTGTCGTTAGCCCCTGGCCCTGCCGCATCTGGTTGCCATGGAGTCCCCGAAGCACCCGCGGCAGGGATCGCCATAGCACCACGCAACCGGCAGTTTGACCGGCGTTGTCAAGCCGGTCTGTCGGGTCTCAGAGGCCCTTTCTTTCAACGATAGCGCGCCTCGGCCCGGCGTCGAGTACCTGCGGAACACCTCTTTTCGGGGCGAGGTTGACGCGCATTACAGAACGCGCGACCCGGTCCGGAGGCTTTGCCCAGGTTAAATTTCCTCAGAAATTCGTCCGGGGAAATCCGGCACGGCGGCGTCGGGAGGCCATGTCTCGGGCGCCGGATGACCCGGCTTCCGGTCAGAAGGCCGTCGACTCCGCGGGCGTGCCACTCGCTCCAGGCGTCACCGCCAGGACCGCCAACCCGGCCAGGGCCAGGCCCGGGACGATGAGCCAGGCCGTCACCACGCCGATCGCATCAGCGGCCAAGCCTAGAGCCGACGGGGCCAGAAACACCGCCAGACCGGATGCCAGCGTCGCCCGCGCGGCAGCCTCGAGGCGAGCCTTCGGGGCCGCGTGCAGGGCCACGGTCAGGCCGATCGGATACAGCCCGGCCGTGCCGAGGCCGCCGAGCAGAAGGCCCAACCCGGACAGGACGGCCGTGGTCGAGAGCCATGTCAACCCGGCCCCCGCGACCGCCACTACCAGGCCGGAGGCGAGCATGGTGCGTGGCGAAAGCCTGGCGCCGAGTCCACGGCCGGTTGCGATCCTGCCGACGAGCATGCCCACCACGAACAGGCTGGCCAGGAGCGTCGCGTCGGCGCTCGAGACACCGGTGCGCTTGCCGACAATCGTCGAGCCCCAGAAGACGAAGGAGAACTCGATCGACACGCCGAGCACGATCAGCAGCCAGGCGATCCAGTAGGCGCGCGGCAGGGGAGCGCGAGGTGGCCTGATCGAGAGGTGCGACTCCGAGTCGTGGGGCCGAATGGCCAGCAGGACCACCAGCGCAATCGCCGGCAGGAGGAGGGCGAGCCGCCAGGCGTGAAGTCCAGAAGCGGCGAGACCCATCGCCAGCGGCGCGGCCGCGGCCATGAACATGGCCGCGGCGTTGGCCTGGACCAGGAGCCTGCGGGTTTCGGCGGCACCGAAACGCCCCAGGCGGATGACCACGTCCGTGCCGAGCGTGCCCCCTCCGAGACCCAGCAGCAGCGCGCCGGCGAGCGATACCGGCAGGCCGGGGGCCAGAGCGACGAGTCCGATCGCGACGATGATCAACGCCGACGCGACGACGCGCAGCCGGGCGGCGCCGACGCGACGTCCTATCGAGTCGGCGATCACTCCGGCGGTGAGAATCCCGGCGGCCATGGCCGACGCATGGAGACCGGCCTGGAAATCGGTCAGGCTCAGATCGGTCCGCAGGTACGGCGTCGCGAGCCCGAGCCCGTACAGGATGTAAGCCCAGATCGCCAGGTGCGAGAACGGAACCCAGATATCGCGAACGCCCGGCGAGGCGGGCTGATCGGGCTGGGTCTTCTGGACGGCCAAGACGGCTAGTCTTCGACTTCGATCGTGGCGGCCAGTCGGAGATCGCCGATGCTGCGTCCGACCCGGACCTCGAAGCGACCCGCTTCGACCGCCCACCCGCCAGCCTTCTCGTCCCAGTGCCGGAGCGCCCAGCGGTCGACGGGGACCGTGACCTCGACGGTCTGGCCGGGGCCCGCCTCGGCATGGGCGTAGCCACCGAGCCAGAGGAGGGGCCGCTCGATCGAGCTGTCGGGGCGAGCCAGGTAGAGCTGGACGACTTCGCGACCGGAGCGGGAGCCGGTGTTACGGATGCGGACCCGGACTGCGGGCGAGCCGACGGCGGTCGTCGGCTCGGCGTCGAGGTAGGTCCAGCTCGTATAGCCGTGTCCGTGGCCGAACGGGAAGGCCGGCGTCTTCTCGGCTCGCAGCCAGGCTCTATACCCGATGTGGATCCCCTCGGTGTAGTGGAGCCAGCCGTCCGCCGGCTGCGTGTCGAGAACCGGCACGTCCGCCATCGCTACCGGCCAGGTCGTCGGGAGCCGTCCGCCCGGTTCGACCTTGCCGGTCAGCATGTCGCCCAGCGCGTTCCCGCCTTCCTGGCCCGGGAACCAGGTCAGCAGGATTGCGGCGACGTCGTCGCGCCACGGCATCTCCACCGGCGACCCNNCGGCCCTCGCTCTCTTCCTTGTCGGTCGTGCCGATCATGACGATCACCGCGTCGGCCTGGCGGGCGAGGCGCTCCGATTCGGCCAGCGCCTCTTCCGGCGTAACGTTCGGTTTCACCATTGCCATCGTCAGCTGAGCGGCCTTCTGGTCGAAGAACTTGCTCCACCGCGCCCGGAACTCGACCGGCTGGCCGGCGACCATCTCGACTTCAGCCTCACGGTACGGCGAGTCGCCCCAGAAGGCCTCGATGTCGATCGCCGTCGGCGCGACGCCGTCGTCGTATACGAGCTTGCCGTCGATCCACATCGCAACGTGGCCGTTGACCATGAGCCCGAGTTTGTGCCTGCCGCTGACCGGCGAAACGACTCGGGTCGTGAACTCGAACACCGTCCTGCCGGCCACAGCCGGGTCGCCGCCCCACTGGAGAAGGCCGTCGGGCCGGACCTGGCGTGTCAGCTCGTGGCCGACGTCACCGGCGAGGCTCGCATCACGGCCGATGATCCGGCCGGCCGGGTCCTGCCCATCGAAGATCCGGACGAGGATTCCGGGTTTGCCGGCGTCGGCATCCGCCTCGGCTGGGAGCAGCACTTCGGACTCGGCGAGCGGCGTCCAGCCCGGCTGCACCGCGTCGGCGGGGTTGGTCAGGATCTCGACCCCCGGGAGAGCCGCCCGCAGGCCGTCGATCGGCTTGACCGTGTAGTCGGGCCTGAGCTTGGAGCTGCCACCGCCCTGAGCCGGCGCCACGAGTGCCTGCGGACCCAGGACCGCCACCCGACGCAGGTCCGCGGAGAGCGGCAGGACGCCGTCGTTGCTGAGCAGAACGGATCCCGCGGCCGCGGCCTTCCGGATGAGGGCCGATACCTCGGCCTCGGGCGGTCGCACCGCGACGGGCTTGGCCGGCGGTACTCCCTCGAGGGCGCCGACGCGGGCCGCCAGGCGGAGCAGGCGTCGAATCTTGGCGTCGATCGCGCCCACGGACACTTCGCCGGCGCGGACTGCGGCGAGAAGCTTGTCGCCCCAGGGTCCGTCGGGGCCGGGCATGACCAGATCGAGCGCCGCGGTGCCCGTCTCGACCGTTCGCTGAGCCGCGAACCAGTCGCTCACCGTCACGCCGTCGAAGCCCCAGTCGCCGTCGAGCGGCTCCGTCAGCAGCTCGCTCTCGGTCATGGGATGGCCGCGCACGCCGCTATAGGCCGCCATCACAGTCCAAGCGCCGCCCTCGCGGACGGTTCGCTCGAAGGGCGCCATGTACAACTCGCGCAGAGGCCGCTCGGCCACATCCACGGTGTAGGACTGACGTTCCGTCTCGGAGTCGTTGCAGACGTAGTGCTTCGGGCAGCCGCCTACGCCGAGGGCCTGCAACCCGCGAACGTAGGCCGTCGCGAGACGGCCGGTCAGGAGCGGATCCTCCGAGAACTGCTCGAAGTGGCGCCCGCCCAGGGGCGAGCGGTGGAGGTTGATCGTGGGCCCCAGGACCACGTCGACGCCCTTGCGGCGAGCCTCGCCGGCGAGCAGCCCGCCGAGCCGGGCGACGAGTTCCTCGTCCCAGCTCGCGGCAATGGCCGTCGGGCTGGGCAGGCTGGCCGTCCTGTCGGTGGCCTGGGCGGACCCGCCCTTCACGCCGGCGGGGCCGTCGGAGACGATCACCGGTCGCAGGCCGATCTCTGGCGCGTCGTAGGTGGCCCAGAAGTTCCGGCCGGTCAGCAGGCGGACCTTCGTCTCGAGGCTGAGACCAACGATAGCCTTCTCGACGGCCGCCTCGACCGTAGCCTCGTAGTCGCTTCCTGGTCGGCTGTCGATCACGGTTTGGCCTCCATCTGGACCCTCAGAAAATGTGGCCCAAGTCTAACCCTGGGCAGGTTGCCGGCCCACGTTCGCCACCCGATCGGGCATCCCGGCCCTCTCGGAAGTGGTTGCCGTCCCCCCGGGCCGGGATACCGATCCGGCGGAGCATGTTTCGGCCGCATGAACCGGCCGCCCCCTCGTCGTCGAGGTTGTTGTGCGAGGGCTTGAAAAAACGTTGCAAAAACGGGCGAGTTCTTGCGTAGAATTGCGGCATGTCGAAACGACTTGCGGAGGTTGCTCGGAAGGTCGGCGTCAGCGAGGCCACGGTTAGCCGCGTCCTCAACGAGAAGCCTGGAGTGTCGGAACAGACCCGCCAGGCTGTGCTCACTGCGCTTGACGTCCTAGGTTACGAACGGCCCACGAAGCTCCGAGGGGAGCGGGCGCGGCTCGTGGGGCTCGTGCTCCCCGAGCTGCAGAACCCGATCTTCCCGGCCTTCGCCGAGGTCCTGGGAGCGGCATTGGCGCAGCGTGGCTTCACGCCTGTCCTGTGCACCCAGACCGCGGGCGGGGTGTCCGAGGCCGACAACGTAGACCTGCTGCTATCCCAGCAGGTCTCGGGGATCGTCTTCTGCGGCGGCCTGTACGCGCAGGGCGATGCGCCCCACGAACACTATGCCAGGCTGGCCGAGCGCAAACTGCCCACTGTGCTGGTGAATGCCTCCATCGAGGATCTGCACTTCACCTGCGTTTCCTGCGACGATACCGTCGCGATCGAGCAGGCTATGGGCCACCTCGTGTCGCTCGGCCACACCAGGATCGGCTTGCTGATCGGTCCGCCCGACCACATTCCCTCGCAGCGGAAGCTCGCGGCGGCGATCGCGGTGGCTGCCAAGGCCGGTATCAGCCTCGATCCCGATCAGGTCGTGCACTCGCGCTACTCGCTCGAAGGCGCCCAGGCCTCCGCCATGCGCCTGATCGAGGCGGGCGTCACCGGCGTGGTGTGCGCCAGCGATCCCATGGCCCTGGGTGCCATTCGCGCCGCCAAGCGGGCCGGACTCAACGTCCCGCGCGACCTCTCGGTGGTCGGATTCGACGACTCGGCCCTGATGAATTCGATCGATCCGCCCCTGACCACCGTACGGCAGCCCATCGAGCGGATGTGCCGGATGATCATCGAGCTTCTGGTTGCCCAGATCTCAGGGAACGGCCTGCCGCAAGGTGAGTTGCTCTTCGAACCGGAGCTCGTAGTCCGCGGTTCCACCGCGCCGCCCGCCTTCTCTCGCTAGGACGCCGTCGGCCTAACAGGCCGCTCACGCGGGCCGACAGATTCCGCCCGCGTGAGCCGTTCTTGCGACGTCAAGCACGACGTTCCCAAGAACCGTTCACTAGTTGCACATACGAAGGCAGAGATCGAAGGAATTGCTGTCAAGATCTTGCGTGGGATTGTCCGGTAGTGTACTTTTCCGACGACGGCCTGACCGGGAGCATGCCCGGCACGCTCACCAGCCGCCCCACCGGAGTCAGGTGCAATTGACAGACGGGGTTCTCAGTGACATTTCGGCGGGACAAGCCGCCCAGGGGGCCACGCCTGGCCATACAGGCTGAAGCCGTGGCCGCCAACCGCTCCACGCCAACCGCCTGTGCTTTTCACAGCCCAATCACACCACACCGAGTCCGCCAGACGCCCTGGATAGGGAGGAGATTGAGGATGGAGTGACGAACCACATAAGCGCTCCAAAACGGGGGTTTTCGAGCTCTGGGATCAACGAAATCGGATCGAAACCAAGAGTGAGTGAGGAAATGACAGTCAAGCCCAATCGCGCAAAGGCGCTGACCATGGTCGCGTTGGCCGTGTTCGCCGTCAGTGCTTGCTCATCCTCGAGTGCAACCACCGCCCCGTCCACCGCCCCGACGACCGCGGCCAACCCGACCACGGTCGCGAGCGCCGCCGCCGCCGATACCCACAAGGCCACGACTATCACCGTCGGCGTGCTGCGCCCGGGCGCCACGCAGGAAGCGGTCGACGCGCTGAACGCGCAGATCGCTCAGTTCACGGCCAAGTACCCGTGGATCACCGTCACGTCCGTTGAGTACAACTGGACCGCCCCGACCTTCGCGGCCCAGCTCGCCGGCGGCACCCTGCCGACCGTCTTCAACATTCCCTACACCGATGGCAAGGGTCTGATCGCACAGCACCAGATCGTCAACATCGACTCCCGCGTCAAGAAGCTGCCGTATGCCGACAAGTTCAACGCGAACGTGCTCGTCAACGGACAGGACGACAAGGGCGCCATCTGGGCCGTTCCGTACGACGCGTACGGCATGTCCCTGACCTACAACCGCACCCTGTTCAAGCAGGCCGGCCTCGATCCCGACAAGCCACCGACGACCTGGGACGAAGTCAAGGCCGACGCCAAGATCATCGCCACCAAGATCCCCGGCGTTGCCGGCTACGCTGAGATGGCCACGCAGAACACCGGCGGCTGGCAGCTGTCGACCGCGACCTACGCCCGCGGTGGGCGCATGGAAGCCGTCGACGCCAAGACCGGCGCGGTTACCGCCACCGTCAACAACCAGCAGACCAAGGACGCCCTGACCTGGCTCAAGAGCCTGCGCTGGGACGACAACTCGATGGGCGCCACCTTCGACTACAACTGGGGCTCCATCAACGCCGACTTCGCCGCTGGCCAGATCGGCATGTTCACCGGTGGCTCCGACCTCTACACCGCCATGGTCCAGAACAACGCCCTCAAGGCTGACGACTACGGCATCACCACCATCCCGCTCGCGGCCGACCCGAATGCCGGCGTCCTTGGCGGCGGCAACATGGCAGCGGTCAACGTCCTCACGACCGAAGACCAGCGCGATGCGGCAGTCGACTGGATCGACTTCTACTTCATGAACAAGCTCATCACCCAGGACGGCGCTGTGGCTAACGCCCAGGCCCTCAAGGCCAACAACCAGCCCGTCGGCGTGCCGAGCCTGCCCGTCTTCGACAAGGCCACCTACGATCAGTCACAGCTCTGGATCAAGGACTACATCAACGTCCCCGTGGCCCAGATGACCCCCTTCACCAGCAAGATCTTTAGCCAGCCGCTCGTCTCCGAGCCGCGCTACAACACCCAGGACCTCTACGCAGCCCTTGACCCGGTTGTTCAGGCGGTTCTGACCGACAAGAACGCGGACATCAACGCGCTGCTCGACGCAGCCAACGTCAAGGTCCAGAAGATCATCGACACCCCCGCTTCCTAGCTCCTAGTCCATTACTCCCGGTGGGGGCCCGATGGTCGCGGGTCCCCACCGGAACCACCTTTCAACCCGTCAACCCCTCTCTAGAAAGGCAGTCGCAGAAGGCATGAGCTCCAGAGCTGAGCCGGTAACTGCAGCGAGCGGTGTGCGCAAGCGCCGTGGTCTGCTGACCTGGGTCAGCAGAGACGGACTCAGCACCTTCGCATTCCTGCTGCCGCTCCTTCTGATCTTCGGGACGTTTTCCTGGTTCCCGATCGTCCGCTCGTTCGTGATGTCTGTCCAGCACACGAACCTGGTCTCGCCCCCCACGTGGGTGGGGCTGGACAACTTCGCAACCGTGCTGGCGGACCCGCTCTTCGGCAAGTCCATCGCCAATACGATCTACTTCGCCCTGCTGGCGCTGATCTTCGGCTATCCGATACCGCTCGTTCTGGCGGTCATCATGAGCGAGACGCGCCGCTTTAAGGGCCTCTACAGCGCCCTCGCCTACCTGCCCGTAGTCGTTCCTCCCGTCGTGGCCGTGCTTCTGTGGAAGGTCTTCTACAAAGGCGGCCCGAACGGCGCCTTCAACTCGATACTTGGGAACGTGGGAATCGGGCCCATCCAGTGGCTCGGCGATGCCGCGATGGCGATGCCGGCGGTGGTGGTCGAGGCGACATGGGCGGCCTTCGGCGGCACCGTGATCATCTACCTCGCGGCGCTGCTCAGTGTCCCGCCTGAGCTATACGACGCGGCCGAGGTCGATGGCGCCTCGATCCTGCAGAAGATCCGGTACGTGACCCTGCCGCATATGCGCGGGATCCTGTTCATCACGCTGATCCTGCAGCTGATAGCCACGGCCCAGATCTTCACGGAGCCCTTCCTGCTCACCGAAGGTGGCCCGGCCAACGCGACTACGACCGTTCTGCTTCTGATCTACCAGTACGCGTTCGGCAGCAGCCTTGGCGGCCACTTCGGCGAAGCCGCCGCGATCAGCCTGATGCTGGCTGCATTCCTCGGCGTATTCACCGCGGTCTACTTCTGGCTGACCCGGTCGTGGAGCACCGAATCATGAAGCTGCAACTGCCCTTCCGGAACAGTCGAAAGAGCCTGCCGTCAGCCCAGCGCGGCATCATCTCGCTGGCGGACTGGCACAAACGTCGGATCCGCTGGTCCGTCCAGAGCCTCCACGCGGTCACACTGATTGGGCTCCTGATCGTCGGGCTCGGTCCGATCCTGTGGCTGGCCAAGGCGGCCATCACCCCGACCCAGGACACCCTCCGGCAGCCGATGGCCCTGTGGCCCAACGGCTTCAACCTGGACCTCCTCGTCCAGACGTTCACCAAGGTCCACATCGAACGCTATTTCATGAACACGGTCTGGATCGCGATCGGGTCATGGATCTGCCAGATCACGGTCGCCACCACCGCGGCTTACGCACTCTCGGTGCTTCGACCGAGGGGCTCGCGAATCCTGTACGGGATGATCCTCGGCACCATGTTCGTGCCCTCGGTCGTGCTGCTGGTGCCGCTCTACCTGACGGTCCTGAACCTGCCGCTCGTCAACATCAAGCTCGTCGACACGTTCTGGGCAGTCTGGCTGCCGGCGGGGGCGAGTGCGTTCAACGTCGTGATCATCAAGCGGTTCTTCGACAACCTGCCTCGTGAGATCTTCGAGGCCGCTCAAGTCGATGGGGCCGGTCCTTTCCGCCTCTTCTGGTCGATCGTGCTGCCGATGTCGCGCCCGATTGTGGGCGTGGTTTCCGTCTTCGCGGTGATCGCAACGTGGAAGGACTACCTGTGGCCGAAGCTGGTATTGCCGTCGCTGGCCCTTCAGCCGCTGTCCGTGCGACTACCGGACCTCGAGGGGGGCATCCAACTCGACCTCTTCCTGGCCTCACTGGCGGTAGCCACGCTCTTCCCGATTGCGCTGTTCCTAATCTTCCAGCGCATGTTCCTTAGCGGCGGCGCACTCAGCGGCGCCATCAAGGGCTAGCTCACTCGCCGGACGTCTCTGCGGGCCACGTATCTGGGCTCCGTACGGAATCATCGGCCCGCAGGGACATTCGGCGCCTGCCAACTCAGACCGCGGCTCGTACGATCCGTTAATGCGTGTATTCCGGAGTTCGCCAGCCCTACTCCTCGGGGCTGGCGTTCTCATACTCGCGGCGATCATCGTCGCGGGCACCTTCTTCGGCGGATCGGGCGTGGGCGTCGGGCAAGCGAGCCCTCCGCCCGGTTCATCCGCACCCGTAGGCGGCGCGTCGTTCTCGCCTTCGAACTGGCTCTGGTCGCCTGGCGCCAGCATGGCGCCCGGTTCCGGGGGCATTGCCGCGGCCTCGGCCACCAGCCCGGCCACCGGTCAGGTCGCCACAGCCACGCCCACCACGCGCCCCACGGTCGCTGTGACCGTCACGCCACAGCCGACGCCGAAGGCCACCGTCGTGCGGACCGCCACGCCGCTGCCGGCGACGCCAGCTCCGGTNNCTCCGGTGGTCACGCCCGCTCCGCCCGCCAGCCCCTGCTATGTCTTCCCATCCTCGAACGTCTGGAACCGCGACATCTCAGGCCTGCCCGTGGCCTCGAACTCTGATGCAATGGTCGACGCCATTGGCCGGGCCAGCTACCTCCATCCGGACTTCGATGCCATCGGCGACGGCATCCCCTTCAACATCGTCGACTCGAGCACGCCGACCTACACGCCTACCTTCCAGTACGCCAGCGAGTCCGACACGGGCCCATATCCGATCCCGGCGAGTCCTCGCATCGAGGCCGGCTCGGACAGGCACCTGCTCTCGCTCGACTTGAACCAGTGCAAGCTCTGGGAGCTGTACGACGCGGTCCGCTCCGGCAATGGCTGGACGGCCGGGTCGGGCGCGGTATTCGACCTTCGCTCCAACGCCCTTCGACCCGAAGGCTGGACCAGCGCCGACGCCGCCGGCCTGCCCATTTTCCCGGGCCTCGTGCGCTATGACGAGATGCTCAGCGGCTCGATAGACCACGCCATCCGGTTCACGGCGCCCGACACGTGCGGCTACATCTACCCGGCCCGCCACCTGACCGCGGCCCCGTGCTCGAACCTGCCGCCAATGGGTCTGCGCGTCCGGCTCAAGGCCTCGGTCGACATCTCGAGCTTCGGCCCACACGCCCAGATCGTGCTCACGACTCTGAAGAAGTACGGCATGATCCTGGCCGACAACGGGTCGCCGTGGTTCATCGGTGGCGCGCCCGACTCGCGCTGGAACGACGACGAGATGCACCAGCTGCAGACCCTGACCGGCGTCGACTTCGAAGTCGTGGACACCAGCGGCCTGACCAACGGCTGACGCTTCTGCCCGATAGGGGCAGGACCCTCCGGCCTCTCTCCGATCGCGACCGGTGCGTCGACGCGCCACCGGTACCTATTGGGGGATGGCTTGCAGATCGGGCCGAGGTAACCTCCCCACACGTTTACTTCCGGGTCCGACCAGCCCGAGTTCTGTGTGCAGGAGGCTATGTGCTCGTCCCGTTCATCGGGTATGCGCTGGGTCGCCGCTTCATCGGATACGTCGAGTGCGGGGACGAGCGGCTGACCGACATGATGAATCGGTCCGAGTCGGTCATCGTCCGCGAGGCCTTCGTCGAAAGCTTCGAAGACGACACGGTTACGAATCTCGGCGACGGCGAGGTCGATCGCTCGATCCTCTATGCCGTCGAGGCGGCCGGCGGCCGCCTCGACGGAGCGCGGCGGATCCACACCATCCGCCACCGCCTGCAGGTTCAGCTGGGACCCTACACCGCCCTGGGGCTGCTCCATTCGTCGCCCGGCCAGCTGCCTCTGCCCCATCTGCACTCGCGCGGCCCGATGATCCCTCTCTCCGACGCAACGATCGGCTTCGCCAGCCGCGGGGGACTGCAGCTTCGGGACGTGGGCACCCTCATCGTCAACCGCGACATGCTCGACTGGGTGCGCGCCAGCGAGGACGAAGCCCTGGCCTTCCCGGGCGTGCCAGTGGTGACCGACCGCGCGTAGTGGCTCACGGCGGTGCGGCTCCGGAACCCCGTCGCCCCTACAGGCCCAGCACGCCTCGCACGGTCTTGAGGCCTTCGATCACGTTGGAGACGTGGTCTTCGAAGGGGACGCCCAATTCCTCGGCGCCCCTGGTCAGCTGGTCGCGGGCCACCTGTCGGGCGAAGCCCTTGTCCTTCATCTTCTTGACGACGGCGTGGGCATCGACTTCGTCGAGACTTCTGTTCGGACGGACGTATGCGACCGCGATGACGAAACCGCTGAGTTCGTCGCAGGCATATACCGTCCTCGCCAGGAGGCTGACTCGGGGCACGCCGGTGTGGTCGCCGTGGCCCAGCACCGCCTCCACGACCTCGTCCGGGTAGCCCAGGCGCCGCAATTCCTCGGCCCCGCGCATGGGATGCGTTTCGGGGTAGCGCTCGTAGTCGAAGTCGTGGAGCAGGCCTGCCGCGCACCATGTCCCGAGCTCGGGCTCGACTATCCCGAAGCGATTCTCGGCGTACCAGCGGACCGTTGCCTCGACCGCCAGACCGTGCTTGCGCAGCGCTTCACCGGGCGTCCATTCGGTCAAGAGTCGCCAGGCGTCCTCTCGAGTCGGAGTCGTCATAGAAGCCTCCTTGCAGGCAGGGTACCATCGACCATCAAAGGCGGGCCATCCGTCGGGGGCGTGCCACATACAGGAGGGGCGAACGCGTGAGCAGACTCAGAGTAGCCCTCATCCAGTTGGCTGCCGACCAGGACGTGGCGGCCAACATCGATCGAGCCGCCGCGTTGGTCGAGAAGGCCGGCGAGAGCAAGCCGAGCCTGATCGCTCTGCCCGAGATGTTCCAATACCGCGGCCCCCTGGCGGGATTCCGTGAGTCAGCGACTCAGCTGCCCGGCCCACTAACCGAGCGGTTCTCCGACCTGGCCCGCGGTCTGAACTGCTGGATCCTGCTCGGCAGCCTGGCCGAACGCTCGACCGACCCACTTCGGCCCTTCAACACCTCCGTGTTGCTCGACCCGGCGGGCCAGATTTCGGCCACGTATCGCAAGCGACACCTGTTCGACGTGGCCATCGAGGATGGGCCGTCGGACATGGAATCGTCGCGGATAACCCCCGGTAACCGGAGCGTCGTAGCCACGCTGGAAGGCGTGGCCGAAGAAGTGGACGTGCGGCTCGGTCTGAGCATCTGCTTCGACCTGCGGTTTCCGGAGCAGTATCGAGAGCTCGCTGCCGGCGGGGCGGTCGTCCTGGCCGTGCCCGCCAACTTCACCGAAGCCACTGGACGCGATCACTGGGAAGTCCTGCTGCGTGCCCGCGCAATCGAGAACGGGGCCTACGTCATCGCTCCGGCTCAGTGCGGCACCGGGGCGGGCGTGCCCACGCACGGCCGCAGCATGGTCGTCGACCCGTGGGGAATCGTCGTCGCCCAAGCGCCCGATGGCCCCGGCGTCATCGTCGCGGACCTCGATCTGGAGCGAGTGGTGGCCGTACGTCGCCAGTTGCCGACTCAGCCGCCGCGCTGAGGGTCGCGCTGTCGGCGCCGGTCGCCGTCAGGCGGCGCCGAACCTCTGGTGGAGGGGAGTGTCATCCTCGCGCCCGACGTCGTGACCAGTGGCCGTGTCGCCGGCCGGCGGCTGGGACTCGTCGAGCACCGTGATGAGCTGTTCGCGATTGACCATGGCGAACGGGAATCGGGCCGCCATTGCCGGATCGTCCAGCCAGCGGACCGTCAGGTCCGTGATGGGCATGAACGGTGAGCTGGCCGGCTCCAGGAACTGGCTCATGGAGCCGTAGGCGTGGATGTGGATGCTGCCCACAAGGTTGTAGCCCGGGGTGACGATCGAGACCTTGCGGCGCTCTTTCTGGACGACGGGCGCACCTGGCCGGCCCTGCTCGACGGGAGTTCGCTCGGCGACTAGAACCACCTGATTGAGGCGTACCCAGAGCGTTCCCTTGCGCTGATCGTGATCGGGCGTCTTGATCTGGCCGAGATGGGCGTGCCAGGCGTCGTGAACCTGGATGAAGCCCGTCTGCATGTTGATCCAGTCCGACAGGCGGTCAAACTGGCCGGTGCGGATCTGCCCCGAGATCTGGAAGCCGCTGCCGAAGATCTCCACGTTGACGGATAGGCCTTCAGGCTCCTCTTCGGGCCGCTGGGACAGCCAGTCGTCCTGACCCTGTGCGTTCGGGGCACCAAGCGTTCCCCAGACCGGGTCGAAGCCGGGCATGTTGCCGAGGCCGTTGTCGGGCCGCGGGCCGTTGGGGTCGCCCAAACGAGCGAACGGCCTATCGCCGATCAGAGTGTCGGAACCGAATCCGCCATCAGCGTCGCGCTCAGGCGACTCGCTGCCGCGAAAGCCTCCGAAAAACCCTGGTCGTCCAGCCATGTCGGTCGGTGTGTAACCTCAAGAAGATGCTTGTTCAGGCATCCGCAGAAGTAATCGGACGGGAGCCCCGATAACTGAATCTGCGGAACAGTCGGAACGGCGAGTTCCGGGCCTCGGCCATTCTGGGCTCGAGTATGGCTCAGTCCAATGGCCCATTCGGGCCACTGCATTTGTCGTGACTGTCAATAGGTACATTGCAGTATGCCCTATTTGGCTCGGAAGGGCCCAAACGCGAGTGTCAGGTCTCGTCGCCGGGTGGCTCACCGGGAAGTGACAGCGTGAAGGCGGCGCCCAGCCCCTCGCAGGCAGGCTCGAGCAACAGCTCGCCGCCCATCTTCTGGAGCAATTGCCTGGAGACGTATAGGCCCAGACCGGTTCCGTCGCCGCTGGATTGCGTGGCTCCGCGCGTGAAGCGCGTGAACAAGCGCGCCCGATCGGCCTCCGAGACGCCCGGCCCGTGGTCGGCGATGGTGACGTGGATGCGGTCTGTGGGATCGTCAACGCGGATCGCGACTTCTACCTTGCCCTCGCGTCCGCCGTACTTCAGGGCGTTGTCCAGGAGCGCCCACAGGACCTGGTCGAGCTGGTCGGGATCGGCCACGGCCAGCCAGCCGGGGGCTTCGTCGTGCAGCTCGAAGGCCACGTCCGAGGCATTGAGCGCCTCCCAGGCGCGGCGGACGCGCGTGGCCATGGCGATGACCTCCACCTCGGGCCGCAGCACGCCGGCCTCGAGCCGGGTCACGGTCAGCAGCTGACGCACGAGCCGGGTCAGTCGATCGGCCTGCTCGGCGACTATCTGGAGGCGCCGATCCCGGGCGGCCTCCTCGGAGCCCGCCAGAAGCTGGTCGACATAGGCCCGAATGCTGGTGAGCGGCGTCTGAAGGTTGTGGCTCACGCCCCGCAGGAACTCGTCTTTGGCCGCGTCCAGCTCGAGCAGCCTGGAGTTCTGGCGATCGATCTGGCCGAACAACTCGGCGTTGCGCAGGGCCACTCCGACTTCGCTGGCGAACAAGTCGAGCAGGTCCTGGTCGGCGCGCTCCCAGCTGCGAGTCGCCGGCAGATGACCGGCCAGGACGCCGAGCGTCTCGCTACCGGCCCGCACGCTCGCCCGAACCGGCCGCGGGTCGCCCGGAACGTTCTCCTCGATCGGGACTGTGATCGTATCGACGAGATGCAGCCGGCAGTCGATCAGGCCATAGATTGCGCATGCGTCCGACTCGGCGTGGGCCGCCAGCGTTTGCGGGCCGTCGGCCGGGTTGTAGCCGGCGATCGCTCCGAGCAACGCCGCGAGCTCGCGGTTGCGCCGGCCCACCTCAGAGGCGATGCGATTGTGGCTCTCGGCCAGGCGCGCCAGCTCGTCGTCGCCGGTTAGATGGATCGGCGGACTGGTTTCGCCCGCCGCCACTCGCTCGACGGCGGTCGTGATGCGGCGCAACGGGGCCGTCACGCTTGCGACTGCCGCGGCCGCGGCCAGCAGACCGAAGAGGGCGGCCAGCACCACGCCCCCGATGAGCAGCGGAACCATGACCCGGACGTTGTTGTCCAGCCCCAAGAGCAATATCAGGCCGCCGAAGACCGCCAGCGGCAGTACTGACGCGACGATAAGGCCGGCGGTCAGCAGGACGCGGAATGACACGCCCGAGCCGGCCGCGGTTGGCGATGGCGCCGGGTCCGTAGAGGGCCGGGGCTCAGCCACCGGCGCGGCTCGCGTCGACGCAGCTCGGGTCTTCGCGAACTGCCACGAGCCGGTAGCCGACGCCCCGAACCGTCAGAAGGTGGATCGGCCGGTCCGGGTCGACCTCGATCTTCTGCCGCAGCCGGCGCATCGACACCCACACGTACGAAGGCTCGGCCTCTTCGGTCTCGGCCCAGCCACGCGACAGCAGTGTCTCCGTAGCCACGATGTCCCCCAGGCTCGCGGCCAGGGTCATGAGCAGCCGCGACTCGGTCGGCGTCAGCTGGACTTCCTTGCCGGAGACCGTGGCCGCCCGACGATGCAGGTCGAGCGTGAGGTTCGGCCCCAGTACGAGCGATTGGTGGGGGATTCGATCGCCAAGCCGCGCTAGAACCCGCTGGATTCGAGCCCGCAACTCCGGGTAGTGGTATGGCTTGGAGACGTAATCCTCGGCCACCTCGTCGAGCAGTCGGGCCTTGCTGTCGGCCGTGTCGATGGCCGACAGGACGATGATCGGCAGGTCCGCTTCGGACTTGATCTGACGGGCCAGGGCCAGGCCATCGATCTTGGGCATCATCAGGTCGAGCAGGATCAGGTCCGGCCAGCCGGCGTCGAGCCGCCGCAGCGCCTCCTGGCCGTCCCGCGCGGTCGCCACCTCGAAGCCGTCGTCGCGCAACTGCTCCGCCAGCACGACGAGCAGGCTCGCATCGTCGTCGACCAGCAGTATCCGCCGCGCCCGGTGCTCATTCATTTGGTAGCTCGCCTCCCCCGAGGGCCCAGTGACGTTGCGCCGAGTATAGGTGGGGGAGGGGTGGAGGGCGGCCGGGAAAGGCCGCGCCACTCCGCCGCGCCACTCCGCCGCGCCACTCCGCCGCGCCACTCCGCCGCGCCACCCGGCCGCGCCACCCGGCCGTGAGCCACCACGCCCTTCGGTCGTCTGCGCCCGAGTTGGCATACAGAATCGACCATCTCTGGCCTCTTGGGTCCCACGATGCTCGAATAGAGATACATGTCGGACAGTCGGTACCCGGCTGGTTGCGGACTCGGTCGACTCTGCTCAGAACCGAGTGCGCCCACGACGAATCTCGACCCGATCCCCACCTGAGTCCACCCGTTCCGGTCAGAAGTGCTCGGGAGCAGATACACGAACGACCGGTCGACCGATCGGCCGGGCTGAGACTGGTCGGACATGTATCTGAAGTTGAGCATCGGTTGGGCTCGTGGGGCCCGATCGCACGTCTTGTAGCCGAACTCGGACACACACGACCTTTCGGGAGGCGGATGCCGATCCTCCCGGCGCAGGACTTGGTCGTAGCCAGCTGCCTCACTGCGGGATTGATCCGTCACTCGCGCGGCCCCGTGAGGTGCGCTGCTGGCCGCAGCGTCTTCACCGAACTCGTCGGCCGGCTTCCGGCCTACTCCGCCTTGGGGTCGAAGTAGCGGCAGCGGGGGGCGACCGGGCAGTGCTCGCAGTCGGGGTTGCGGGCGTGGCAGGTCCGGCGGCCGTGGGTGATCAGTGAGACGTGGGCCTCGTACATCTGCTCGGGCGCAAGCATGGCCAGGTAGTAGTCGTGGGCGGCGTCGGGGTCCGACTTCTCGGGGATCAGGCCGATTCGCTGGCTGACGCGGAAGACGTGGCGGTCGACGGGCATCAGCGGTGTGCCGAAGCTGAACAGCAGGACCACGGACGCGGTCTTCTTGCCGATGCCGGGAATCGCGGACAGCCAGTCGCGGGCCTCCAGCGGCGGCCGGCCGCGCAGGAACTCGAGCGAGTGGCTGCCGCCGTTGGCGGCAAGGGCATGGAGCGCGGCTTGCACTCGGGGCGCCTTCTGATTGGCCAGGCCGCCGGGGCGGATGACGTCGGTCAGTTCGGGGATGGGCGCCGACTCGACGGCGGTCCAGTCGGGCGCGGGCAGATCGGGCAATCCGACGCCGCCCCAGCCGGGCCAGGACTGCGGCTCGAGCGCGCCGTCCGGCGGCCGCGGCGCAGACGGGTAGGTTTCCCGCAGGGCCGCGAAGGCGACCTCGGCGTTGATGTCGGCGCTGTTGGCGGTGAGGATCGTGAGGACCAGCTCGCTGACGGGGTCGAGGCGAGGCCGCCAGACCGGCCGGCCGTTGGCCTCGGCCAGGCGGTCGAGGACGAACGGCAGCAGACCCGGACGCTTGGTCTCCAGCTGGTGGGCCCAGGTACGGGCGATCTTCTCGGGACTGGGCTTGGGCTTCGACCTGGCCTTGGGCGTCGGCTTGGGACTGGCAGCCGGTGTCACCCGACAGCCTCGCCGGTGGCGAGCCGCGCGGACCGCCGCTCGCCAACCACGGTGCCCAGTTCCACGAGCCGAGCCAGCCGCTCGCCCGCCGCGGCGACGAGTGGCGCCGCCTGGCTCATCGCATCTTCCAGCGACATCGGCTGGTCCAGGACCGGCACGGACAACGTCCCAACCGCGGCCAGCGCCGCGGCCCCTTCCGGTGTGACGCCACCGCCGATGGCCAGACACGGGACGTCTGCAGCGGCCGCTCTGCGGGCTACTCCGAGCGCCGTCTTGCCGTATGCGGTCTGTTCGTCGATCCGGCCCTCGCCGGTGATCACGAGGTCGGCCGTGGCCAGCCGCGCGTCGAAGCCCGTCTCCTGCATCACGACGTCGATGCCGGGGACCAGTTCGAACGACCTCATCCGTGGCGCGAGGCAGAGGAGGCCGAAGCTCGTCCCGCCCGCGGCCCCGGCTCCGGGGATGTCCCGGGCCCGCGTCCCGGCCGCCTTCTCGAGCAGATCGGCATAGTGCGTCAGCCAGGCCTCGAGCGACTCGATGTCCTCCGGCCACGCCCCCTTCTGCGGCGCGTATGTCGCGGCGGCGCCGTGTTCGCCGAGCAGCGGGTTCGTGACATCGCAGGCGATGCGCATCACCAACTCGCTGAGTCGCGGATCCAGAGCCGCTAGGTCCACAGCCGCCAGGTCCGGGATCGGCCCCGGCAGCGCCGGCAGACGGCCACCCGTGCCGCCGCGATACCAAACGCCAAGGGCATGGAGCAGCCCGCAGCCTCCGTCGGTCGTCGCGCTCCCGCCCACGCCCAGCAGCACGTGCCGAACACCCGCGTCGAGGACCGCCTGCAGGATCTCGCCCGTCCCCTCGGTCGTGGCCGCGATCGGTGCCCGCGGCTCCCCGTCCGGCAGTCGCGACAGCCCCGATGCCTCGGCCAGTTCCACGGCGGCGCGGCGGCCGTCGGCGGAAAGCAGCCAGCGCGCCGTGAGCGGCCGGCCCATCGGGTCGTGGGCAGGGCACTCCTGCCACTCCCAACCGCCCGTTTCGGCGATCGCCGCCAGCGTGCCCTCGCCGCCGTCGGCGAGCGGGGCGAGGATCAGCTCATCGTGTGGGCGCGCCCGCGCCCAGCCCTCTGCGAGCGCCCGGGTCACGTCCACGGAAGACAGCGACCCCTTGAACGAGTCCGGGGCAAGCAGAACGCGCAGCCGATCCTGGCGGTGCTCGGTCACGCCTCGGTCTCCGGGGCGGCCGCGGTCGGCGCTCCCTCTGCCGGCGCTCCCTCAGAAGGCGGCTCGGCGACCGCCGCACTCGAGCCACGGCCATTTCGCGCCGCGGCCGCCGCAGCTGCCGCGCCGATCGAGCCGGGATCGTTGCGCCGCTTCTCGAGGTACTCGGGGATCCTGATCATCGGTGGCCGTTCGTGGTCCGCCAGCTCGATCACCTCCAAACCCAGTCGGCCGTGGCCGGACCGCGGCAGCTTCATCGTCGAGCCGAGCTCGGCGAACAGCCGCGTCTTGCGCCGCTCCTCGAGCCGCTTCATGACGGCCTGCAGGATGACGAAGCTCATCCGCGACAGGCCCTCGAGCTCCTGGTTGCGGTGGACCCGACGCTCAAGGTCCACCTGGCCCAACCCTTCGAGGCCGCATCGCTCGGCGACGTCGATGAGGTGCCCGATCTCGACGGCGTAGCCGGTGAAGAAGGGCAGCGTCTCGAGCAGCGAGCGTCGCCCCGCGTACTCGCCCGACAGTGGCTGGATCAAGCCGGACAACTCCGGGAAGAACAGGTTGAGCAGCGGCCGCGCCACGAGTTCGGTCACCCGGCCGCCGCCGCCTTCCTTGAGCAGGCCGCCTTCGACGATCGGCCGCCGATAATAGCCTTTGACGTACTGGATGCGCTCTTCGGCGATGAGCGGCCCGACGGTGCCGTAGACCATCCGCGGATGCCAGTTCCGGACGTCCGTGTCGGCCCAGACCACGATGTCGCCGCACGTCTCGTAGAGGCTCTTCCACAGCGCTTCGCCCTTGCCCGTGAAACTGCCGTAGCGGGTCAGGACGTTCTGATGGACCACGACCCTGGCGCCGGCCGCCTCGGCGACCTCGCGCGTTCGATCGGTCGAATCGGAGTCGATGACGAGCAGCTCATCGAGCAGCGGATGGCGTTCCATCAATTCGCGCCGGGCCCGCTCCACGATGACCCCGATCGTCTCCTGCTCGTTGAGCGCCGGGAGCACCAGGCTGACGGTCAGCCCCTGCTTGCGCTTGAGGTCGACCAGGCGGTCGAGGTCGCCGAACTCGCGGTGGTGGAAGTTCGATTCGCCGAACCAGCGCTCGACCCGAAGCGGGATCGAACGGGCCTCGAATGCGGCACGCTCGGCGGCAGCCAGCGTCTCGGCCCGCGCCTCGAGCTTCTCGAACGTGGCCTTGCCGATCGCCTCACGAGTCTTGACGACGATGACCGTCTTGCGGGCGCGAGTGGCCACGGCTTCGGGCAGCGCACCGAACAGGAACGTCTCGCCGTGGCTCGTGGCCGGCGCCGCCGAAGCGCCCATGACCACGACATCGGCGGACTCGGCCTCACGCAGGATGGCGTTGCGGACGTTGACGGCCTCGCGCACGGCCTGCTCCACATGGCCGTCGGCATGCTGGCGGATGAAGTGCGCCAGGGCCCGTTCCGACTGCGTCCGGATGCCCTCGGCGATGCCCCGCGGCACGAAGTGCAGGGCCACGACCTTTGCGTCGTTGCGGTGGGCCAGGGCGTTGGCGAAGCGCAGGGCCAGCTCCGCGTGAGGGCCGCCTCGGATCGGCACCAGGACGGTTCGGATCTCGGCCGGACCGCGCTGCTTTATGACCGCGATGTCGCACGGTGCGTCGCGCGCGACCTCGTCGATGGTCGGCGAGAAGACCGACGTGGGGACTCCGGCGCGGGTTGTCGGAGGCTTGCCGCCCCAGCCGAAGACGATGAGATCGGCGTCGAGCTCGGTTGCCGCCTCGATCACGCCCTCGGCGGCGCGGCGCCCGATGCGGACGATGGGGTGGATCGTCACGCCTTCGGGAGCGTAGTCGAGGACGCGCTGTAGCAGCCGGCGGGCCTGGCGGGCCTGGGTCGCGCCCTCGCTCAGCGGCGTTCCTTCCGGAACCTCGACGATGCCGAGAACCGTCAGGACGCCCGTCCGGCGGTCCATCAACGACGCGCCGATCTTGACGAGCTCCTGGGCGGTGAGCGGGTTGACGACGGGAATCAGGATCCGCGACGGCAGCGGGGTGCGGGTCATCTTTGGGGCTCCACGGCCCGTGCTGCCGCGGCGGCTTCCCGCCAGCGCTCGACCAGGTACGGCTTGCGCAGCTCGAATTCGCGGGCCTGCCGCTCGACGTGCTCCTCGGCCTGCTCCTCGGACAGGTGGCGGTCCTCGATGACCAGGCTGCCGACACGGCCGAAGTAGATCGGCACGAAGGCGGCCACGAGCCGCTCCATCTCCGTCTCGCCGAAGCTCGCCGAAACGAGCACGTCGTAGACGACGCGGGCCCACAGGTCGTCGGGGAAGTGGAATGCGGCGACCGCATCGGACAGCTCGTCCGTGGTTGGCATAGGCCGACCGGCGGTGCCCTCGCCCGATTCGCGGCCCAGCCCCAGCCGATGGGCCGCGGCCTCGGCCAGGGTTCCGGCCTCGGCCGCGAGGCCCAGGACCTGCTCCCAATTGTCGGGGGCGATGATTCGCTGCCACGTGTCGGCGAGGGTCAGGGAACCCTCGTGGAACTGCGACAGCAGGCGCAGCGTGTTGACCTCGAGCGGCGCCGGATCGACGACCCTCTCGAAGCCGTAGGCGGGGACATCGTGGCTGCCGGTGATGGGCAGCCACCGCTCGGCGTTGTCGCGGGCCATCGACAGCAGTGTGCCGACGACCTGACGGAACATCGGCCCCAGGTCCGAGCCGGGGTCCTTCGGGTCGTGGATCTTCGCCCCGAGCCGCGTCTGGCAGACGGCGAAGCCGCCCGTCAAAGCCGTCGTCGTCATCCAGATGTCGATGCCGAAACGCGACACGTCGGGAGTCCAGTCCTCCTGGGCCAGGTAGTGGCGGATCAGGTCGCCGCTGACGCCGAAGTCGCCACCGATCGGCTGGCGGATGCGATGTCCGTACAGCGCCCGCGTCACGGGATAGGTGACGGTGTTGGTGATCGTGCCGTCGTACTTGTGCCTGGCGTAGAGCGGCGCCACGAAGTCGTAGCCGCCCTTGAGGATCGGCCCGGCCAGCAGCTCGATCCACTCCGGGACGATCGATCGCAGATCCGAGTCGACCACGACCAGCGCTTCGACCTGGAGCGCCGCAGCCATCTCGAAGAGGGTCCGCAGGGCCGCGCCCTTGCCTGAAACGCCATCGACTGCAGGGTATGTGAGGCTAACCCGGTCGAGGCGGTTGGTCGGGTGGACCAGCAGGATCTGTTCGATGTAGCCCGGCGGCTCGGTCTCCACGACGATTCGCCCGGTGCCGTCTGGGGAGCCGGCATCGGCGTTGACCAGGACCGGCCGGAGATCCGGGAAGTACTGGACGAGGCCGGCCTGAGCCGCACGGACGACGTGGCCGATAGTCGCCGCGTTCCGAAAGCTCGGGATCCCGACCATGATGTCGGCACTACCGAGCCTGGCTATCTCATCCTTGATTTCGGGAGTCAGCGCGCTGGAAGGCATCGGTGGCACCGTACCACGCCGGGCGGTTCCGGGGATGGTTCGGTCCGGCGCAGCTACAGGTTGGGTATCGAAACCATCGACCAGTCGTCGGTGGCTGCGTCCGGCGTGTAGCGGCTGTTGGGTGCCTTGTACGCCAGCGCCTGGAAACCCAGGCCGCGCCACGTGGCGAGGAAGCTGTCGATCGGCGGGCGGACGAACGGCGTGATCCGAACCAGCTCACCCTGGCGGAGCGATCCGTCGAGCAGGCGCTTGCGCTCTAGCAGGGGAACGTCGAGCAGGGGCGAGCCATCGATCTCCAGCAGATCGACCGCGACGAACGCGATCGGCCGGTCCGGGTCGAGTTGTCGCTGCGGTGCGACCGCTCGGGCCACGTGGCTGCCGACGATGAACTGGGTCATCATCTGGCCGCTGCTCGGCGCCTCGATCTCATGGGTCGGCGTGCCGGCGACCAGCTGCGTCGGCTCGACTGTCAGGAAGCCGTCCAGGATGAGCTGGCCGGCCAGTGCCGCGGCCGTGATGGCCTCCGCGACCCTGGCGAATTCGGCCGTACAGTCGACGCCATCCTCGTCGCTGAACACCGTGTGGCCGTCTTCGAATCGAGCCAGGACGCGCACGCCTGACCATCCGGGCTCGATGATCGGATCTCTCATGCGATGACCGCCGCCCCTGCCGAAGCGCTGTGGCCGCCAATCGGCCGGATCCGCAGATGGCGCGGGCGGGGCGGCGTGTCGGAAGAGTGGCATGGCCCGATTCTAGACCCGGTTGGGTCGCCTCCGAAGCGTCTCGGAACACCGCCCACTCCGTGGCCTGCGTGCCGCTGCCCGGTGGGGTCAACTGGTCAGACTTGCCTCAGGTGGGAGTTAGGCTGTCCCGAGGAGGCGATGAGGCCCTAAACGGAGTCGCAGAGGGCGACGGCCGAGCACGGCAAGCCGCGATTGAGCGTGGAATCCTCCAACTCGGGCGGACCGAGTAGCCGGAAAGCCATCCGCCGTTCACCAATTCCCACCTCGGGCAAGTCTGTCCAGTTGCCGCCTGGCAGCCCGCCGCGGCTGGGTCGCGACCCATGAGTGGGTCGCGGCGAGACTACTCGGCGTAGCCTCGAGGGTGCGCGCGGCGCCACTGCCAGGCCGAGCCGATCATCTCTTCGATCGTGCCGTGGCGAGGCTGCCAGCCCAGGACGGTGGCGGCGCGCTCGGCGCTCGCGACGAGGGCCGGCGGGTCTCCGGCGCGGCGCGGGCCCATCCTCACCGCGATGGCGTGGCCCACCACCGTCTCGGCCGCGGCCACGATCTGGCGGTTGCTGAAACCCGTGCCGCTACCCAGGTTGCAGATGAGCGGCTGGCAGGGCCCGGCCGCCGGGCCGGTCCGAGGATCGGCTGGGTCCGTTGCCTCGAGCGCGGCCAGATGAGCCGCTGCCAGGTCCCCGACGTGGATGTAGTCGCGGACGCAGGTCCCGTCGGGCGTGGCGTAGTCCTCGCCAAAGAGGGTCACCTCGCGACCCTGCTCCACGGCCGCCAGGACATTCGGGATGAGGTGCGTCTCGGGCACATGCTGCTCACCGTTCGCGACGCTCGCGCCGGCGGCATTGAAGTACCGCAGGATCACTCCCCGCAGACCGTAGCCATGGCCGTACCAGGCGATCGCCGCCTCGACGGTCCGCTTCGTCTCGCCGTAGGCGTTGATCGGCCGGATCGGGTCAGATTCGGTCACGGGCGAACGTTCGGGCATGCCATA
>PLNK01000069.1:0-7718 GCA_003142755.1 Chloroflexota bacterium | reverse complement strand
GGTGGAACAGCCCCGATTTGCGGCGCGAGGACTCGCCTTCGCCTTCGGTTTCGGCTTCGGACGCGGATTCCTCCTCGGGCTTCGGGGCGGCGTCGCGGGTTGGACCCTTGTCGCCCGCCGGCGGGCCGGACTCGCCGGCAGCCGCGACCGCGCCCTCCGCATCGAGGACGATGGCCATGGCTTCGCGTAACGCCTGCGCCTCCGCCTCCTCCTCGGACGGGCCCTCGCCACCACCTTGCATGGCAGGCCCGGGTGCCCGCCTGGGCAGCGGCCGCTCGTCGGCGTCGGCATCGGTGTCCCGAGCAAGCTCCTGGACGGCCTCCGATGCGGCGGCAGCTTCCGCGGCATCGGCGTCGGCGCTATCGACTGCGCGTTCGAGCTCATCAGCGTTCATTCCTGCGGCCCGAAGATGAGCCTCGGGCAGCGCGATCGGCCTCTTTTCCCCGAACCCGGATGCCTTCGTCTCGGCGGCT
Source organism: Chloroflexota bacterium (assembly GCA_003142755.1). Taxonomy (GTDB): domain Bacteria; phylum Chloroflexota; class Limnocylindria; order Limnocylindrales; family CSP1-4; genus Fen-1039. Next base: position 7,245 of record PLNK01000069.1, on the reverse strand, counting down.
TCGTCCCACCTCGGACCGAGCTCCCGCCCGGCCTGCGACTGGGCCTGCGCTTCCGCGGCCTCGAATTCGTCGGCGCCGGTCTCGACATCGAGCTCGGCCGGCGGCGCGACCTCCGGCGGCAGCGACTCCGCCCGGGCTATTGCGGCCGCGAGCGCCGCCGACGCCCCGGCTTCCCCTGCCTCGAACATGTCGCGGTCCGCCAGACCGGCGAACTCGGCCGCCTCGCGTTCAGCGGCTTCGAGATCGACCGCGCCCGACACGAGGGCGATGCGAAGGGCCACCGTTTCGTCGGCCCCGGTGGCGTCGACCGCCCGCAGGACGTCGCCCAGGTCACCGACCCCACCATCCGGCTGCGGTGCGGTCGACTGAGCCGTGGTCGGGCCGGCGTCGTCGAGGGCGTCGACGGCCTCTACCGCGGCCGCCATCTCCGCATCGGAGAACGCGTCGGGCGGCGTCGACTTGAGCAGCCCCGGCTCGAAGAAGCGGCGCCCCGGCGGCATCGCGTGATGAGGCGCGTGGCGCAATCGAGCGGGCTCTCGGGTAGCGGCGGCGGCAGCGGCGGCGGCGGCGAGCCGGCCGGCCTTGCGGCGCTCCGGAAGCGGCTCCGCGGGAAGCGGTCCGATCTGGTCAGGTCGGGTACGGCCGCGCGACGACCTGGCGGGGCCGGCCGATTCCGCGCCGCCGCCCCGCGCCGCCTCGCGTCCGGTCGGGGGAGCGGCGGCGGTCTTGCCGCGCGCCTTCCCTGCGGCGCGTTGCGTACCGGACGACTCGGAAGCTTCCACGGCACCGACGTTGTCGGTCCCGCGTCGCCGGCTCAGGGCCTCGAGCTGCTCGGCCGCTCGCAGCGGCCCCGCCATCGAGTCCGGTTCGGCCGTTCCCGTCGACCTGTGCTCCAGGGTCTCGAGGACTCGTCTCGCGGCAATGCTTTCGGGATCGATGCTCAGGGCGCGGTCGGCGAAGGTCCGGGCCAGCCGTTCATCGCCCCGTTCCATCGAGACGCGTGCCAGACCGGCAACCGCGATCGCGTTCGTCGGGTCCAGCTCGATGAGCTGCCAGTAGGTCTTCTCGGCCTGGTCGAGCGCACCGTTGGCCAGCGCCTTGTCGGCCTGGAGCAGCAACTCGAACATCAGCCCGTCCTGCGTGTCGACTTCATGAGATGGGATTCTCTACCAACTGGCGATCAGTTATCAGCTGTCGCGCCAGGTCCAGCAGGATCGTGCGGTCGTTGAGCGCCGGTTCGGCCACGACCCGGTCTGTCAGGTCGTCGAGGACCCGGCCGAGGACCCGCCCGCGTGGCAGGCCCAGCTCCATGATGAGATCGTTGCCATCGATGGCCAGCTGGCTCCGGCCCAGGACCAGCTTCGAGGCAAGCTGGGCCCTGACGCGCGACTCCAGCTCGGTCAGGTGGCCGGCATCGGCGGGCAGGCCGCTGCCCTGGTTGTCGGCGGCGCGCAGGGCCAGGAGATCGTCCACGCAGCCCGGGCCCACCTTACGGATGAAGCGCCGGACGGCGGCGTCGGTCCAGTTGGGCTCGTATATGAACATGTGATGGAGCACGAGATGCGCCACTCGCTCCTGGAGGGCGCGCGGGGCGCGGATGCCGGCCAGGAAGCCGCGCGCCATCTGGGCGCCAACCGATTCGTGGCCGTGGAAGTGCCCGTCCGCGAACGTGTCGGGCTTGCCGACGTCATGGAGCAGCGCCGCCAGCCGGACGACCTGCCTGGCCGGTGCGGCGTCGACGGTCCGGACGGTGTGGTCCCAGAGGTCCTCCCCCTCGATCTTATTCTGTCCGAGGCCGCGCTGGCGGGCCAGGTCGGGAGCGATCACCGCCAGCAGGCCCGAGTCGGCCATCAGCCTCAGACCGACCGATGGCCTGTTCGCCGCCAGCAGCTTCAGCAGCTCGGCGCAAATGCGCTCGCCCGAGAGATGAGCAGCGAGCCCCGAGTTGCGACCGATCGCTGCGAGCGTTCCCGGCTCGACTTCGAACTCCAGCGCCGCGGCCAGCCTGACCGCCCGGACCATCCTCAGGGCGTCCTCACCGAACCGCCGATCCGGATCGCCGACCGCGCGCAAGAGCCGCCGCGCCAGGTCGTCCCGTCCGCCGTGCGGATCGACGAAGGCCGGTTTGTCGCCCGGCCGCGAGCCCCATGCCATAGCGTTCACGGTGAAGTCGCGCCGGGCCAGGTCCTCCTCGATCGAGCTCCCAAACTCGACCGAATCGGGATGGCGGAAGTCGGAATACGAAGCGTCCCGCCGAAAGGCCGTTATCTCGTACTGGGCTCCACGGTGGCGCACCACCACCGTCCCGAACCTGTTCTCGTAGATGGAGTGGCGAAAGAGGGCCTGAACCCGCTCCGGAGCCGCGTCGGTGGTCAGGTCCCAGTCGGCCGGCTCACGGTCCAGCAGCGCGTCACGCAGACAACCGCCGACGATGTACGCGGCCTGATCCGCCCGCCAGAGAGTGGCGAGCACTTCGGCGACGGGCGCGGGTATCTGCGGCCGTGGCCCGGGCCCAGGCTCAGTGGCCAAGGAACAGGTACGAGCGCCAGCTCTCGTTGCGGTCGTCTCGCAGGTACGGAGTGAAGAGCGAGTAGACGTCGCAGCGGGGCTCGATCGGGCGGCGCGCCAGGCGCAGCTTGGCGTCGTCGAGGAGCTTCCCGCCCTTGCGGTGGTTGCAGGCCTTGCAGGCCGTGACCAGGTTGTCCCAGGAATGGGCACCGCCGCGGTGCCGGGGCATGACATGGTCGAGGGTCAGGTCGCCCGACTGGCGGCCGCAGTACTGGCAGGTGTAGCCGTCGCGGATGAAGACCTCGCGACGCGTGAGCTTGACGCGTGGCCGGGGCCGCCGGATCTGGTGCTGAAGCCGGATCACTGCAGGCGCGCGGTAATCTGCCCGCGGGGTCCGGATCATCTGGTGGTCGTACTCGAGCACNNAGTGGCTCATAGTTCTGATTGAGGACCAGGACCACGCCCTCCATAGGCGCATCCTACCAGAGCAGAGCCGTGGTCCTCGGTCCGCGTCGGTACCCAGCCGCGCTGCAGCAGCAGCGTGCCGATGCCTGGGCTGCGAACGCCCCCGCCAATCTGAGCCCGACCGTCAGCCGCCCCAAGCTAGGGGATGAGGTGGACCGGATTGCCGTTCACGTTGACCGACCACGTGGTGGTGTCGTTGCCGGCCGTGGTGTTGTACTGGACCTGCCACCAGCCTCCCTGCCACAGCCCTGTCGAGCCATAGCTGGTGGGCAACGGAATCGTGATCTCGATCCAGGTGTTGTTGAAGCTGGTGCTCCCGGAATTGACGGTGATCTTGGTGCGGCCGGGGCCCCCGGTGCAGCTATCGGAGGCGCCATTCACGCAGTTGCCAGGGGATACTCGCTCCCCGGACGCGTCGTAGTTGTACGTGGCGTAGCTGAAGCCCGCAATCGTTGGGCTACCGCCGTCGGGACTGAGGATCTGGATGTAGCCGGCCGTCGAGTCGCCGACGTCGAACAGATCGATCGTCATCGTCTTGCCCGCGCCCGACGCGGCATCGACCTTGGCAAGGTAGAACTGCTGCAAGACTCCCGTCGCCATAAGGTTGTTGTAGATGGCCATCTTGTCGTAGCCGTAGACGGTGCTGCCCGTGCCGGTGGCCTCAATGGCGAACATGTTCTCGGCGTTCGTGCTGGTGTTTGTGGACGAGTCCGCCGGGTTCGAAGTCGTGACCTGCAGCTCATATGTCCCTGCCGTGAGGCCAGAGGCGAACGAGACCCAATTGTCGTGCCATGCGGGGCACCCACTCGTGGCACCGCCCGGGTTGCTGCCATTGGCCGCGTCATAGCCGTACTGATTTGCGTACGTTGCGCCGCTGTCCAGGGCGGTCATGTGAGTCCAGCTGCTGGGTATCATCGGCGTGTTATTCGTATTCCAGAGCATGTAGTACGTCGACACCGCGTGGCTCGAGCCCGTGTTGCCTCCATCAATCCAGTGATCGCCAGTGCCGTAGCTGCCGCCGGCGCCGTTGCCGCCCATGGCGCAGAACCCAGGATCGAATAGCTTGATGTCCCCGCCGGCGGGGAGATACACGGTGTAGAAGTAGCCGCTCGAGTCGTAAAGGACGTTGTTAGCAGGGCTGTACCCTCCGTTGTTCGCCGGCAGGTACGCGTCGCCGTTCTGTTGGTTGCCACCCTTGGTGATGACGGCACCGAAGGCGCCGAGGCTGCTCAGCGACGTGCCACCGGAGGTCCCGGCGGTCGTGATTCCGCTCTGACCGGTGCCGGTCGTGTTGCACGGTGGGGGCGTGCCTGTCTTCAGAACGAAGCACCCCACGCCCAAGTACGACAGCGGGCTCCCCATCGGCACGGGCAAGACATATGCGGCGCGCGCGGTCCGCGTGATGGTCCAGGAGTTGATTCCGAAGAGCCGCACGAACGTCGTGGGGACCTGAGTCGTAATGGTCACTTGCATCTTGCGGCAGTCGCCACCCGCACAGCCGGACACCACACCGCTCGTATAGCCATTCTCTGCGGCCACGACGCCCGCCTTTGCCTCGCCGCTCCCAAGGTCGCCTGGCAGGTACACAACCCCGGCCATGGCAGCCGCATCGGCGGCACGCTGGACCTGGAGCCCATTCCTCCAGGCGTACGTAACGTCGATGGCGAGCCCTACCAGCCCGATCAATGAGGTCAGCATCAGCGCAAACACCACGATGATCTGGCCGGCCTGCTTGACGCTCAGCTCCGGGGCTTCTGACCCACGACCTAGACGGATTCGCATCTTCGTTAGTCTCATGGTGTTGGAGGCTCCAGTGCCATGGTCGTCTGGTCCGTCATCGTGATCTGGCCACTGCCGAAGAGATTGCCACCAACGGCGGAAATCACGCTTCCCAGCGGAGTAACGAACTTGTAGGTGTAGGTGATCTTGACTCTGATGCTGTGGGCAGGCGCAGATCCGCAACGCGTATAGGCAGCCCAGTTTCCGCCGAAGCCACCGCCCTGGGGCGCGAAGTACAGGTGCTGGGTGGCCGATCCGGGCAGTAGCGTCCCGGTGGGATTGCCTGACGCATCCACAGAGGATGCCCAAGTGTTCTTATTACCGGTCGTGGCTCCGTTCTCATCGAGTTCTATCAACTCGACTGTGGACACCTGCCGCACGTTGACTGGAGAGCCCGGCGACACGAGGATGCCCTCGAGAGCAGCAATGATCTGCGGGTCCACGGCCTGAGAGAGCGCATCGTCTGGCAGCCCGCACTTAGGATGGCCGTTTCGAAGCGCGGCCCCGACTCGAGCCCCTTCGCGGGTCGCGGTCACCATCGATGTGTTGTGGTTGATGGCGAAGCCCATCTCGATCATGCCGAGCATCAGAACCATGATCACTGGCAGGACCAGGGCGAACTCGACCATGGACTGTCCGCGCTGCGAGCGTCTGCGCCGCCATCTCGTCATTGGATTGGCTCCAGCCGACAGATGCTGATCTGGACGAAGGTAGGCGCTGCGCCCGAAAGGCCGATCATCCCAGGCAACGGCGTGACCCAGGCGTACTGATACGTGATCTTGACCGCGACCCAATCAACGGTCGCGTGGCCCGAGTAGCATCCAACCCCGGACACGATGCTGCAGCGTTGAGAGTACGGGTAGCTCGAGCCCCCGTTCTGGGCGAATGGAACGCTGGCTGTAGCGGCCGAGTTCCAAAGCGTTCCGGTTCGGGTGTACCTGTTCTCGCCGTAGTTGGCCGTTCCGTAGGAATTCGTCCAGATCACCTCGACCGAAAGGATCTTGGACTTGTCGGCGGGGGCGCCCATATCGGTCTCCACGACCTGGAGGATGCTGAAGTCGGCATCCGGGCTATTGCCCATCTCGGCCGCCGTTTGAACCGCGTCTTGCGACGCGTCCGTGACGTTGATCTTGATCGTGAGGAAGAAGGCGAACTCCGCGATCGCGACGATCACGGTCAGGAAGGCCATCAACACGAGCGAGAACTCCACCGTGGCCTGGCCGCGCCGGTGGCGCTGGTCGTCGGTGGTTCTCATGGGGTTCCGGAACACTCGCATCTGGGTTCTCTGTACCGTGCGTGCCTGGTCCAAGGGCTAGGAGACTACGGGCCGCGCCTTGCAGCGACCATAACGAAGAGGCACTTTGCCTGCCCACAAGGGTATCCAACGGTGCTTCGGAGCGCCGTCGGTACGAAAGGTTGGACCGCCCCGGCGGAATGTCCTGGCGTACGCATAGCCGATTGAGTAGTTGTGCGAAGGATCGTAGAGCCGGGCCGGCTCAGGGCTGGCGCCCGTTGTAGTTGCCGCGCAGCTCCCACGCCGCCAGCCGGTAGCCCCCGGCTGGGTCCGTGAGCAGGTGGTGCGGGTCGTCGGCGTCGTATTCGAGCTTCTGGCGAAGCCGGCGCACCGTCACCCAGACGTAGGCCGGATCCGCGGCGTCCGAATCGGCCCAGACCTTGCGCAGCAGCTGGTCCGTCGAGACGGCCTTCGGCATGCTGGCGGCGAGGGTCGCGAGGAAGCGCGACTCGGTGGGCGAGAGCGCGACGCGCCGGCCTCGGACGATAGCCTCGCGTCTGCGCGGCACAAGCGTCAGGTCGCCGAGAGCCAGCTCCTCGACCGGGATCTGATCCTGCAGGCGGCGCAGCACGCGGCGGATCCGCGCCACCAACTCGGCGTAGTCGTACGGCTTGGTGACGTAGTCCTCCGCGAAAAGGGCGATCAGGTCGGCCTTGCTGTCGGCCGCCGCCACCGCCGAGAGAACGAGGATCGGGATGTCGGCGCGGCTCTTGATCCGCCCGGCCAGGGTCTGGCCGTCCATCTCGGGCATCATCAGATCGAGAATGACGAGGTCCGGCCAGGCCTCGTCGAGGCGCTCCAGCGCATCCGCCCCGCCCGAAGCCCGGGTCACGTAGAAGCCATCGCCACTCAGGCGCTCGGCCAGGGCTTCGAGATGGGCCGGGTCGTCGTCGACGAGGAGCAGTCGGGCTTCGCTCACGGGGCCATCTTACGGCGCCGCGAGTCGGGCAGCCGCTCGCCGTGCCACCTCGGCCGCCGGCGCGGCTTGTCAGTCGAGCTCGGCCAGTTCACGCGCCCGACTCATCACGGCGTCGAGCATCGGCGGCGTGAGTCGGCCAGTGAAGGTGTTCTGCTGACTGGGGTGGTACGAGCCCAGGAGCGCGATCGACCCGACACGATCCTCCGCCAGGTGACCGAAGACGGGCTTGGGCGTGACTCGATTGCCCAGCTCGCGCATGGCCCGGATGGCGCCGTCCCAG
>PLNK01000015.1 GCA_003142755.1 Chloroflexota bacterium | reverse complement strand
AACGGCTCGCTGCCGATCAGCTTCCAGCGCCGGCTGCTGGCCGCCGAAGCCGCGCAGGGCGCGATGGGTGGTGGCGGCGGCAGCATTGGCCGAGCCGCCAACGGATAGCGGCCGGCCGTGCAGGTAGTCCCGTCGATCGACGTTCAGAACGGACGCTCGCGGCTGGTCCACTGGCCCGGCGCGGCCGTCGGCGTCGGCACCCCCACGGACCGGCCCGAGCGAATCGCCGAGCGGTACGTGGCGCTGGGCGCGGAGCTGATCCATGTTGTCGACATGGACGGGGCCCGCTCAGGGCATCCGGCCAATCTGGAGGCCCTGGGCCGCATAGCCTCACGAGTGGCGGTGCCACTCCAGGTTGCCGGGGGCATGGAGGGTCCGGACAACATCCGGCTGGCGTTCGCCGCTGGAGCCACGCGCGTGGTCGTTTCGATGGCCGTTGCCGACCGTCCCGAGCTGCTCCACGACTGCCTCGAAGTGGCCGGCGACTGGCTGGCTGTCGGGTTGGACCCACGGCCCGACCGCATTGCCGCGTATCCTTGGCATAGACCCGCACCGCCGAGCCTGGTTGACCTGGCCGGAGAGCTTGTGGACCACGGCGTCCACAGGCTCATTCTGTCCCACGGTGGCGCGGTTCCGGACCTGGGGTTCCTGGCCGGGCTGGCGCGGACTCTCCGCGTCGAGCTGTTCGTGGCGGGAGGGTCCGTCGATCTAGACGCTATCAAGAGCCTGCGAGATGCCGCGATCGCAGGCATCATCCTCGGAGAGTCGCTCCTGACCGGAGCCATAGACTTCGCCAAAGCCCTGGAGGCCGCTTCATGATCTTCGCGCCCACCAAGTCATCCGCGCGCCGGCTCGCGACCGTCGGCCTCGTCGTGCTCCTCGCCGGCTGCTCGGTCCCCACCGTCACCCCGACCGCCTCGCCGTCGCCGTTGCCGACCATCGCGCCCCTCGGCCCGTCGTTCACGCTCGGGCCAAGCATTTCACCCTCGCCCTTCGGTTGCCCCGAGTCCACGCCGCCGCCCCTAACGGGCACGGCCACGGTCACGATGACGACGACCTTCGGCAACATCGTGATCAAGGTCGACTCCGCCCTTGGCGCCAATGCGGCCGGGGCTTTCGTGGCGCTATCTCGATGCGGCTACTACAACAACATCTTCTTCCACCGCGTGGTGCCCGACTTCGTCATCCAGGCCGGCGACGGCACGTATGCCCGCTGGCCCAATCTCGACTACGAGAAGATGGGTTCCGGAGGGCCGAGTTGGACCGTCCCGGACGACACGGTGACCACCTCCTACAAGAAGGGCACCCTGGCGATGGCGAACACCGGCAACCCCAACAGCGGTAGCTCGCAGTTCTTCATCGTCCTTTCCGACACGGCCTTCGCGGCCGGGACCACCGGCTACGCCATCTTCGGCAACGTGACGTCGGGCCTGGACGTGGTCGACAAGATCGCGGCCGTACCGCTCGGCGGCGAGCCCGTGATCGACTCCTCGGGCAACGTGACCATGCCGGCGTCGATGCCGCTCGAGCCCGTGATCATCACGAGCACGATCGTCGCCACTCCCTAGCGGGCTTGCGGCTCCGGCTCGAATTCGGATCGACCGGCGGGACTTCCCGCCGGTCTTTTCGTCTTTCGGCCATCCGTGGCACCCTTGTCCCAGCCAACGCTGCCCTAGATAGGAGACACGATGACCAAGGCCACGATTGAGACCGACAAGGGCGCCATCGAGATCGAGCTGAGCACGACCGGCGCACCCAAGGCGGCAGCCAACTTCATCGAGCTCGCCCAGAAGGGCTACTACGACGGCGTCGTGTTCCATCGACTGGTGCCGGGCTTCGTCATCCAGGGCGGCGACGGCGAGCACGGCCACATCGACAAGCTCGACCGCGGGCGTCTCGGGACCGGCGGCCCAGGCTACAAGTTCGCCGACGAGGCTTTCGAGGGCGACTACGTCCGCGGGGCCGTGGCTATGGCCAACGCCGGACCCAACACAAACGGCAGCCAGTTCTTCATCTGCCTCGAGGATCTGTCGGGCGGCAAGCTCCCCAAGAAGTACACCCGCTTCGGCCACGTGACGAAGGGCATGGACGTGGTCGATGCCATCGGCGCAGCCAAGCGCGATGGCCGCGACCAGCCGAACGAGCCGACAGCGATGCTTTCGGTGAAGATCACGGAGTAGGCGCTGGGCGCCGAATCGGTCGGTCCAGGGCCATCCGACCGGCTGTCGGGGGCCGACCCGCAGAGGCTCTTGTGACGTCTTACCCGGGCCGTTGCGCAGGCCGCAACAGCACCCCTACCCAAGTCTCACTAAGTTGCGGGATTTTAACCCAACTGCCCGACAAAACCCTTGGAATGAAGGCAGAAAGGGCTGTAGACTTTAGAAGCTGCCAGTCAGCCTGCTGCCCCAGTTACAAGGTCATGGGTAGGTCGGGTTAGGGTAGTCGGTGCAGCCGACGTGATAGATGCCTTTGTAGCGTGGCAGAAGACGATCCGTTTCGGCGGATCCAACCTTCACCGGGACAGCAACGAAACGGCTCCCTTCTGGGAGCCGTTTCGACTTT
>PLNK01000127.1:6059-6958 GCA_003142755.1 Chloroflexota bacterium | reverse complement strand
GGCGAGATCGAGAGCGGCCTGATGAAGATGATCTCGATCGGGCTCGGTAAGCAGCGCGGCGCCGACTCGCTGCACCGCCAGGGGTTTGACTCGTTCGCCCAGCTCATCCCCGAGACGGCCGAGTTCACCCTGTCGAAGGTCAAGATTCCATTCGGCCTGGCCCTCGTCGAGAACGGCTACGCCAGGCTGTGGCAGATCGAGGCCGTGCCGGCCGCCCGCCTAGGCGAGCGCGAGCGCGAGCTGCTGCTGATGGCCCGCGAGCGGATGGCCCGGCTGCCGTTCGGCAACATCGACGTCGCGATCCTCGACTACATCGGCAAGGACATCAGCGGTCTGGGCATGGACTCCAACGTCGTCGGCCGCTACTACGCCGGCCCGACCGGCGCCGGCCCGAACATCCAGCGCATCGTCGTCCGCGACCTCACGGCCGAAACGGAAGGCAACGCGGTGGGTATCGGCATGGCCGACGTCGTGCTGCGGCGTGCCGTCGAGAAGATGGACGCCCACAAGACCTACATGAACACCGTTACGGCCAAGACGCCCGAAGGCGCTCGGATCGCGCTGACGGTCGACACCGACCGCCAGGCCCTCGCCGTGGCCGTAGCCTGCTGCGTCAGGGTGGAGGCGCCCCAGGCCCGGATCGTCAGGATCCGCGACACCAAACACGTCGACTTGATGTGGGTCAGCGAGCCGGCGCTGGCGGAGCTGCTGGCGACAGGCCGGGCGGAGGTTATCCGGCCGCTCGAGCCCATCGAGTTCGATCGGGCGGGGATGTTCACCGCGTCGATGGAGTAGGGCTCAGCCCGCGCGGCGGTACTCGCCGCCGGAGCGCGTCATCAGGCCCGCGGCAACCAGGTAGCGCCGCAGCGAGGCCACATCCTCGTGGTACTCGCCCAGGC
>PLNK01000127.1:0-6032 GCA_003142755.1 Chloroflexota bacterium | reverse complement strand
CGGTCGCCGGCTTCATCCGCCCGTTCGAGACCGGCGAGTTCCTTCGAGACCGCCTGCAGCCGATCGACTCGGAGCGAGTACTCGACGTACGGATGGCGCGGCGTCCCCTGAACCAGGCCGGCAGCCTCGAGTCGCTTGAGGTGATGGACGACCGTCCCCGCCGACAACCCGCTCGCCGCGGCCAGCTCCTCGACCGCCATCGGCCGCCCGGACAGCAGCCCGACGAGCCTCAGCCGNNCGTGATTGGCCAGGAACGGCCCGTCTGGCTTACCGTAGGCGGCACTGCAGGGGCCAGCCGGGCGTCATGAGGGCATTGGATGACGCAGCCACATCCGAGAGGGGAACACGTGGGGAACGATCAGCGAGAGGCGCGGATCATCGATCTCGACAGCGAGGATGGCGAGGTCGGGCCGGGGGCGCTGTCGATCCCGGGACCGAGTCGCGCTCAGCTCCTGATCGGGTTCGTGGTGGTGGCGGCTGCCGTGGCCGTGGCCTTCGGGCCGCTCGGCACGGGGCATGGCTCGGCCGGGAAGTCGAGCGCGCCCACGACCGGCCCGCAACGGGCGACGTACGCACCAGCGCCGACGGAGTCTCCGGCTCTGGGCGGCTGGCCGGTGAGCGTCGACCCTCAGTACAACCAGACCGTGTCGGTTGGGCCAGACGGGACCGTCTATATCGGGCACCAGCCCGGTCTCGATGCGTTGGGCCGTCCGCGGTCCGGTTGGCTGGCTCTGCCCGACGGCACGGTCGCCGAGCCTTGCGCCTACGGCTCCGACGGCACGATCTACGGGTTCACGCTCGCCCACGACGGCACAACGAACATCTGGATCTTTGGCCCGGACGGTAAGCTGCGCATCCAGGAACCGATCAACGTCGGGGGCTACTCGTCGGTCGTCCCGGGACCGGGTGGGAGCGCCTATTTCGTCGAGCCGCAGGGCGGCGATGCCGGCAAGTCGACCATCCAGATCGTGGAGCCCTACGGATCGGGGCTCGCGATCGTCACGCCTGGCTGGGTGGCGTCGGTCATGGTCGGCGAGGACGGGACGATGTACCTGGAGATCCAAACGCCGTTCGACAGCTCGCAATACTTCCCTGGCTACGCGCTTCGCGTCCTCAGCCCGGACGGCGCCCAGGTCGGGCCGGACGGCGCCCAGGTCTGGAGGGGCATGGCCCTGGCTCCGGACGGAACGCTATATGCCTGGGGCTTCGACATTGCGGGCGACGGTCAAGTCGTCGCTACGTCGCAGCTCGCCGCGTTCGATTCGAGCGGCCGATCGAAGCCGGGCTGGCCGGTCGCGTTCTCGGGCCCGATATCCGTGCCGCAGTTCAGCCCCGACGGTACCGTTTATCTCATCAACGGCTACTCAACGCTCGTCGCACTTGGGCCCGATGGGCGAACGCGGGCCGGGTGGCCGGTCATGCTCCCGGCCGGCGAGACGGCTATGGTCGAGGCCAGCAATCTCGCGGCGCCGGGCGCGGCCCAATCACCGGTCGTGGACGACAGCGGGAAGCTGGTCTTCGTAACCGTCAGCGACCTTCAGGGCCCGGGGACAGTTATGGCATTTGACACCGGAGGCGACCTTGCGTGGTCGCTGGTCCTGGTCGAAAACCCCACCGGCATCGTCGAGCCCCAGCTCACCCTGGGCGCGATCTTCGTCCGGCTCAACTCGGGTGAAGGCCGGATCTACGTGATCCTCGAGAATGAGATCGCGGCGATCGCCGAGAACGGCGATCCGGTGCCCGGTTGGCCGTTGCTTGCCCCCGCGTCCTTCGCAGGGTGGCTTGGTCTGTGGCCCGCTCCGGACGGCGGACTGGTTGTCTCGGTCGGACAGGCCTCGGGTATCGGCAGCTACCTGGCCCAGATCTACCGAGTCGGACCGAACAATATGACAGCCCGGTAGACGCTACCGCCGCTACTTCGTGAGCAGGTTCGCCGAAAACGAGTAGATGGTGACGCGCCGCTCTTCGTGTCGGGCGAGCGCTATCTCGACCAGCATCGACACCAGCTGGTCGAATCGCAAGCCGTCTTCCTCCCAGAGGTAGTAGGACAGCGACCCCGGCAGGGTGTTGATCTCGTTGAGGAGGAGCCGCTTGCTCTTCTGCTGATACAGGAAGTCGACCCGCACGACGCCACTGGCGCCGATGGCGCGGAAGGCGCGGACTGCCAGATCCTGGACATCGTAGGTCAGGGCCTCGCCGATCGGCGCCGGCACGAGGCGGGCCTGACCGGCCATGCCCGCCTGGCTCGCCTGNNTTGTCGTCGAACGACAGCACGGATTCGGACGCGACGGGCTGCTCGCAGGCGGAGGCGCGCTCGGGCGGCCCGAGAACCGAGCAGTTGATCTCGATGAAGTCGGTCAGGGCCTCCTCAACCATGGCCCGCCCGTCGAGCTCGAGCGCCAGGTCGATCGCCTCTCGCAGGGCCGTCCGATCCGCGCAGCTCGAGACGCCGATGCTGCTGCCCAGGCAGACCGGCTTGACCATGACCGGATATCGATACTTGGCCTCGACGCGGCCGACGAACGGCTCGGGATCGGTCTCCCACTCGCCGCGGGCCACTTCCAGGCAGTCGAGCGTGGGAATGCCTGCCTGCTCGAGCAGCATCTTCGTGCGGACCTTGTCCATCCCGACTGCGGAGGCCAGCACGCCCGAACCCACGTAGGGCACGTCGGCCAGTTCGAACAGCCCCTGGATCGAGCCATCCTCGCCGTGCGTGCCGTGGAGGACCGGGAAGAAGACGTCAGCCCAGAGCTTGGGGTTCTTGGCGAGGAGGCCGCCGCCGACTCCCGGATGGACGACCAGCTGCCTGACCGACCGGTCGGGGCTGAGGCTGACGCGGTGGACGTTCCTGAGTCCGGCCGCGTGAAAGGTCTGCTCGCGGTACAGGTCCAGGTTGTGCAGGCCTTCGCCCGCGTACCAGTCGCCCTGCTTGGTGATGAAGATCGGCAGGATCGGGTAACCCGCCTGATCGAGGGCATCCATAGCCTGGTGGCCCGAGATGACGGACACCTCGTGTTCGACGGATCGGCCGCCGAACAGGACGGCCACAGTCGGATTGGGCATAGCGCGCGCTACTCCTCGTACAGGTCCGGCAGGTCATTCTCGAACAACACCACATCCCCTGTGCGAACGATACCCTTCAGCGCCTCCAGACCTTCGTTCAGGTTCCTGGCGGAGGTGATCCGTTCTGCGGCGAACCCGCCCGAGTCGAGCCCCAGCCGAATGGCCGCGGTCTGGCGCGTCCCCACCAGGATCACGAAATCGCAGATGCCGGCCGCCTTCGCTCCGAACTTCTCGTTCTCGGCGTCTTGCTCGACCCCGAGTTCGACCATGCCGGGCGTGACCAGGATCTTGCGGCCGGTCTCGAATGCCGCCAGGGCATCGAGCGCGTTGGCCGCACCGACCGGATTGGAGTTGTAGGCGTCGTCGATGATCGTCACGCCGTCGGCACCGGTGTGGGTCTCGAGCCGGTGGGGTACGGGCTGCAGCCGGCCGATCGCCCCGGCGATCTCGCGCATGGTGACGCCAGCGGCCAGGGCAACCGTTGCCGCGGCCAGGATGTTCGAGACGTTGTGCAGGCCGACCAGCCGGGTCTTGACCGTGACTCGTTTGCCGTAGCGGTCGATCAGGTTGAAGGTGAGCCCGTCGGGCCCGTGTTCGATCGAGTCGGCCCGCAGGTCCAGCTCGCCGGCCGAATAGTCGATGCCGTAGCGCCGAATGCCAGGCAGCCGCAGGCCGCTGGCCAGGCGCCGGACCCGTGGATCGTCGTTGTTGACCACGGCGATGCCGTCGGGGGCCAGCGACTCCAACAGCTCGAACTTGGCCTTCTCGATCGTGTCGATGCTGCCGAAGCGTTCGAGATGCTGCGGGCCGATGGCCGTCAGGACGCCGATATGGGGCCGCGTCAGGCGGGCCATGTCGCGGATCTCGCCCTGCCGGTAGGCGCCCATCTCGACGATCAGGACCTGATGCTCGGGCCCCAGCTCCTCGTTGATGGCGCGGCAGACGCCGAGGATCGTGTTGAAGCTGGCTCGGGTCTTGAGAACTCGGAAGCGGGACTCCATCAGGGCTTCGGTGAAGTACTTGGTGGATGTCTTGCCGTAACTGCCCGTAATGCCGACGACCATCGGCGCCAGACGGGACAGCTTTCGGCGGGCTCGGACGCGGTAGCTGAGGTTGATCGACCCCTGGACCGGGGCCAGGCAGAGGTTGGCGGCCATCGACACGAACGGTGCGGCGTGGATCGAGACGAGGGCCATTGCCAGAACCGCCAGAGCCGGCGAATACCCCGACGGCACGCCGAGGGCGTCGGCGAGTCTCGAGACGGCAACGAACCCGGCGGCGAAAACGATCGAGACGAGGGCGGCCGAGACGACGAGCAGCCGCCTGGCCCGGCCCGTGTAGACGAGAGGCTTCTTGCGGGGCGCCGCGGGCGTTTCCAGGACCGAGCCGACGATGGCGGCTATCGAGGCGAGTATCGGCGTGACGTACGGGCCCGGGCCGCCGACGAACGCCGCCAGAACGAGGTGGATGAAGACCG
The DNA here is from genome assembly GCA_003142755.1 of Chloroflexota bacterium. Taxonomy (GTDB): domain Bacteria; phylum Chloroflexota; class Limnocylindria; order Limnocylindrales; family CSP1-4; genus Fen-1039. The sequence goes on along the minus strand of PLNK01000127.1, from coordinate 1,492 downwards.
CGGCCACGTAGATGGCCGCCAGCCGTCCCCGGATCGCCCGCGACGGTGACGACGCCAGCCATCGCGCGAACCGCAGGTTCGAGTAGTCATCCTGCTGGAGCGCGTGCAGGCTCGACACCAGCCCGGGCAGGGTCAATGCGAACGCGACGATGGTCGCGGCCGACAGCACGACGAGCAGCACCGGGTCGATCCCACCGCCCGACAACACCAGCACCTTAGTCATCGAGGAAGGGGATGACGGCGAGGCGGAAGCGACCGTACTGATCGATGTACGAGAAGTGGCCGGCGTTCTTGAGCACGAGCAGGCGAGCGCCCGGTATCAGCCTCTCCATCGTGTGGCCGTCGGCCAGCGGCGTGTCATCGTCTGAGTCGCCCCAGACCAGGAGGGTGGGGCAATTGATGTGGGGCATGGCGGGCCGGAGGTCTTCCCTTATCACTGCCAGGAAGGTGTCGCGGAGCGGGCCCGCGTTGAGGTAGTCCGGCGAGGCGATCCTCGCTACGATCCGGCCGCGGATGGCCTGGCCGGGCCGGCCGAATCGACGACCGACGGCGTTGGCGAACCGCGAAGCCGCTCGCCGGAGCACCCGCCGGGCGGTGCGACGGGGCGGCACGCCGGCCGAGTCGACCAGGACGAGCCGATCGACCTTGTCCGGGTGCGCGGCCGCGAGCTTGATCGCCACGCGCCCGCCGAACGAGTGGCCCAGCACCGCCGCCCGCTCGAGGCCGAGTTCCGCCATCAGGTCGAGGGTCAGGTTCGTGAAGTCGTCCACCGTCCAGGTCCCGGGCGGCAACCCCGACTCGCCGTGGCCCGGAAAGTCGAAGGCCGTGACGCGGAAGGAGCGCGCCATATCGAGGGTCAAGTCCACGAAGGCATCCAGCGAGGTTCCCCAGCCGTGGAGCAGCAGCAGCGGCTTGCCGCGCCCGACAGTGACGTGGCGGATCCGGACGCCGCGTACAGTCGTGAAGCGCGCGGCCTCCGGAGGGTCCTGCGGCCGCGTGGCCGGCGTCCCTTGATCGGTCGCGGCTTCGGGGATCGCCAGAGACGGTGCCCGCGCCATGTCGTCGCCCAAGCTGATCACCGTAGTGAGGTGGCCACCAATCTCGTGACAGTTGGTGAAGCCGCTGAAGTCCTGCCATGTTACAAGAGGCGGGTCGGGCGGAAGGGGAGACGCGGGTCGGAGACGGTGGTGTCGGCCGGTCGGCACCGACCCACCGCGCGGGAGCCCTGGGCAGTCTTTCCAGTTGATTGCTGGGGCCACTCGTATGCGGGACGCGAGACCAATTGCCGGCCACGCCGGCACAACAGATACTCCCAGGCGCCGAATCGGGTCGATCGGCGCCGCTCCGCGCCGTCCGTGCAGACATCGGGGCAGTCTGGACTCCATAGGAATGTCCCCAGCACCAGGACGGAGAAAAGGCAGCCGCTGTTCGGCAACGGCCGATGGCCGGGCGCCGGCGCGAAGGGCCCGCTCCTTAAAGTCGAAACGGCTCC
>PLNK01000130.1 GCA_003142755.1 Chloroflexota bacterium | reverse complement strand
GCCGCGGCGACGTTCTCTTCGAGCTGCGCCACCGTGCGTGCGCCCGGGATGGCGACCACGTTGCCGTGCCCGATTAGCCAGGCGAGGGCTACCTGTGCGGGCGTGGCGGCATGGGCCGCGGCCGTCTCGCGGACCGCGGCGAGCAGGGGCTCGGCCAGGCGCAGCGACCGTGGCCGGAACAGCGCGCTGCGCCCGCGGATGTCGGCCGGCGCCGCGCTGCCCGTAGAGTGGCCGCCGCCCAGGAGACCCTGCCCCAGAGGGCTATAGGCGATGACGACGCGCTTCTCCTCCTTCGCATACGGCACGAGCTCCCAATGCGGCAGCGGCGCGGCCAAACTGAAGCGAACCTGGTTGGTCAGGATTGGATGGCCGAGGGCACGTTCCGATGCGCGCCAGCGCGCGAGCGAGTGGTTGCTCACGCCGACGTGGCGCACCAGGCCCTTATCGAGGAGGGTCCGCAGGGGTGCCATCGTCGAGCGTGGCGAGGCGAGCGGGTTCGGGAAGTGGACCTGGTAAAGGTCGATCGCCTCCAACCCAAGACGCCGCAAGCTCCCCTGGACTTGCCAGTCCACGACCACCTGCAGCGGCATAACCGGCACGAGCTTCGTGGCGATGACGAGACCGTCCCGTTGCCCGCGAATCGCCTCGCCGACGATGCGCTCCGAGCGCCCGAAGCCGTAGATCTCGGCGGTGTCGATGAGGTTGACCCCGAGCTCGATCGCGCGACGCACGATCTCGGGGGCGGTGTCGCTCGCGTAGGTTGATCCGTATCGCCACTCGAGCGATCCGAACTGCCATGTCCCGAGGCCTATGACCGAGAGCCGCAGCCCGCCGACTTCGACGTAGCGCATGGCCTCAACCTCGTCCCGTGAATGGACGCACCTTGTCGGGCGTGATCACGAAGATCTCCCGTGGAGTCGTGCGCGGATACGGGGCGCCGACATACCGCCTGGAGAGCTTGTTGATGAACTCCAGCCCCTCGTCATCGCGGATCTCGGTGACTCGTCCACTGATAGAGAGGCGGCGCCACGGGTCCGTCGGGTCTATCAGAGAGACAGCGACGTTTGGGCGCTGGCGAAAGGCGCGGCTCTTGTATGAGGCGGTCGGTGAGCTCGTCAGGATGTGCTCGCCGTCGTAGTCGACCCACATGACGTGGGTTACGAGCGATCCATCCGCTTCGGTCAATGACACGTGCGCGAGTACGTTGGTGCGTAGCAGGTTGGCGAGCTCCTCGGGGATCTCTTGCACGCTGGCACCTCCTGCCGAAACTGCTCGAGTCGCGATCTCGCCTCGGATCGCCGGCTCGGCGAAGTTCTGGAGACACCAGGTATTGTAGCCGCCGTCCACCACGATCCAGCATCTTCGGTCGGAGGTTCTATTCCTGACGCGACGCCGACCATACCCAACAGATGCCGTGAACTGTGTCGGCACGGTCGCCGCGAACGCGTGAGCGCGGGCCTCCTCCTAGAGCATGTCGAGCGCGTACGGACGGCGCGGACTCGCTGGCCGGCCCGCGTTCGCCGCCCGCTTTGCGCGCTCCGCCACGACGGCACCCCAGAGCTCCCTCGCCCGCCTCGCCGATCGGCTATCTTCGGCTCCGATTGAACCTTTCGACCCTTCGCTTCCGTCTGGATGGCCACGCTGACGGAAGGGAGTCGCATGACCTTGAGGGAAGGAGCGGGCAGGGTGGAGTTGGTGAGGACGGCGAGCGGGAAGGCCACCGAATTCGCCCGCCTCGTCCGAGCTCAACTGCCGGGAGCTTATCGGCTGGCCGGCTTTCTTCTGGGCGATGCCGCTGAGGCCGAGGACGCGATCCAGGACGCCATGGAGAAGGCGTGGCTCGCCTGGCCGAAGCTTCGCGACTCGGACCGCTTTGGGGCCTGGTTCGACCGGATCGTCGCCAACGTCTGCCACGACCTACTGCGCAGGCGAGGCAAGCATCGCGTCCTGCAGCTCGACGAGACGATCGCCGGCCACAGTCCCGGCGATCCGTTCCGAGACGCGCTCGCTCGTGACGAGCTGGGTCGCCTGATTCGGAACCTTCCGCCCGATCAACAGGTCGTGGTTGGGCTCCGCTTCTGGCGGGACATGCCACTCGACCAGATCGCCGATCGGCTGGGTTTGCCGCTCGGTACGGTCAAGTCGAGGCTCCACTACGCGATGCGCTCGCTGCGTCAGCAGCTGGACCGGCAGGCCGGAGAGGTGCGCCCATGAACGGCTACGAAGATCGGGATCTGGAACAACGCTTCCGACGCATCTCCACCTCGCTGGACACTCGAGTTCCGGACTCGCTGTACGACTACGCCAGCGAGGTCACAGAGACGGGGCGGGACGAGATGTCCTCATCGTTTGGTAGGAGCCGGGTGACCGGCAGATCGCGCTTCCTGGCCACTCTGGGAGTGGCCGCCGCGGTGATCTTGGCGATCGCCCTGGCGGGTTTCGCGGTCTCGATCAGGCCGGCGGGTCCGGCGGCGTCTGGATCGGCCGGCGCGCCGGCTTCGTCGGTCAGTGCTTCTCCCTCGCCGTCCGTCGCCGTCTCGCCGACCTCCGGCCCCGTTCGGTCGCCCGGTGCCACGATGATCGCATCAGGCTTCACGACGGCGGGCGTCGCCAGTGGCTGGAGTCGCTTCAGCTGGACCTCCGCTGGGACGCCGCTGAGTGGCATCGGCCAGGTGCTGCAATGGAGCGGCGGCTACGTCGCCGCGGCATCGCTCATGCACTACGTCGCCGACCCCTCACCGGGTTTGTGGATCTCGGCCGACGGAATGACCTGGACCGCGGTACGCGGTGTCAGCGACGACGCGGCCAGAATCTCCGTCGCGCCGGCCGGACTCGTCGCCATCGGCTTCGACACG
>PLNK01000084.1 GCA_003142755.1 Chloroflexota bacterium | reverse complement strand
CGCGCGTCATGCCGCCCTCGCTGTGAACCCCTCGGCGTTCTCCGGTCGCTCGGGTTCACCGGCCGACTTCGCGGAATGGGTGGCAAGGGGAGCGGGCAGGCGAGGCGGTGGATTTCCCGATGCCTGGCGAACCCGGTCTGACCTCCCTCTCGCAAGCAAAGCCAGGATCGGAGTGGTTGTCCACGTCTACTATGCGGACCTTCTCGATGAGATCCTCCGTCAGTTGGCCGCGATACCGGTCGCTTTCGACCTGATAATCACCAACGCTTCCGCGCAGACGATCAGCGTGGACCGCGGCCGCCTCCCGCATCTTTCGGGCCTGGCGATCCTAGAGGTCGACAACCACGGCCGCGACATCTGGCCGCTCGTTCAGGTCGTCAACGCCGGGCTACTGGACCCCTATCAGCTCGTGCTCAAGGTCCACACTAAGCGAAGCGAGTGGCGAGCCGGCCACGCCGAGCTGTCGGGGACCGGAGATCAGTGGCGCGGCCAGCTGCTCGATTCGCTCCTCGGCGACGTCGTGAACGTCGCCAGCATCCTCAACGCGTTCGCCACTTCCTCTCGCCTCGGCCTCGTAACCGCCGAAGGGAGCGTTCTGGGCCCTGAGTTCTGGGGCGACAACCAGAACGTTACCGCCAGTTTGCTGCGTCGGCTTGAGCTGGAGCTGAGTCAGCCAGACATCAGGTTCGCCGCCGGATCGATGTATTGGATCCGGGGGTTTCTGCTGCAAGGCTTGCGGGCCCTCAACCTGTCCGCGGCCGATTTCGAGCCGGAGATGGGGCAGGTCAATGCCACAACCGCTCACGCAATGGAGCGGCTTATAGGCATCGTCACCCGTGAAGCCGGGTGCACGCTGGAAGAGCAGCCAACGCTGTCGCGAGTTACCCCCGCAGACACCGACTGGCAGCGATTCGAGGTCGATCGCACCCTGCGCCCGAGGGTGCGCATCGTCCCGTTCTACCTGCCCCAGTTCCACCCGATTCCCGAGAATGACCGCTGGTGGGGGACTGGCTTCACCGAATGGACCAACGTGGCGGCGGCAAAGCCCGTGTATCTAGGCCAGGACCAGCCCAAGCTGCCAGGCGACCTCGGGTACTACGACCTGCGCGTGCCGGAAACAGTCGCTCTCCAGACTGCGATGGCAGAAGCAGCGGGGATCGAGGGCTTCATGTACTACCACTACTGGTTCGCCGGCAAGCAGCTCCTGGAGCGACCGATACTGGATCGATTGGCCGGCGACGCCAAGCTCCCGTTCTGTCTCATGTGGGCCAACGAGAATTGGACGCGACGATGGGACGGTCGTGAGTCGGACATCCTGATGGGCCAGCGCTATAGCGAGGTCCCGGCCACGCGCTTCATCGAAGACGTCATGCCGATACTCCGTGACCCCAGGTACTTGCGCGTCGAGGGGCGGGCAGTGCTTTCGATCTACAGACCGGCACAGATACCGGATCTGTCCGCGGTGATCGCCTCGTGGCGAGAAGCCGCCCGGTCCGGCGGCGTCGGCGAGCTCTTCATCCTCATGGTCGACGTGGTAAAGGAATTCCATGGTATCGACGAGACTCCCTCGTCGATCGGATTCGACGGGAGCCTGGGCTTCCCTCCGCACAATGCTCTCTGGGATTGGGTGTCCCATCAGCACGTTGGGGCCGAACCGTGCTTCTCGGGGAACATCCTGAGCTACCGAGCGATGGTGGACCACGCAGCCGGGAGGTTGAATGCCGGTCTACCCGAGCATTACTTCCCGGGCATAATGGTGAACTTCGACAACACGGCAAGACGGCAATCTAGTCCGGATATCTGGTATGGCTCCAACCCATACACATTTCGGCGCTGGCTGGCTGCAGCCGTAACCGCCGTGGCTCACAGGGAGCCCAACCAACGGATCGTTTTTGTGAACGCCTGGAACGAGTGGGCCGAAGGCGCCGTGCTGGAGCCCAGCGTGCGATTTGGGTCCACGTATCTGCTGGCGGTGAGGGACTTGAGCCTAGGCTGAGACGTCGTCGCACAAGTGCGGTTCTTTGGCTGCGGCAGTGCCCATCACCCGCTGCCCTCGCCGCGGGACCCCGACATCCCGAGAGGGAACCGGTCGGCGCCGGTAACGTCCGGCAGCCGCGACGATTCCTTCGGGTCCTACTCGCCTCACATATGAGGTTTCGTTGCCGTATAGCGAAGACGTGTCCACATCAACTACCCGCGCGTCGACGACGTTGAGCCGGATCAGCATGTCGTTCTCGAAGAAGTAGTCCTTGGCCATGCCGTCGAGCTTGAGCCTGCGAAGGGTGGGCGTAGCGATGGCGATGAAGCCGCACTGCGGATCGAACACATGCCAGTAGCCACTCGCGACCTTGGTGAGAAACGAAAGAACAACGTTCCCGAACCATCGGCGGCCGGGCATTGCTGATGGACGACCACTGCGCCTGAAGCGATTGCCTTTGACATACTCCGCCATCCCGAGCTCGATGGGTCGCACGAGCGTAGGCAGCTCTCCCGCGTCCATCTGATCGTCGGCGTCCATCTTGATGGCCACGTCATAGTCGCCATCAAGGGCGGCTCTGAAGCCGGTGACCATTGCTCCGCCTACGCCCAGATTCTTCGCATTGTGTTGGACGCGGACTCGAGTGTCGGAGAGCGATGCGGCCACATTCAGCGTGTCGTCGGTGCTCGCATCGTCAACGATGATGATGCCGTCGACCCACTCGGGGATACGGCCTACGACAGTCGCCAGGTGGCGACCTTCGTTGTACGCCGGCAGGATTACGCAGTACCTAAGGTTCTCGCGCACGCTTCCGCCAATCGTTATAGACATGTGCGGAGCCGCGGCCATTGGCCCGCTCCCGAGCCAAATCGCAGCGGCCGAGCTGGCAGAGGTTCCCTGGACCGGTACGGTACACGATCCGCCGGCCGTAGAAGCGTGAGTGCGGCCCGCTCCCGCTTCACGATCCGGGACTGGCCGACCGCCGCCGACTGAACACCGCGGTCCGCAATTCCGTCAGGACAATCGTGAGGGATCGCTGCGCGGGGCGTAGCCTGACGCGGTTCGACAGCCTACGAATTG
>PLNK01000034.1 GCA_003142755.1 Chloroflexota bacterium | reverse complement strand
GTGGTCTTGCCCGCGCCGTTGCGCCCCACAAAACCGAATAGCTCGCCGGCGCGGACATCGAAGCCCAGGTCTTGTAGGGCGACCGTCTCTCCATAACGTTTTGAGATCCCATCGATCTCGAGACGGCGATCACTGCTCATGTCTTCTCCGGCGCGACTGCTGCGAGCTCGTGCCGCCGGATTCTCTCTCCGTATTCTCGACCGCTCCAGCGGAGGCAAGCCTTCTCACGGCACCCCAACCCGACCCACAAGTCCTGGACTTCAGCGCAAGGCTGACTCGACGGGCATCCAGGCCAACCATACGCGCAAACGGCCGGCGTCGGGACTCAATCACGAGGCGCGAAATCGGGAAACTCGATTCATGACGTATGCTTCCTACCTGAGACTCATACGCAACATAGGAATCAATGAGCAAGAGCGAGACCTCCGAGGTCGAGAGCCGCCTCGAGCGGTTCAAGGCGGCAGCGAAGGATTCGGGCGTGAAGCTGACGCACCAGCGCCTGGAGATCTTCCGTGAGATCGCGTCCAGCCACGACCATCCGGACGCCGAAGCCATCTATCGCGGCGTCAAGCCGCGGCTGCCGACGGTGTCACTCGACACCATCTACCGGACGCTCTGGATGCTCAACAACCTGGGGTTGATCTCCACGCTTGGCCCGCGTCGTGACAGCGTCCGCTTCGACGCCAACGTTGCGCCTCACCACCACTACGTCTGCGTCCGCTGCGGCCTGGCTCGGGATTTCGAGAGCGCCGACCTCAACGCGCTTCCAATTCCGCATCGAGTGAAGGACTTCGGAAGCGTCATCGGCTCGCACGTCGAGGTCCGAGGAGTCTGCGAGGCGTGCGCCCGGCAACAACCTGTATCGCACGATGAGGAGTAGGTCATGGCGGACAAGAAGAAGCTGACGACCGTCGGTGGCGCCCCGGTTCCCGACAACCAGAACGCGATGACGGCCGGTCCCCGAGGTCCGATGCTGCTTCAGGACGTCTGGTTCCTCGAGAAGCTCGGCCACTTCGATCGCGAGGTCATCCCCGAGCGCCGCATGCACGCCAAGGGCTCGGGCGCGTTCGGCACCTTCACGGTTACCCACGACATCACGAAGTACACCAAGGCCAGGATCTTCTCCGGCATCGGCAAGAAGACGGACATGTTCGCGCGCTTCTCCATCGTCGCCGGCGAGCGCGGCGCGGCCGACGCGGAGCGCGACATCCGTGGCTTCGCGTTGAAGTTCTACACCGACGAGGGGAACTGGGATCTGGTCGGCAACAACACGCCGGTCTTCTACCTGCGCGACCCGCTCAAGTTCCCGGATCTCAACCACGCGGTAAAGCGCGATCCGCGCACCAACATGCGCAGCCACCGCAATAACTGGGACTTCCTGACTTCGTTGCCCGAAGCGCTGCACCAGCTCACCATCGACATGAGCGACCGCGGGATCCCCTTCTCGTATCGCCACATGCACGGATTCGGAAGCCACACGTTCAGCCTGCTCAACGCCAGCAACGAGCGGTTCTGGGTGAAGTTCCACCTCGTCACGCAGCAGGGCATCAGGACCATGACCGATGCCGAGGCTGCCGAGATCATCGGCAGGGACCGCGAGAGCTCCCAGAGGGATCTTTACGGCGCCATCGAGAAGGGCGACTTCCCGCGCTGGAAGATGTTCATCCAGGTGATGCCCGAGAAGGACGCGGCCAGGTTGCCCTACAACCCGTTCGACCTGACGAAGGTCTGGCTTCACAAGGACGCGCCGCTGATCGAAGTGGGCATGTTCGAGCTCAACCGCAACCCTGAGAACTACTTCGCCGACGTGGAGCAGGCGGCCTTCAACCCTGCCAGCATCGTCCCCGGCATCGGCTTCTCGCCCGACAAGATGCTGCAGGGCCGACTGTTCTCGTACGGCGATGCGCAGCGCTATCGGCTCGGCGTGAACCACGCCCAGATCCCGGTGAATGCGCCGCGCGTCGCGGCTCACAGCTACCACCGCGACGGCCAGATGCGAGTCGACGGCAACTACGGCGGCACGCTCGGCTACGAGCCCAACAGCTACGACGAGTGGCAGGATCAGCCGGACTTCGCGGAGCCGCCGCTCTCGCTCGAGGGTGCGGCCGACCACTGGAACCATCGCGAGGACGACGACTACTACACGCAGCCCGGACTGCTCTTCCGGCTCATTACCCCTGAGAAGCAACAGCTCCTCTTCGAGAACACGGCTCGGGCCATGGGCGATGCGCCACAGGAGGTCAAGGTTCGCCACATCGGCAACTGCCTCAAGGCCGATCCGGCCTACGGCGCGGGCGTCGCGAAGGCGCTCGGCATCCCGCTCAGCGACGTGCCCAAGTGAGCTGAGCTCGGGCGAGACGGTCGCGGGCCCGAGAGCCGCAGCAGCGGTGCCGATTGCGCGGGCCGTCGATCTGGTCGACGTCGGGCGGTCGTTGGTGCGCCAAGGCCGCCAGATTGATGTGTTTGCCGTTTCCCCGCCTCGTGGTTGATATGGCTCTGTAATTGTCGAATCGGCGTTCTGCCTCGACAATCCTCCTGGGGGTTGTATCGCCGGCCGGGGTAGGAGCTTGATAGTCCGAATCCTCAAGGGGCATGTCCAGCCCGGACAGGTCTCTGCCTTTCGGGTGCAGGCTCGGCAGGCGCTAGATAACGCCCGCGGGCACGACGGGATCGTCCACGCCGAGGTCGCGCGTCAGGCCTGCACCGATGGCGGGGAGGAGGTCATCTTCGTCAGCGTCTGGCGCGACCTCGAGGCTCTCTATCACTGGGTCGGAGGAGTCGATCTGCTCGAGACACCGATGCTGAACAACGGCAGCACCCGCATCTTCGAGCACTTCGGGGTCGAGCACTACGAGGCCTACGAGCCGCTAGACTCCGCGCCAGCCGGGGCGGGCGTGTACGTCTCGATGCCTTGCCCCCCGGCCGCCGTCGAGGCCACGTAGAGCAATCCGCGGAATATCGGGGTTGTGCGTTGGCGCACCGGTTTCATGGCCAGCCACACCGTAGGCGGCGGCAACGCGGATTCGGCCGCGGAATGGGCACGATCCCACGTTGTATGTGCCCGCCATTCCGGGTACGGTATGCCCAAGCTCGGCTCCCGTATTCGACGTAGGGGCGGAGCGGGCCAATTCGTCGCGGACGGCCGAATGCTCGAGGGATCCTGACCAGGGATCTCGTCGCGCCGAACAAAGGTATTGCCGAACAAAGGTATTGATGAACGTTCACGAAGCACTCGACGCCTGGCAGGCGCAGTACTCCGGCCAACCGCCCGTTGGCTTCATGCTGCGTTTCAGCCATGAGTCGGTCTGGACGCGCATCCACTACCTCCGCGACAGTTCCGAGCCGGCCAGCATCGAAGACGACCGTCAGACCGCGTCCCGCTTCGACGCCGTCGCCAGCGCGCTCTTCACCGGCACGACCGTGTTGGTCCTGGCGATACACCTTGACCCGCGCCACGAAGAGACGGCCGATCTGCGAGAGCTGGGTGCGGCCATGATCGCGCCCGTGGACGGCTGGATCCAGGCGCTGGACGAGTATTTGCCCGGCTCGAGCCGCGCAGAGTTCGTAGCGACCACCTTGAGCTGGCAACGCGGCTGCCTGGACCGGGTATGGCTGGCCGTGGCCCGCGATCGGATCGGGCGGATCGCCGTCTTCTGCCCCGCCACAGGTGACGCCTTCTGCCCGTATGGCGGCGGCGCGGACGTCTTCGTCTGGGGCTCTGAGCGCCGCTCGAAGCTCGGCGATCGCTTCCGGGCCTGGCTGCCGAGTGCGGGAATGCCCGGGTCGCCGGCCAAGCGCTCGGTGAGCGGTATGGCAATCGAGAGAAGCTAGCGTTCAACAGCTTCCGGGTAGGAGAGGAGAACCGGGTTCGATGACGTCAGTGGTGTGGGAATGCGGTCAGAATCCGGATCGCAGGTGGCGCTGGGCGATGCGCGGCTCGCGGCGCTCGGCGCGGTAGCGGCCCCGGCCGTGGCGTTGACGCCGGCTGCGGTAATCGCGGCGGCACGACGGGCATGACGGGCGGCATGGTCGCCCCGCAGACCGGGCATTGTGGATCGCCGGCATTCCGGCGAAACTGAGCCAATGATCCCCGACACGAGACCCAGGCCCTCGACGGCCGCGCCGGCATCACCGCCCGCGCCGCCGAGCGGAGTCGACCTCGCCCGATATCGCGAGAACCTGCAGGGCGAGATCGACGCGATCGCGCTCTACTCCCTGCTGGCCGAAAAGGAATCGGGCGGCACGCTCAAGGACTTCTACAGCAAGATGGTCAGCGTGGAGTCCATCCACGCCGACGTCTGGCGGTCCGTGCTCCAGGGCGCCGGCGTGGACACGAGCCGGATGAGCCCAGCCTGGCGGGCACGCGTCCTGATGTTCATCGCCCGCCATTTCGGGCCGAGCCTCGTGGTCCCGACCATCGCCGAAAACGAAGCCGCCGACGAGGCCATGTACGACGACCAGCCCGAGGCCCTGGCCCGAATGCCCGGCGACGAGCGGTCCCACGCCCGACTCTTCCGCGAGCTGGCGGCGGGCCGTGGCGTAGAGGGCGGCACGATCGCCCGCATCGAGGGCCGCCACCGCGGCAGCGGCGGCAACCAGCTGCGGGCCGCGGTGCTGGGCGCCAACGATGGCCTGGTGTCCAACCTGAGCATCTCGATGGGGGTGGCGGGCGCCTCGCAGGGTGGCCACGCCGTTCTGATCGCCGGTCTTGCCGGAATGCTGGCCGGCGCCCTGTCGATGGCCATCGGGGAGTGGCTGTCGGTCCAGAGCGCCCGCGAGCTGTTCGCCCATCAGGTCAGGGTCGAGCGTGAGGAGCTGCTCCAGGTCCCCGACGAAGAGGAAGAGGAGCTGACGCTCATCTACCAGGCCAAGGGGCTCACAGCCGAGCAAGCCCGACTCATGTCGCAGTCGATCGTGGGCGGCGAGCTTGGCCGTGCGGTCGACACGCTGGCTCGCGAGGAGCTGGGCATCGACCC
>PLNK01000097.1 GCA_003142755.1 Chloroflexota bacterium | reverse complement strand
CCGACCATGTCGGCGAGTGGTGGGTTGATCGCCTCGGTCATCTCGCCCGGGATGCCGAACGGCTCCAGAGCCCCGCCATCGCCGGCCTGCGTTTGCGCGAGTCGCCAGCGAGCTTCCATCGATCGGTCCCAGAACGCGACGTGGGCCAGCACCTGGGCGACCGTCCAGCCGCCTTCCTCGGTCGGCAGAGACATCTCGGACTCGCGCACGCGCTCGACGAAGTTCGCCAGGCGCCGGCGGCTGGCGTCGTTTCGGGCGACGAACCCGCGGTCGACGCCGGCCGCGGCGCCGCCTGCAGCCGCAGCCCCGGCCGCTGTCGCAGCCAGAACCCGCTCGATGTGATCCAGATGGTCGCCGCGGTGGCTATGACGGTGCACCAGGAAGGCAACCGAGGTGCCCTCCAGGGCGTTGATTGTGGCGTCGGGCGCGGAGGCGATGAGGGCGTCGACCTTTCCGGCCGCCTCGATGGCGAGGGCCGGAATGTCCTCGGCGCGAACACGCGCCCAGTAGGGATGCAGAGCGTCATTGGCGAGATGCTCCGCCGCCAGAATGGATTCGTTGGACGCCGTCCAGCGCCCGGCCAGCATCTCCGTCCAGCGCTCGGCCTGCCAGCGATCCCAGAAGCCCATGTGGGCCAGGGCCGATGCGACGGTCCAGCCCTCACCGAGGTCGGCCGCCAGCTGGGTCGGAGTGAGCGTCGCGACCAGTTGAGTGAGCCGCTCCCGCGACTCGTCATTGGCGCGCTGGAAGCTCGCCCGTCCTTCTGGGACTGGCGCCCGGTCCGTCATGGTGGTCTCCTCGGTGGTGGGCGTCCGGCCGGGCCGCGGGCGGCGGCCAACGGTCGTCAACCCATCGAGTGCCGCCGGAACGTGGCGTCGTAGGCCTGTACCAGGCCGTCCCCAATGCTATCCGGCCGCTCGCCTCGGCGCTCCGCCAGCCACTCCCCGGTGATGCGGACCCACATCGGCGAGTTGCGCCGCCCGGAGAACGTAGGCGCGGGGGCCCCGGGTTGGACCGCGGCGGGGGCCCGGTTCCGCGGCACTCCGGGTGGGGCGAGATACGGCGCGTCGGTCTCGATCAGGAGCCGCTCGCTCGGGACCAGCCGCGCCACGTCGGCCGACGCTTCCTCGCCGCGCCTGAAGACCAGGCCGCTGAACGAGATCGCGAGACCCAGCTCCAGCGCGGCCTCGGCGTAGTCCACGGGGCCGGAGAACGAGTGGAGCACGGCCGGCGGCCTCTCTCCGAAGGCGGCGCGCGCCGCCGCTCCCCCACAGCCCACGGCGCGGATCTCGGCGATCAGCGCGTCCTGGGCATCGCGGCCGCCGGCCGCGGAACGGCAGTGCAGGATGGCCGGCTTGCCCATGTCCAGGGCGAGGCGCAGGTGGCGTCGGAGGTTGGCGAGCTGCGCCTCGGGCGGGGAATGCATGCGGTCGTAGTCGAGACCCGTCTCGCCGATCGCCACAACACATGGGTCGCCGGCCAGGCGCACGACCGCGGCCCAGTCTGTGGCGCTGGCCGTTGCGGCGTCGTGGGGATGGATGCCTACCGCGGCGTCGATCCAGTCCGTGTCGGTAGCAAGCCGGAGTGCCGCGGCCGACGAACCAGCATCCCAGCCCGGCACGAGCAGCCGCTCGACGCCGGCGTCGCGCGCCGTGGCAACGACCTCCGCCAGATCCGCGGCGAAGGCGTCGGTCTGGAGGTGGCTATGACTATCGATCAGCCTCATCGGCGAAGCTGCCGGCTTAGCCGGCAGCCGGGGTCGCGGCTTCGGTCTCGAGGCGCGGGAAGAGCGGCTCCGCCGTTGCCAGCCGGCCCGCCTCGCCGGCATGAGCGCCCCAGCGCAGCTCGTCGGCCAGGGCAGGGCCGCCGTTGCCGTCGGGGCCGTACGGGTACGCGTAGCCGAGCTGCGTCAGGGCCCGCGGCGCGGCCGTGGGCATGAACGGCGCGACTGCCAGTGAGATCAGCCGGCATGCCTCGACGAGATCCCCCAACACCGCCCGCAACTTGACGCCGGCCGCCTCATCGCCCGCCTTCATCGCCTTGGCCAGCGTCCACGGCTGCTCGGCGTCGACCAGGCGATTGGCCGCCCCGACGACATCCCACAGCGCGCAGAGGGCGTCGTGGAGCAGACAACCGGCAAGTCGGTCCTGGTAGCTTGCCAGCGCCTCGCCCCAGACGCGGGCCAGTCCGGCATCGGGGCCGACCGCGGGCCGCTCGCCATCGAAGTAGCGGTTCGCCATCGAGATCGTTCGGTTCAGCAGATTGCCGAAGTCGTTGGCCAGGTCGGCGTTGTAGCGGCGCACGAACGAATCCCAGGAGACTTCCGTGTCCTTGTCGAACGCCACCTCGCGCAGCGTCACGTAGCGGGCGCCATCAGCGCCGAGCGCCCTCACCACGTCGATCGGATCGAGGAAGTTGCCGAGACTCTTGCTCATCCGTTCGCCCTGGGTGAGCAGGAAACCGTGGATCCAGACGTGGCGGGGCGCCTCGAGGCCGGCGCTCCAGAGCATCGCCGGCCAGTAGATCGTGTGGAAGCGGGCGATGTCCTTGCCGATGACATGAAGGTCGGCCGGCCACCAGTGGGCAAAGCCGGCCGGGTCGTCGGGGAAGCCTGCGCCGGTGACGTAGTTGATGAGGGCGTCGTACCAGACGTAGACGGTGCCGGCGTCGGGATCCCAGGAACCGTCGGCGCGTTGGGACGATGAGCCGTCCGGCATGATCGGGAACGGAATGCCCCAGGTGCCCACGGCTCGACTGATCGAGAAGTCTTCGAGCCCGCCCCGGATGAAGCCGAGCATCTCGTTGCGCCGGTAGTCCGGCTGGGCGAATTCGGGATGCTCCTCGAAATGGCGCTCCAGCCGCTCCTGGTAGGCCGACAGGCGGAAGAACCAGTTGTGCTCGGACAGCCACTCCAGCGTGACGGTCGGATGGTTCGGGCAGCGAGTGACGCCCGAGGTCTCGACGACGTCGGAGGGAGCCTTGAAGCCCTCGGCCGGGCAGTACCAGCCCTCGTAGGTGCCGACATAGATGTCGCCATTGGCGTGGGCTCGGCGGACCATCTCCTGGACGGCCTTGACATGGTCCGGATCGATCGTCCTGATGAACCGATCGGGGCTGATCAGCAGGGCGTCTTCGGCGCCGCGGAAGAGCGCCACGTTCTCGTTGGCGAACTCGAGCGGCTCCTTGCCCAACTCGGCCGCACGCTGGGCGATATTGACCGAGTGCTCGTCGGTGCCGGTCAGGAAGCGCGTCTCGTCGCCCTTCATCCGATGCCAGCGGGCGATGACATCCGCCCCGATGACCTCGAACAGGGTGTGCAGGCCGGGTCGGTTGTTCGCGTAGGCGATCGCGGTCGTGATGTAGTAGCGGGCGGCGGGGCTCATGGCGCCCGATGGTATCAGGCCCCACGAGACGCGTCGCCAGTTTCAGGGCGGCGGCGCCGCCGGCTTCCGCGCAACAGTGGGCGTTTCGTATTGACCCCGGATGCGACGCGGTCCGAGACTGAGGCCACCATGCCACCGACGAGACTGCCCGAACTGGATCGAGAGACCGAACGCCGGCTGGCGGCCGGCCTTTTCAACGAGGTGTGGCGGCTGCTCGACCTGCCCAAGCGCAGGCCCGAGCAGAACGACGAGATGCTGCATGCTGCCCATGCCTCGCGCTACCACTGGGGCAACGTAGGCGAACCCGTCACCCTGGCCCGCGGCGAGTGGCTCTGCTCACGGGTCTATGCCGTGCTCGGTCGACCCGAGCCGGCCATCTGGCACGCGCGTCGCTGCCTCGAGCTGCTCGAGGAGTTCGGCGGCGCCGAGGATTGGGACGAGGCAGCGGCCTGCGAAGGGCTGGCCCGGGCCTATTCGGTCGCCGGCGACAGGCGCGAGCGCGACGCCTGGTTTGATCGGGCGCGCACCGCCTTGAAGTCGATCGCCAAGCCCGACGACCGCCAGCCGATCGAGGAAGACCTCAAGACGATCAAGTAGCCGGCGGAGCTGCCGCCGGGGCGCCCCCTTGCAGCGCCGCGAGGCCCACCTGGACAAATGCCAATGGGGGTAGAGCGAGTCCGGATAGTCGCCGCGAACGGGGCCTTGAAGCCTCGCCAATTCGCCTCAAACCCGGCCCCGCAGGCAGATTCTGGCCGTGAGGCCGATCTTTCGACGTCGGACCGACCGCTCGTTCTGGTCTCGCGCTACCCGGGTTGGAATCTGTCCAGTTCGTGGCCCGTGCGCCGTGGCTCGATCAGCTGGGCGGCGCGCCGCCTGGAAACGCCGAAGCCGCAGTCGCTGGGGGCCGTCCAAACGTCGACCGCCGGTAGACGAGCATCACTGCCGACGCGACGCCGAACGCCACCGCCGCCTCGAGCGCCGCCAGAGAGAGAATCTGACCCGCGAACAATCCGACCGCGCCCGAGATCTGGACGGCGGCCACGGAGAGTGCTGCAGGCAGTGGCAGCCAGGACGCCCCGACCATTCGGATCTGCCCGCCGGCTTCCACCTCGGACAGCTTCGCTCGGTTGGCGGCGTAGGCGCCCGCTGCGGCGCCGCCCACGAACAACGCCAGCGAGACGACCTGCTTGAGCGACAGACTAGTGACGACCAGGTACAGCCACAGAGAGAGGATCGGCCCGCCCGCGCTAATGGCCATGACGACCACGGAGTAGCGCTGTTCGCGCCGCAGCCGGTACGCGTCCCACGCTCCGGCGGCCACCGCAAGAGCCGCGCTGATGAGGGCGATCGCCTGGTAGATGTTCATTTCGAATTCCCCTGCAGCGCACGTCGCTGGACTTCGGCGGCGAGATCCCGACGGGCGGCAGCCGCGACATCGGCCTGGACGCGAAGCCGATTGATCTCGACTCCGACCGAGCCGGCGAGGGCGTCGTAGAAGCCCCGCCAGCGTTCGAGACCGGCCAGGGCCTCCAGCACGGCCATTCGCCCACTCGCGACCTTGTGGCTCGTGGCCCACTGTGCCAGCGTCATCGCGTCGGGCCCGGCGGCGGCATCGGGCAGCGACGGCGTGGTGCCGGTCACTCGCCGCGGGTGCATGACGCCGGCGGCGCGGCTCTGTTCGAAGCTCTGCCGCAGAGCGGCGGCCATCTTCGACGAGTCGCCGGCGAAGTGCCAGCCGCGGCCATACTCGATCGTGTCGGCGATGTATTGAGGCAGCCCGACCGACCCGGCGGCGTCGACTCGACCGAGCAGGTCGCCGATGGCGTCGATCTGGTGAGCCAGGTCGCTGCGTCGATCGTCCAGGTCGTCGAGCTCCTGCTGGGCCCGCGCCAGGGCGTCGAAGGCGGCATCGGTCTTGCCTGCCCACAGGGTTCGAGCCGTCTTGAGTTGGGGCGCCGAAAGCGCCGTCGGATCCTTTGGCGGCGCGGCAGTGGCCGCCGCAGTGGCCGCGGCGGGACCCTGGCCCGCAGGATCCTTGCCCGCAGGATCGAGATCGCCCAGGTCGTGGTCGGCGTGGCTGACGTTTTCGTCGAGTACGCCCTGCATGTAGCCGAGTCGCCCGAAGTTGCGCCGCATCTGCTCGAAGATTTCCTGCGGCGACTTGACGTCCGAGGCTGCGGCAGCCCCGCCGGTCGCCAGCGAGATCAGCCCGATGCCGGGCGCGAGGAGGCTGGCCAGAGTGGCAATCCCCGCCGCATCGCCGAAGAGTTGGGCCACGTCGCCGGAGCTGTAGCCGGTCGGGTCGGCCTGGTCGGTCACGCGCTTCATCGAGCGGAAGATGCTCAGGCCGCCCTCGATCAGTTCGGGCTTTGGCACGGGCAGACTGATGCCGCTCACTGCCGGCACGACACCCAGGGCGGTGGCGTTGGCCGTGACACCGGCCGCGACCCCGCCTCCCGTCGAATGGAATGGCGTCAGCAGGCCGTGCCCGCCGGGAGTGGCGTTCGTGGCGCCGCCCGCAACACCGCCGGCGCCACCGCCGGTCCCGGCAGTACCCGCGCCTCCGCCACCGCCGATCCCGCCGCCCGCGGCCCCGCCCGCGAGCCCCGCCAGCCCGCCGGCCGAGGACGCCACGACCGCGCCGCCGATCGACATCAGCAGCACGCCCGTCGCCGCCACGCCGCCGAGATCGGCGTCACGTGGATCCGGCGCGATCTGGTTCTCCTCGACGAGCAGCCCGGCCAGCTGACCCACGGGTCCGAAGCAGCGGACCAGGTCGTCGGCGTCGGCGGCGCAGATGTCGTCGGCGTCGCTCAGCGTGCCGTCTCCCCCATCGGCCGCGATCGGCGTGGCCTGCGGCTGGACCGCACCCGGAGCCGAGGCCCGCGCCACCATCTGGGACCCGAGAATCAGCAGGAGGCCCGTGGCCAGGAAGGCCGCGGCAACTCCATAACGCAGCAACGTTGCGAACCGCACAGGTCTCGCCACGAACCCTACCTCCCTGCGCACCGCCCGACGGAGACGGCGTCTGATAAGTCTAGGTCGCGGGCGCGCGCGGGACCAGACCCAGCCGTGGCCACGGTCGATGACATCGCGCTTTGCAAGTACCGCTTGCGTCGGGCGATGCTCGCGCCGCCTCGACCCTCTCGGTAGCCGGCTCTGTGGCAGCTTGATAGCCGTTGGCGGCTATGTCGCGCATCCACACGGTGGCAGAAGCAGGTCTTGGGGCTCGCGGCCGCTGTTTCGCGCAAGTACCAGTTGCATCCAGATACTCGGGCGACCGGAGGCCGGCGCCCCGACGCGACCGGCGACCNNACTGTCGACCGCCACTTCACGCGACCGCCGCTCGGTGAACTCAGTGGCGGAAATGCCGCGTTCCGGTGATCAGCATCGAGGCGCCGGCCTTCTCCGCGACCTCGATCGCCTCGGCGTCGTGGATAGAGCCGCCCGGCTGGGCGAAGACGGTGACGCCGGCGTCGAGGCAGACCTGGACGGCATCGGGGAACGGGTAGAAAGCGTCGGAGCCGCAGGCGGCGCCGCGCAGGGCTTCTGCGCCGTGGAAGGCGATGGCCTTGGCCACAGCCTGGCGGGCGGCGTCGACGCGACTGGTCTGGCCCGAGCCGAGGCCGATCTCCATGCCGTCCTTGACCAGCACGATCGCGTTGGACACGACGCCGCGACACAGCCGCCAGGCCAGGTCCAGGTCGCGCATCTCCCGCTCCGACGGCGCGCGCGTCGTGGCCAGCTTCCACGTCGCGGGATCGTCCCGAATGACGTCGGGGGCTGTGACCAGCACGCCGCCGCCGGCCACGCGGATGGAACCGAGCGGGTTGGGCACCGGGGCCGCTTCCACGGAGCCCAGGATCGGGTCCTCGAGCAGCCGCAGGTTGGTCTTGCGGGCCAGGATCGCGAGTGCCTCCGGGGAGTAGGCCGGGGCCACGATCACTTCAAGGAAGATCGACGCCAGGCCCTCGGCGGTGGCGGCGTCGACTTCCCGGGTCAGCGCCACCACGCCGCCGTACGCGGAGACGGGGTCGCCGGCCAGGGCCGCCTGCCATGCCTCCAGGAGCGTGGCCCGCTCGGCGGCTCCGCAGGGATTCGTGTGTTTGACCACGACACAGGCCGGCCCACGCAGCGCCCGGCCGATAGCGTCGGCGCCGGAGGCGTCCAGCACATTGTTGTAGGACAGCGCCTTGCCCTGCAGGATCGCGCCGCCGAGCGCGAACGGACCGGCCCCACTGCTCGTTCCGGGGCGACGGTAGCGGGCGGCCTGCTGATGCGGGTTCTCGCCGTAGCGCAGGGTCTCGACCTTTTCCAAGCCCACGACCAGCGTCGGCGGATACGGGTCGGCGGAACCGGGCAGGCCCGGCTCGTCCGGCAGATCCACCCCGGCCGCGGCCATCCGGGCCGGAAGCTCGGCGGCGATGCGGGCGTCATAGGCGCCGGTGTGGCGGAATGCCTCCACGGCCAGGGCCGAGCGCAGCCCCTCCCCCACCCGACCGGTGGCCTGCAGTTCGGCCAGCACGGCCGCGTATCGATCAGGCGAGGTCACGATCGCGACCGAGGCATGGTTCTTCGCCGCCGCGCGGACCATCGACGGCCCGCCGATGTCGATCTCCTCGACCAGCGCGTCGAACGAGATGCCGGGCTTCTCGGCCGCAGCCGCGAACGGATAGAGGTTGGAGACGACGAGATCGAACGGCTCGATAGCAGCCGCGGCCAGCTGCTCGCGATGCGACGCCAGCCGCCGATCGGCCAGGATGCCGCCGTGGATGCGGGGGTGGAGCGTCTTGACGCGACCGTCGAGCATCTCCGGGAAGCCCGTGACCGCGGCCAGGTCCGTGACCGGGAGGCCGGCGGCTCGCAGGGCGCGGGCAGTACCCCCGGTTGAAACCAGCTCGAAGCCGAGTCGCACCAGCCCGGCCCCGAACTCGGTCAGGCCGGTCTTGTCGTGGACCGACAACAGCGCCCGCTTCGGCACCGGCATCTTCTCGGCCGCCCGGGCGGCATCGATTCGAACGGTTCGGCCGTCCGGCTCGACCGTCAGCGCGCCGGCCAGCGCCAGGCCGACGGCGCGCGGCAGGAGCCGGTGTTCGACCGCGTGGATCCGCTCAGCCAACGTCTCCTCGGTGTCGCCTTCGAGGACCGCCACCGAATCCTGGCAGATGATCGGGCCGGCATCGAGCGAGTCGTCGACGAAGTGGACGGTCACGCCCGTGACCTTGACCCCGGCCTCCAACGCGTCCTTGATGGAGTGTGCGCCGGGGAAGGCCGGCAGCAGGGCGGGGTGGAGGTTGACGATCGGGCACTTCAGTCCGCCCAGAGCCTTGGGCCCGAGCACGCGCATGTAGCCGGCCAGGACGATCAGCTCCGGCCCNNGGCATCGGCACGAGCAGCGTCTCGATCCCCTGCTCCACCGCCCAATCAAGCGCCGCGCATTCGCGATCGGCGAAGACCAGGGCTATCTGGGCGTCGAGCGCGCCACGCTCCGTCGCCGCGTGCAAGGCCCTCAGGTTGCTGCCAGTTCCCGAAACGCCGACCGCGATCCTGTGTGCCACGCCGCTCCTCCTCCATGCCACCGATTGGCGCCCACCCGGCGCCACTCCGCCAGAACTCAGCTACGACTCCGAATACCGCGCCCCCGGCGCTTCGATCGCCACGACCTCGCCTATCTGCCAGGCCGCGAGGCCGTCCTGCGCCAGACTCGCCATTGCCACGCCTGCGGCCCCGGCCGGGACGGCACAGACCATCCCCAGGCCACCGTTGAATGTGGAGCGCAACTCCTCGCCCGAGAGCCCGCCCAACGCCCCGATCAGCCGCATAACCGACGGCATTGGCCACATCCCGGGATCAAGCCGCGCCCCAAGCCCGTCGGCCAGGATCCGGGGCACGTTGCCGGGCAGGCCGCCGCCCGTGATGTGGGCCACGCCGTTCAGCTCCGCGCCGGCTTCGTTGAGCGCGCGTCGCAGCTTCAGGATCGCCTTCGAGTAGATCCGGGTCGGGGTCAGCAGCACCTCGCCGAGGCTCAGTGGCTGGGTCTCGGGCTCGGGTGCCGTGGCGGGGCCGAGGATCCGGCCGACCAGCTCCGCGTAGCCCTCGTCGAGCGGGACCTCCGTCTCGGCCAGGATTCGGCGCACCAGCGAGAAGCCGTTCGAGTGCAGACCCGACGAGGCGATGCCGATCAGCGCGTCGCCCGCCCGAAGTGCGGTGCCGTCGAGCAGCCGATCCCGCTCCACGACGCCGACGCAGAACCCGGCCATGTCGAATTCTCCGGGCTCCATGAGGCCCGGGTGCTCGGCCGTCTCGCCCCCGATCAGCGAGCAGCCGGCCAGGGCGCAGCCGTCGGCAACGGACGCCACCAGCGCCGCCACTCGCTCCGGGAAGACCCGGCCAACCGCGATGTAGTCGAGGAAGAAGAGCGGCTCGGCGCCGGCGCAGACCAGGTCGTCGGCGCACATCGCCACGAGGTCCTCGCCCACCGTGTCGTAGCGGCCCATGGCCATGGCGATCCCGGTCTTCGTGCCCACTCCATCGGTCGAGCTGACGAGAATCGGCTCGCGCATGCCCGCCGGCAGGGCCATCGCCGAAGCGAAACCGCCCAGGCCACCGATCACCTCGGGTCGTCGAGTGGCCGCGACCGAGGCCCGCATCAGCTCCACGGCCTTCTCGCCCGCGTCGATGTCGACGCCGGCCCTCCGGTACGCGTCCCAGGCGCCGCCCCGCTTGACGCCGTCACTCATGGGGCGTGGTCCTGGCAATCGCCTCAGCCTCACGCTGGGAAACCGGCTCGCCATAGCCAAGCCCGCCTGGCTCGGCATCTTCGAGCACGAACTTGTGGCGGGCGGTGTCGTACGGGACCGGCACCGGATAGCGCCCATCGAAGCAGGCGAAGCAGAACCGGTCGTACGGCAGGTCGAGGGCCTGAAGCACCCCACCGATCGAGAGGAACGAGAGCGAATCGGCGCCGACGAACTCGCGAATCTCCTCGACGGAGTGGGTCGACGCGATCAGCTCGGTCTCGATCTGNNGGCGAGCTGATGCGGAGGTGGATCTCGGTGGCGCCGGCCTTGCGCAGCAGGGCCACTATCTGGCGGGTGGTGGTGCCGCGCACGATCGAGTCGTCGACGACGATCAGCCGCTTGCCGGCCACGACCTCGCGCAGCGGGCTCAGCTTGACCGTGACGCCGCGCTGGCGCATGCCCTGGTTGGGTTGGATGAAGGTCCGGCCGGAGTAGCGGTTGCGGACCATCCCTTCGCGATACGGCAGGCCCGAACCTTCGGCGTATCCGGCGGCAGCGGGCGCGCCCGTGTCCGGCACCGGCATGACGATGTCGGCCTCGACCGCGGCCTCGGCGGCCAGGGCCAGCCCCATCCGGCGCCGCGACTCGTACAGGTTGCGGCCGAGCATGTACGAATCCGGGCGGCCGAAGTAGATCAGCTCGAAGACGCACAGCTGCTCGTGGCCCTCGGCGAAGCGGATCGAGACCGGGTCCTTGCCCTCTTCGAGAATCACTATCTCGCCGGCCTCGACGTCGCGGACGACCACGCCGCCGGCGACCTCGATTGCGGCCGACTCGGAGCTGAGCAGCCAGCCACCCGAACGCTTGCCCTCGGGGTCGTCCGCCGCCGGCTCGAGCCGGCCAAGGACGAGCGGCCGGAACCCATACGGATCGCGAACGCCGATGACCCGCTTCTGGTCGAGGATGGCCAGTGAGTAGGCGCCCTGGACCGTGGGCAGGACCCGCTTCAACGACTCGACAGTGTCGTCGGACGGATCGTCTGCCAGGAGCGCCGTCAGAAGCTCGGTGTCGGTGGTCGCCGGCAGGCGCGTCTTGCCTCCCTCGAGATGCGAGAGCAGCTCGCGGGTGTTGACGAGATTGCCGTTGTGGCCGATCGCGATCGACTTGTTGCGACCCATGCGGAAGGTCGGCTGGGCGTTCTCCCAGATCGTCGAGCCCGTCGTCGAGTAGCGGCAATGGGCGATCGCCAGCGAGCCGCGCAGGCTCGGCAGGCGCCGCTCATCGAGGACCTGGGCGATCAGGCCCAGGTCCTTGTACAGCATTAGCTGCTCGCCGTCGCTGACGGCCAGGCCGGCCGACTCCTGGCCACGATGCTGGAGGGAGAAGACGCCGAGCGCGGCGATCCCTGCGGCATCCATGCCCGGGGTCACCGCGCCGAAGATGCCGCACATGCCTACTTGCCCTCGCCTTCGATGGCCGTCGGGGCCGCCTCCGATCCGTAGCCGGGCGAGCCTTCCACGCCGAGGGCGCGGGCCAGGCCGTGGTCCCAGGTGTGGCGGAGGTCGACGATCGAGACGTCCAGGGCGTCGGCCACGCGCGAGCCGCGCTCCTCGGCCGCGCCCGTGGCGCCCTGACCGGTCAGCTCGATGCGCAGCCTGTCGCCACCCACGGTCCCGAGGATCGCGGACGGCAGCCCGAACTGGCGGGCCAGCAGCTCGATCGACGCGGCATGGCGGCTACGGCAGGACAGGACGAGCCGGGACGGACTCTCGCCGAACAGCTCGATCGCGGGCGAGCCCGAAACGCCGAGCCGGAGCTTCGCCCCGAGGCCGCTCCACATGCAGCATTCGGCGATGGCCACGGCCAGGCCGCCGCCCGACACATCCTGGGCGGATGCAACCAGGCCGCGGCCGATGACCTCGCGGATGAACGACTGCAGCGCCGCCTCGCGGTCGAGGTCGATGCCGGGAGGCGTGTCTTCCGCCGACAGCCCGGCCAGCGCCGCGTACTCGGACCCGGCCATGCCCGGCGTGCTCTCGCCGACCAGGATGACGCTGTCGCCATCGGTGGTGAAGGGCGGCCGGACGAGCAACGAGATGTCCTCGAGCAGGCCCACCACACCGATGACCGGCGTTGGCGAGATGGCGCCGCCCGGGTACTCGTTGTAGAGCGACACATTGCCGCCCGTGACGGGCACGCCGAGGGCGCGGCAGGCCTCGCCCATGCCTCGCACCGCTTCCTGGAGCTGCCAGAACGCCTCTGGCCGCTCGGGGTTGCCGTAATTGAGGCAGTTGGTGATGCCGAGCGGCCGGGCGCCGGTGATGCTGACGTTCCGAGTGGCCTCCGCCACGGCCAGCTGCGCGCCCAGATGCGGATCGACGGCGCTCACTGTCTGGTTGCCATCCGTGGTGGCCACGAGGGCCTTCTTGGTGCCCTTGACCCGCAGCACCGCGGCGCCGTGACCCGGCCACTCGACGGTATTGCTCTGGACCGAGGAGTCGTACTGCTGGTAGACCCAGTGCCGGCTCGAAAGGTTGGGGCTGCCGAGGAGCGCGGCCAGGACGGCGGCCGGGTCCATGCCCCGCTCCGGCAGGCCATCTTTGGCCGTCAGCGGAATGCCGGGCGCGGGTGCCTGCCGGCGCCGGGTGGGCGGCGTGGCCAATCGGTAGTGGACGATGGCCTCGCTCGTGAGCGCCTTGGCCGGGACGCGGGCGATTTCCTTCGCGCCGGGGCTCGGCTGGCCGTCGGGGCCGATGCCGCCCTCGATGATGGCGATGTCGCCGTCGGTGGTCACGCGGCCGACCAGGGCGATCGGGATGCCCCAGCGCTCGCAGACTTCCCGCACGGCCGCATAGTTGGCCGGGACGCACGTCGCAAGCATCCGCTCCTGGGATTCGGAGATCATCACTTCCCAGGGCTCCATGCCGGGCTCGCGCCGTGGGATCACGTCGAGGTCTAGCAGGATGCCCGTGCCCGCCTTGTCGGCCGACTCGGAAGTGGCGCAGGTGATGCCCGCGGCGCCGAGATCCTGGATGCCGACGACGAGACGGCGATCGATCAGCTCGAGGCTGGCCTCGATCAGGAGCTTCTCCGCAAACGGGTCGCCGACCTGGACGGTCGGACGCTTGTTCGGGTCATCGTGCTGGAACGTGGCGGAGGCGAGGACGCTCGCGCCGCCGATGCCGTCGCGACCGGTCGTGGAGCCGAACAGGACCACGTAGTTGCCCGGTCCGGGCGCCTCGGCCAGGATCAGCATCCGCTCCTCGAGCAGGCCGATGGCCATGACGTTGACCAGCGGGTTGCCCTGATAGCTCGGGTCGAACACGAGCTCGCCGCCCACGGTCGGGACGCCGACGCAGTTGCCGTAGCCGCCCACGCCCCGCACCACGCCGTCGACCAGGTGCCGGGTCCTTGGATCCTTGGGGTCGCCGAAGCGGAGCGCGTCGAGGACGGCGATTGGGCGGGCGCCCATGGTGAAGATGTCGCGCAGGATTCCGCCGACGCCCGTCGCGGCGCCTTGATACGGCTCCACGGCCGAGGGGTGGTTGTGGCTCTCGATCTTGAATGCCACGGCCAGCCCATCGCCGATCCGGACCACGCCGGCGTTGTCGCCAACACCGGCCATCATGCCGTTGCCGCGGGTCGGCAGCGTCTTGAGGAGCGGCTTGGAACTCTTGTACGAGCAGTGCTCGCTCCACATCACGCTGAACATGGCCAGCTCGGTGTGGTTGGGGTCACGGCCCAGCTTCTGGCGGATGACTTCCAGCTCCTGGTCAGTGACTCCGAGCTTACGATGCAAGGGCTCTTCCTCAGGAGCCGCGGGGGTCGTAGTGATCGACTCGCTCATCGGGCGACCCCTGTCTTCACTTTCGGAGCCGGTCTCCCGGCGGCTTCCCACTCGGCGGCGCTCTCGACCAATGAACGGATCAGCTGCATTCCATCGTCGCGGCCGAGGATCGTCTCCGACATCCGCTCCGGATGCGGCATCAGCCCGGCCACGTTGCCGGCCGCGTTGCAGACGCCGGCGATGGCGCGCAGCGAGCCGTTGGGGTTCGCGGGCTCATCGGGATCGAGCGCCGGAACGCCGTCTTCGCGGACGTATCGGAAGAGGACCTGACCGTTGGCCTCGAGCTCGTCGAGCGTGGCCTCGTCGGCGTAGTAGCAGCCTTCACCGTGGGCAACCGGGACCTGCAGCGGCGCTCCGGTGGCGGCCCGGGTGAACGGCGAGTCGAGCCGCTCGGGCTTGATGTAGACAAGCCGGCCGGCGAACCGGAGCGAGCGATTGCGCAACAGCGCGCCCGGAACGAGCCGCGCCTCGGCCAGGACCTGGAAGCCGTTGCAGATGCCCAGGACGTGGCCGCCCTCCGCGGCGAAGGCCGCCACGCCGCGCATCACCGGGCTGAAGCGGGCGATCACGCCGGCTCGAAGGTAGTCGCCGTAGGAAAAGCCGCCCGGCAGGATGACCGCCGAGACACCGGACAGGTCGGGCGACTCGTGCCAGAGCCGAACGGGCTCGACGCCCGCCACCGACAGGGCGTTGAGCGAGTCGACGTCCGAGTTCGAGTCCGGGAAGATGACGACCCCGATCCTCACGGCGCCTTCACCGAAGCGGCCGACGACGTGCCCTCGAGCAGCTCGATGGCGTAGGCCTCGATGAGCGGGTTGCTCAGGAGCTCACCGGCCAGGCCGTCAACTACGCCGCGGGCCTCAGCCTCCGAGGCGGCGGTGACGGTCAGC
Organism: Chloroflexota bacterium; assembly: GCA_003142755.1. Classification (GTDB taxonomy): domain Bacteria; phylum Chloroflexota; class Limnocylindria; order Limnocylindrales; family CSP1-4; genus Fen-1039. The sequence continues at coordinate 1,646 of PLNK01000097.1, read as the reverse complement.
TCGACCCGGCGGCCGACCCGCACGCGCGAAACGTTGGTGACGTTGAGGTGGGGCAGGCTCAGCTCCACGGCCCGACCCTGTGGGTCGAGGATGCCGGGCTTGGGCAGGACATTGACGGCGTATCGGAACTCGCTCATCAGGCGACCACGTCCTCCTTCAGGTAGCGTTCGAAGCTGGCCCCGGCTATTCGCTGGAACGCTTCCACGTACCGCTCGCGAGTGCCGGCCACGATGTCGGCCGGCAGCTCCGGGCCCGGGTATGTCTTGTCCCACGGCTGTGCTTCCAGCCAGTCGCGGACGGGTTGCTTGTCGAAGCTGGCCTGCGCTCGTCCCGGCACGTATGCCGCGGCGTCCCAGAACCGGCTGGAGTCGGGCGTCATGACTTCATCAATTAGGAGCAATTCACCTTCGGCGAATTGCTTTCGGGGTTCGGCTTCGCCGAACGCCCGCGTGCCCGAATCTACGGGCGCCACCCCGAACTCGAACTTGGTGTCGGCCAGCAGGATGCCGGCCTTCTCGGCGATCTCGGCGCCACGCTTGTAGAGCCGCAGGGCGACGTCGCGGACGCGCTCCGACAGCTCTGCGCCGACGAGGCCGACCATCGCGTCGAAGCCGATGTTCTCGTCGTGCCCGACCTCGGCCTTGGTCGAAGGCGTGAAGATGGGCGCCGGTAGCCGATCGGATTCGCGCAAACCCTCTGGCAGCTTGATGCCGCAGATCGAGCCGCTCGCGCGGTAGTCCTTCCAGCCCGAGCCGGAGACATAGCCGCGGACGATGACCTCGACCGGCAGGACCTTCGCGCGGCGACAGAGCATCATCCGGCCGCGCAGGTCGCGCAGCCCGGCATCATCGGTGAAGCCCGCCGGCAGATCGGCCGGGCTCGTGCCCAGCAGATGGTTCGGCACGATGTCGCTCGTCAGCCCGAACCAGAATCTCGACAGCCCCGTCAGCACGCGTCCCTTGTCGGGGATCGGCGTCGGCAGCACGACGTCGAAGGCGGACAGCCGGTCGCTGGCGACGAGCAGGAGGCGATCGCCTACTTCGAATAGGTCGCGGACCTTGCCCGATCGCACGAACCCGGCCGGATGCTCGGTCGACGCGGCCCGAGGATCGCCGGGGTTGATGGTCTCAGCGGGCATTGGCGGCCTCCTTTCGAGCCGGATCCAGCTCATCGAGACGGGCGATGGCGGTGGCCACGTTCCGCAGGAAGTGGCTTTCGTCGAAGCAGGCGGCGAGGGCTTCGTCGGACAGACGGGCAGCTACATCGGGATCGGCGGCGAGTAGTTCGCGCAGCTGACGGCGCTCGTCGGCCGCGCGCAGCGCGTTGCGCTGGACGACAGCGTACGCCTCCTCGCGCGAAAGGCCCGCTTCCTCGACCAGGGCGAGCAGGACGCGGCTGCTGCAATGGAGGCCCAGCCCACGCTCGATGTTCTCGCGCATCCGCTCCGGCCGCACGACCAGCTTCTCCACCAGGCCGCTTGTCTTGACCAGCATGTAGTCGAGCAGAATGGTGGCGTCGGGCAGCAGCACTCGCTCCGCCGAGGAGTGGCTGATGTCGCGCTCGTGCCAGAGCGGCTGATTCTCCATCGCCGCGGCGGCATAGCCACGCAGCAGCCGGGCCATGCCGGCGATCCGCTCGGACAGGAT
>PLNK01000014.1 GCA_003142755.1 Chloroflexota bacterium | reverse complement strand
CGTGGCCACTCTGGTGGCAGGGTCGCTACGAAATGCCGTTTGCGTGTGGGTTCGTACTGCTGCTGCTGCTGCGATCGGGTCGGTTCATCCCGCGCACGATCTCCACCGTGTCGGCCATCTCTCTCTTCTCACTGGGCATCATGGTCTGGGTCAACGAGGTCCGGTACGGCTTCGGGCTGGATCGCTTTGGCCTGCCCGTGTCACTCGGGACTCCGGGGATCAGTCCTGTTCGACTCGCTATCTCGGCGGTGCTTGGCGCGCTCCTCGTGCTGGTCAGCGGTTATCTACTCGTAAGGGCGTGGAGATCCAAGCCGGACTTCGCCCCAGTTAACGAGCCGGAACAACTCTTGACCCCTTCGGAATTGGGTGTCGGCTGACGGCAGGGCGGATGTGGGAACGGCACCGCCGTCTGGCCTACGGCTCCAACCCGCATGAAGAAGCTGGCTCGTCCCTCTGCGACCTCGTAGTCGGGCGCACGGGCTCCCGGGTAGAAAAAGGACCCTCGCTGCGATCTGCTTGAATTCGCTGACAGACGTAGGCATGCGCAACGTTCGAACCTCAATCGACCACAAGACTAGGGTGCGAGGCGGTCTTGTCTGCGGTCCGCCGACGTCGCGGACGGTCGCTTGAGGCGCATGAACTCGTCGTAGTCCCGGATGTAGTCGGCCGGGTCGTACGGCAGCGAGGCGAGCACGATGAGAGCGGCATCTGCCGAGTAGCCATACTGCGTCCCCCACAGCATCGGCGGCATGTAGAGGCCGAGTCCGGGCTCGTGCAGGGTCACCTGTGCCCGATCCGCCCCGTCGTCGACAAGGACGCTCACCGACCCGCTGACGCATACCATGAACTGGTGGCAGACCCGATGCGCATGCTCGCCGCGGACTTCGTTGGATGGGACGCGATAGACGATGAAGATCCGCTGCGGGACGAATGGCAGGCTCGACCCGAACTCCGACACCGCGAGGCTGCCCCGCATGTCCTCGGCTCGTGTAAGCCGGATGAGTCGGGCCCCGCCGACGAGCTCCTGGGTCTCGCCATCGAACGTGGCGGAGCGCGCGGACGGTTGCTCGAGTGCATCGACGTAGCCGCGAATCCTCGCGGGGTTGCCGTACACGATCGCGTTCGGCGGCACGTTCACCGTCACCACCGCGCCGGCGCCAATCATCGCGTTTTGCCCGATCGTGAGACCGGGCAGGATCGTTGCGTTCGCGCCAATCGACGCACCTTCCCCGACTCGGGTCTCGGGGGACTCTGAGAGCCACTGCCGGCTTCGTGGAAACTTGTCGTTGGTGAAGGTGGCGTTGGGACCGACGAAGACGTCATTGCCGAGCCTGACCCCGTCCCACAGCTGAACCCCGGACTTCACGGTCACGCGGTCTCCGACAACTACGTCGTTCTCGATGAAGACGTGGTCGCAGATGTTGCAGTCGGCACCAATCCGCGCCCCAGGCAGGACGTGCGCGAACGCCCAGATACGGGTTCGGAGGCCCACTTGCGTCGACTCGCAGATGCCCTGCGGATGCACAAAGTAGTCGGTCAACTCTCTCCCCTTGCGGCCTCCCTGCCGAGAACGAAACGACCGCCGATGAAGCTGAGCACGGCCGTCGCCATGACCGTGAAGACCACGACCTGCCGGTGATCGGCCCTGACGACGTCCGCGAGCANNAGACCAGAACGTACCACAACGCGTAAGCGGCCCTCCGCTGAGCTCGGGGACGCACACGAAAGACAAGCCTGGGGGTGACCGTCACGGCGAAGGCAACACCGATCCCAAATGCGATCGTGTAGGCCAGAGATGACGCCATGGCAAGCCCGAGCCCGTAGAAGATGGCACCTGTGACCAGCGTGTTGGCGACCCCAAGAATCCCGAAGCGAACCGCCTGCGCCGCGACTTCGACCAAATCTGCGCTAGTCCTGCGGGCCAAAGAACTCTCGCGTGGCCACGATCGATACGGGACGTACCTTGGAATTCTCATAGGCCCGGGCCACGTACGATCCGACGACCCCCAGTCCAAGCAGGATGGCCGATGTGGATGCCAGCAGGACGACCATCAACGGTGTGTAGCCGGGTTCGCGGATGCTTCCCAGCAGCCAGGCGATGAAGACGATGAGGCCCATCAAGGTGGACCCAACCACTCCGATCAGTCCAATAGCCTGCAGCGCAAGTATCGGGAGGTCCGTGAAGGCGTAGATGCTGTCCATCAGGTAGTGGAACTTTCGGCCCAGGGTCCAACCACTCTTGCCATGACGACGCGCCTGGCGGGTGTACGGAAAGTACTTCCGACGATAGCCGATCCAGTAGAGAAGCCCTATTAGGCTGGTGTGCGTTTCGCCCAGGGTCGAGATCAAGGCGGCGACTTCAGCAGTACAACCAAAAACGTCGACGCCTCCCGACGGTACATCGCGGTTCACCGTCCGACGATACAGCCACCAGAAGGCCCGGGAGGCGAACGAGGAGACAGCAGGATCGTTGCGTCCTATGCGCCGACCCAGGGCGATGTCGCATTCGCCCGCCTCCAAGGAGTCGAAAAAGGACTCTAGGACCTCGGGTGGCTCCTGAAGATCGGCGGCCATGACACCGACGAATTGACCACGGACGAGGCCCAAGCCGGCGCGGATCGCGGAGAACGATCCGAAGTTGCGCGACAAAGAGATGAGCTGTGCGCGCAATGGCGCGTCGGGGAGCCGGGCGCGCAAACAGTCGATCGAGTCATCGGTCGAGCCGTCCACCACGAACACCGCCTCGAGGCGACCATCTCGTGCTCGCGACAGGGCCACGAGCCTTTCGACCAGTTCCGGAATCGAATCCCTGTTGAGGTAGACCGGCACGATCACCGAATAGCGAATCGGCTCGTGCATCAGCCTACCGCGTCGAAGTCAGCGATCGCGGACGCAATGCGCCCTACTTCTTCGTCCGTCAGTTCTGGGAAGCAAGGGAGCGTGACAATCTCACCCACGGCCAGTTCTGCTTCGTGGAGATCCGTCACTCGGACGGGCGGCTCAAGGCCCGGCTGACGATGGTCTAGCACGGGGTAGTGGATGTCTGTGTCGATGCCCCGCTCGCCCATGAGCTTGCGCAATCCTGCCCTGTCGGTCGTCCGGACCACGCTCAGGTGCGCGACCGTCTCGCATCCCGCCCCGGTCACGACCCGGACACTTCCTCCAGCGCACGCCTCCTGGTATCGCCTGGCGATTGCGCGGCGGCGAGCGTTCAGTTCACCTAGACGCGGGAGACCCAAGCGCAAGATCGCAGCCTGCATCTCGTNNAGTCCTCGATTCGGTATTTCGAGCCCCAGCCATACTGTCGGAGCGACCTTACGCGGGCGGCGATAGCGTCACTGTTAGTGGCGACGGCTCCTCCGTCCCCCGCGGCTCCCAGGTTCTTCGTGGGATAGAAGCTGAATGCCGCAACGTTGCCTAGTGACCCAACCCGTTGACCGGTTGCTTCGCGGCCTCCGATGGCCTGAGCGCAGTCCTCGATCACCGCGATACCACGGGGCTCGCACAGCTCGACTATCGGCCGGACATCCGCCACGTTACCGTAGAGATGTGTGACGACGACCGCTTTTGTGGACGTTCCGATGGCGGTCTCCACGGTCTGTCGCGTAACCAACAGCGTCTGTGGATCGACGTCGCAGTAGGCCACGCGGGCTCCGATCTGGGCGGCCGCCCCGCTCGCATATCCCCCCGCGTTCGGGGCCGTGACGATCTCCGATCCAGATGTGCAACCGACGGCGAGGAGGGCGAGAACGAGTGCGTCGGTGCCGCTGGCGACCCCGGCCACATGGCGAACGCCGATGAACTCGGCCAGCTCGGCTTCGAACGCAGCATGCTCCGGGCCATGAACGAACCAGCCACTGGCGATCACACGATCCACCGCGCTCCGCACTTCCGGGCTATCAACTACCCAGCTGCGACGCAGGTCGTTGACCGGAATCCGCGTGCTGCTCTCCATTCAGGTAACGGCCCTCGAAACGCTGGTGATGCCGGTTCTGGCGCAGACTCCCAAG
>PLNK01000074.1 GCA_003142755.1 Chloroflexota bacterium | reverse complement strand
AGCGTGGTCGGTGGGCGCCTGGCGGACCGCGTCCGGAACCCGCTACGCATGTACGCCATCCTGGAGCTGCTGGTGGTCGTGGCCGTGCTGATCACGCCCGCCACGTTCCGCGGCCTCCACGAGGTATATCGAGGCGCCTTCGGCTCCCTAGAGCAAAACACGATGGCGCTGGCCCTGGTCCGGTTCGCCCTCGCCATTGCCGCGCTGGGACCGGCCACCGTGCTGATGGGGGCGACACTTCCGACCCTGTCGCGATATCTGGTCCGAGACCACGCCCTGATGGGCCAGGAATTCGGCAGCCTCTACACCGTCAACACCCTCGGCGCAATCGTTGGTACTGTCGCGTCCGGGCTGGTCCTGATCGAGTTGATCGGCCTGAGCGCGACCCTGCTGGTCGGAGTCTGCTTCTCGGGTGCGGCCGGCCTCGCGGCCTTCGCGCTCAGCGTCAGGATCCAGCGTCAGGCCGCGGCCGAGCCCGATGCCCCGATCGCGGCGGCCACTCCGGCGGCGGCAACTCCGGCGGCGGCCACTCCGGCGGCGGCAACCCCGGCGGCGGCCGGCGCCACGGCCAAGGCGGCGGCCAGGGTCGTCTCCACTGTCACCGCCCGCCCGAAGCTGGCCCTGGCGGTCGCCTTCGTCTCCGGTCTGACCTCGCTCGGCTACCAGAACCTGTGGACCCGCATCCTGTCGTCGGGCACGGGCAGCTCGAGCTACATATTCACGGCCATCCTGGCCCTGTTCCTGACCGGCATCACCGTCGGCGCCTTCGTCTACGCCCGCTTCCTGTCACGGACGCGCCACCCGGTCGCCATCCTCGGCCTCGCCGAGCTGGCCCTGGCCATCGTGGTCCTCGGCGCTCTGGGCATCGAGACCAAGTACCTCATGGCGGTGAACTTCAATCGCGAACTGGTCATCGTCGTCCTGCCGGCCACGCTCATCATGGGCGTCGTCTTCCCGATGACCGCGATGCTCGCGACCGACTCGGACGATCGTGTCGGAACGAGCGCAGGCATGCTCCTCGGAGCCAACACGCTCGGCGCCATCGTCGGCACCTTCGTGGTCCCGTTCTTCATGATGCCGCTCCTGACCTCGCCGAGGTCGGTCGTGGTTATCGCGCTGATCAACGCGGCTCTGGGCCTGGTGTTGTTGTGGGAAGCCCGGACGATCAGCCTGCCGCTGCGTCGGCTCGGTGGAGCCTTCTCGGGCGCCGTGGCCGCGGTCGCGGTCGTTCTGATCGTCGTCCCCAACGGCATGGTCGTGGATCCGAACATCAACGTCATGACGAAGGCCGGTGGCACCGTCCTGCAGGTAGCCGAGGACAACATCGCCGCGGTCCAGGCCATCCGCACTACCGACCCCGGCCAGACGCTGCGCCTGTATGTCGGTGGCTACTCGATGACCGGCGTGACTGCCGACACCCGCATGATGGCCCACCTGCCGCTCATGGTTCGCCCGGACTCCAAGTCGATGTGCGTGATCGCCTTCGGCATGGGCTCGAGCTACCGCAGCTCGCTCATGGACGGGCTGCGCGTGGATGCTGTGGAACTTGTCCCGTCGGTGCCCGACATGATGGGCAACTTCTTCCCCGACGCGAGCGCCGTCGAGTCCAATCCGAACGGACGGATCCTGATCGCCGACGGCCGCAACCACGTCGATCTGACCACGAGCATGTACGACCTTCTGATCGTCGATCCGCCCCCGCCGATGAACAGCTCGGGCACCGCGGTGCTCTTCTCGCAGGAGTTCTACCAGTCGGCCAGGGCCCGGCTCAACCCGGGTGGCGTGATGATGGAGTGGGAGTACCGCGGCCAGACGGTCGACGAGATGCGGAGCCACGTCAAGACGTACCGGACGGTCTTCAAGAATGTGGTCCTGGTCTTCGGCGCAGCCGCGGACACCTACGGCGTCATGATGCTCGGCTCGGACAACCCCATCGACATCACGTCCGCCGGCATCGAGTCCGTGCTGTCCAAGCCGGGTGTCGTCAGCGACCTCTCGAGCGCGCCCGATTCACCCCCGGGCGTGACGACCGCCGCCGCCTGGGAGAAGAAGATCATGGACAACATCTGGCTGACCGGAAGCGACGTCGACAAGTTCGCCGCCACGGGCACCCTGATCACCGACGACCGGCCGTACACCGAATACGACCTGCTGCGTAACAAGTTCGGACCCAAGTCGCCTCAGGCCCTGCGGGCCAACCTGCTGGCGGCAATGCCCGCATCGGCCCGCTGACAACCGACTCCCCGCGTGGGCACAAATGAAGAACCCGGCGATCGCTCGCCGGGTTCTTCTTCGTTCTAGTGTGGGCCTCGCGGCCCGGTACTATGCGCGACGAGCGGTGAAGCAGTCGCTGCAGTAGACCGGCTTGGTGCCGCTGGGCCGGAACGGAACCTGGGCCTCACGGCCGCAGCTCGAGCAGGTGGCCGAGAACATCTCGCGGGGGCCGGAGGAGTAGCCGCCGCGGCCGCCGCCGCCACCGCCACTGTGCGATCCGCCACCGAAGTCGCCGCGCTGTGCCTTGCGGGCGGCTCGGCAGGTGGGGCAGCGTCGCGGCTCGCTGAACTGGCGATCCGCGTAGAACTGCTGCTCACTCGCGCTGAAGACGAACTCCTGGTTGCAGTCCTGGCAAACCAGAGTCTTGTCCGATGCGTACAAAGAACGCTCCTTGCTCGTGCGGCCTCAGCGACACGTCTGTCTCGCCGAGTACCGTTGAGAGGAGCGATCGTGTGAGCCGCTGGTTCCGGGGCCTATTGGCCCGTCGGGCGGAGGGTACCACGTATGCCGGCCGTTTTGTCTAGTAACTAGACGACGAATTACGAAGTACTTCAGGGTTGTGTCAGTAGTTGAGAGACCTGTTCCCACCGGCGGCCTTGGCCCTGTACATCGCCTGATCTGCGTGGCGAATCAGTACTCGCCCATCGCCTGTGACGCTTCGCTGCCAGCCCACACCGATGCTGGCCTGCATCTGCAGCCGGAATGCATTCTTGTCGGTCAACGCCGCGAGGACCCGGTCCGCAACCATCTGGGCTTCGCTCTCGACTACGTTGGGCAGAACGACCGCGAACTCGTCGCCCCCGATGCGGGCAATGTCGTCTGTGTCACGGACGACATCCCGCAATCGATCCGCGACGGCCACCAGCATCTCATCGCCAACCTCGTGACCAAAGATGTCGTTCACTTCCTTGAAGCGGTCGAGGTCGATCCATAGGACGGCGACACCGCGCTCGCTCACCTGGAATGCGTGGTCGAGGCGTTCCTGGAACATGGAGCGGTTGGCGAGACCGGTCAACGGGTCGTGCAGGGCGCGATACGCCAGTTCGAACTGGAGGCGCTCCTGCTCACGCAGCAGGGTCTGCAGTTCCTGATTTGCCGCTGCAATCTCAACGTTCGCCGCCTCGAGCTCGGCGTTGGCCCGCTCGAATTCGCGCGTTCGCTCCTCGACGCGGGTCTCGAGCTGCTCGGCGAAGCGGCGCAGCTCTCCGTCCGTCTGCTGTCGATCGGCAATCTTCCAGACCACGTCCATGATCTGGGTGAGCTGGCGGACGTCCGTGTCCGTATACGGCTCGGCCTTGTTGGCGACGCCCACCACGGCCACTACCTGGTCGCGGCTGATCACCGGGATGGTCATGAAGCGCGACACCGGGGCGGCGCCATCGGAGGATCCCTCGCCGGCCTCGCCGAGGTCGTTTATGACGATGGGCTGACGCTGGCTTTCGACCTCTGCCCAGATGCCGGATCGGGCGAGTTCGTATGTCCATTTGGGATCGGCGATCTGATTGGCCTCGACAGCCTCTCGCGACCACGAATGGAGCGTGAAGACGCCGTTTGCCTCGTCATACGCGTATATGTAGCCGAAGGCGCTATCGCTCAGCGCCACGACCTCCGCCAGGGTGACGTTGAGCAGTTCCGGCACGCTGGCGCATTCCACCTCGGAGATGCGCAGCAGCGATCGAAGGCGGCGCTCTTCTGCGAGCTGCGCCTCTTCCGCCCGAAGCCGCGCCGTGACGTCGCGCATGATCAGCTGGCGCTCACCGTTGCCCAGCCACGCGACGCTGACATCGATCGGGATCGTCGAACCGTCACGGCGGAGCAGACGACGCTCGAAACGCATCGTCGCGCCGAGCGGCTGGTCGAGCTGCTGCCGGCCGAGGGCGCGCTCCTCTTCGATGTAGGTCTCGAGGAGATCGACGCCGATGATCTCGACCAGTGGGTAACCCGTCATCGCGCATGCCCGCAGGTTGGCCAGCGTGACGCGGTTGCGGCTGTCCACGACGACGATTCCATCGGCGGCCTGCTCGATCAGAGCCCGGAAGTGGCGCTCGCTGTCCGCCAGGGCGACCAGCACCGGGTCGAGGTGGAGCAAGCTCGAGGCAACGGGTTGATTGGACGGGTCGGCAAGCACGCGCTGGAGGCGCGGCCCGGATCCGGCCGCGTCTGTGCGACGACGCCGCTGCACCTCGAAGCCGGGCACGGTCGGTGCGAGGCGCGGTCGAGGCATGGCCTCAGCCTCGGCGGGGGCGGTGGGTTCGGCAGGTGCCTCGGTCGGGGCCTCTGGAACGAACGCCAGACTGGCTGCGGAGAGAATCCGAAGGGCGGGCACGATGCGCGGCGTGTTCCGGATCCACGGCGCGGGCACGGTCGCCGGCACGGCTGGGATCGGGGGCGCACACACGATAGGCGGAGCAGCAATGCTCGCGCCAACCCCGGGATCGGGCGCATCGGCACGTCGAGGCATAGTCGTGTGGGCCCATCCTGTTACGACTGGCTGGTGTAGTCGTCGGGCCCGCGACAGGCAGACTTGACCCTCGCCCGCCAGCCATAAGCACTAGACGGGCATCCCCTTCTCGACGCCGGCTACAGCGGGAGGCCATCTTCCACGTCGTAGCCCTGCGAGTCGCTCATGGCTCCATTCTCGCCCTTCAGCGGCCCGGCACGCCAGTCAAAATGCCTCAGTCAACGTTTCGAGTCAGCAGGCCTCGGAGTTCGGCGAGCGTCGTGGCGAGTCGACCCAATTCGTTCTCACCCAATCCCGCGAGCCGCTCGCACAGCCAGGCCCGCGTTCTGGCGTCGCACTCCGCGAGGGTGGCCCCGCCGACCTCGGTGAGTCGCAGCTCGACGCGACGACGCTCCTCGGGATGCTGAACGCGCGTCACGAACCCGGCCCGCACCAGCCGCTCCACCAGTTGCGAAGCCGCGGGCAGGGTCGTCCCCAGATGCTCGGCGGCCGACGACAGGTTCGTGCCGGGGTTGCGCCTGACGAAGAGCAGCAGCCGGAACTGGGCCACGGACAGGCTGGCCGCCCGGCCGGACCGCATCTGCTCGCGGATGGCGCGCATGGCCGCCGGAACAGTTTCGAGTATCGCTGCCGCGACTTGATCGCGTGTCGTCTCTACCACGGGTTCATGGTACATTAGTTAAGTACGCTAACAATCAGGTTTACGCGCCCATCTCCCAGCGAGGGCCCATGCCCCCAGCAATTGCCACCCGCGAGCTGACCAGGCGCTTCGATGCCGTGACTGCGGTCGACGCGCTGAACCTGGACGTTCAGCCGGGCGAGGTGTTCGGCCTGCTCGGGCCGAACGGCGCCGGCAAGACCACGACCATCAAGATGCTGATCACGCTTCTGCCTCCCACCAGCGGGGGCGCCAGCGTGGCCGGCCACGACATACTCCACGACCCGCGCCTGGTCCGCCGCTCGATCGGGTACGTGCCCCAACTCCTGTCGTCGGACGGGGCCCTGTCGGCGCGCGAGAACCTGATGACCAGCGCCCGGCTCTACCATCTGCCGGCGTCGGAACGGCGGACGAGGATCGACGAGGCCCTGCAGTTCATGGCCCTCGAATCGGCCGCCGACCGGCTGGTTCGGACGTTTTCGGGCGGCATGATCCGGCGCCTCGAGATCGCCCAGGCGATGCTCCACCGGCCCGAGGTCCTGTTCCTCGACGAGCCGACGGTGGGTCTCGACCCGAACGCCAGGCGAGCGGTGTGGGAACACATTCGAGGGCTTCGCGAGGCCGAAGGCACCACCATCCTGCTGACGACCCACTACATGGACGAAGCGGCCGAGCTGTGCGGCCGGGTCGGGTTCATGCATCTGGGCAAGCTCGTGGCCCTCGGCACCCCCGCCGAGCTGTCGGCTCAAGCGGGCAAGGGCAAGGACCTCGACGATGCATTCACCTACTTCACGGGCTCGGGGCTGAGCGAGACCGGCGAGCAAGGAGGCCAATTCCGTGACGTCGCTCGAACGCGTCGAACGGCCCGCCGTCTGGGCTGAGCCGGTCGCCCCGCTCCGCTTTCTCCTCGATGCCTGGACGATCGCCGAGGGCGAGCTCCGCAAGCTCCGCCACGATCCGACAGAGCTCCTGACCCGGGCGGTCCAGCCGCTGTTGTGGCTGCTCATCTTCGGCCAGGTGATCGGCAGCACACGGGCCATTCCGACCGGAGGCCTCGACTACAACGACTTCCTGGCGCCGGGAATCCTTGCCCAGAGCGCGCTGTTCTCGGCCATCTTCTTCGGCATCGCCGTCATCTGGGAGCGGGACCTCGGCGTCCTGCACAAGTACCTGGTGAGCCCGGCCGCACGAAGCGCCCTGGTCACCGGCAAGGCCCTGGCCGGGGGACTGCGGGCCCTGGTTCAGGCGACGATGGTCTACGCCCTGGCCGCCGTCATGGGCGTGCACCTGCGCCTGGATCCGCTGTCGATAATCGGCGTTTGCCTGGTGGTGGTCATCGGGTCGGCGGCGTTCGCGACCTTCTCGCTCGTGATCGCCTGCCTGGTCCGGACCAGGGAGCGCTTCATGGGTATCGGCCAGATCCTGACAATGCCGCTCTTCTTCGCCAGCAGCGCCATCTATCCGATCTCTATCATGCCCGGCTGGCTCAAGGTGATCGCCCAGATCAATCCGCTGACCTATCAGGTCGACGCGCTGCGCGGCCTGATGGTGCAAGGATCGGTCCAGAGCTTCCCGCTCGGTCTGGACTTCGCGGTGCTGATCGCGGCTACGGTCGTCCTGATCGTGATCGCCGCGCGCCTGTACCCGAGGCTGGCCCAGTAGCCGGACCTAGCGGTGCGTCAGCTCGCGATCGGCTGAGGCGATGCTCTTGAGCACCCGCGCCTTCTGGGCGTCGACCCGATCCAGGGCCGTATAGACCTCGCCCCAGGCTTCTCGGAGCATCTCGGCGTGGCCGCCTGGACCCGAGATTTCGGCCTCGAGGGCGGCGGCGTGGTCGGCCATCGTGGAGGCCGCCAGGCGAGCGGCCGCCAGCTGCTCGAGGGTGGTCCGCTGGCTCGCGGCCGCACCCGCAACCATGACCGCCGTGCGTAGAGCCCCGGCCGTGGTGGTGATGGCCGAGGCAACGGCCCGGATCACATCCGCGTTGTTCTCCTCGACGATGTGCAGCGCGGCATATCCCTGCGTGACCACCGCCAGCTGAGTGAGGATCTCCTGGTGCCGACGCCGCACGATCGAGAGGAGATCCACGCGCAGCGCGTCCGCGCGAGCCGCGCCCGTCCGGGCCAGCTCATCGATGCGAACGGTCAGTTCCGCGTCGAGGCGACGCGCCATGAAGGCGTACTGTCGCAGCGTCTGCATCTCCGTCGCGAGCGACGACTGCTCGGTGATGACGGCGGCGTTGTCCTGCTCCAGCGCCATCCGACCCTCCGACAGCGATGCCAGGAGAGCCTCGATACGGGGCTGCGACTTTGAGAAGCGCTCGAAGTAGCGGTCGAGCTCCTCCAGCTCCTCGTGAGGGGAACGCCGGCCGCCCAACTTGATTCGAGCAGGGTCCAGGCCGGCAGCCACCTTGCGGAGGTCGGCCATCTGGCGGGCCAGCGGCGCCCTCGCCGCGAGCAGGCCGCGCATCGCCTCGAAACGCCGATCCAGGACGCGGCCACTCATGACCGCCGTGGCTACGAAGTCGCGCTCGCCGAGATGGTCGATGGCATCGATCGCCCGGCCGTACTCGACGCTGGTGGCAGTCATGGACAGGATCGAGTCGAGGTAGCCGGCCACGAGTCGCTCGATGCGCTCGCGGGCCTCGGCCGCGATCTCGAGATCGCCGGGCCCGTCGGGCGCCGCGGCCGGCTCGGGCGCAGCGGAAACCAAGCCCGGCGAAGCCTTCGCGGGCTCCGCCGGGTTCGATGAATGGCTCGTGTCGCTCACAGGGTCAAGGGGCGGCTACCCCTTGGATTCGTCGATCGCCTTTGGCGCGTCCGCGGGCTTGGTGACGACGGGCGGCCTCGGGGCGTCTGCGGGCCTCACCACTCGCCTTGCGGCGGGTGCGGACTGCGGCGGCGCCGCGGGCCGGGGCTTGGCATCGGCGCCGTTGCCACCGGTCTGGCCGCCGGTTCCGGTGAGCATCGGGGTGATCGTTCGCCGAGCGACCATCGCCAGCGCGCCGGCCTGCTGGATCACCTCGGACAATGCCTGGGTCACGCCCTGGGCTCCGTTGAGGACCGTGAACTGCCCGACGTGCTCGAACGGCGAAGCCGCCGCCCGAACGATGTCCGGCAGGGTCGCGGCGATCTGCTGGGCGATGACCGCTTCCTGGTTCTGGCTGAGGGCCGCGGCGCGGCTCTCGATGCCGGCCGCCTCGGCCTGGGTGCGAGCCCTGATGGCGTCCGCCTCGGCGAGACCGCGGGCCTTGATGGCATCGCCATCCGCCTGGCCGTTGACCCGAGTGGCGTTGGCCTGGGCCTCGGCCTGGAGCTTTACCGCCGCGGCCTGGGCCTCGGCTGCGAGCCGGACTTCCTGGGCGGCCGCTTCCGCCTGGCGGATGCGGACGTCACGACCGGCCGCCGCGAGGGTGGTCTGGCGGTAGGCCTCGGCGTCGGCCGGCTTGCGGACGTCGACCTGGAGCTGCTGCTCAGTTCGTTGAGCCTGCAGCTGCGCGACAAGGGTTTCCTGCTCGACGACGGCCTGGCGGGCCTGCGCCTCGGCGAGAGGGCCCTGCTGGCCGGCCTGCTTCTGGGCGCGATCGATCTCGGCCTGGAAGCCTGCTTTCTTGATTTCCGTGCTCCGGATCGACTCGGCGATCTGGGCCTGGGCCGTCTGCTCCTGGGCGACTGCGGTCTGGTCGGCCTGGGCCCGTGCGATGCGGGCGTTCTGCTCGACTTCGGCCTGATGCGGCACGGCCAGGTTCTCGATGTAGTTGGACGGGCTCGTGATGGCCTGGATCTGGAAGCTGTCGATTACGAGTCCGAAGGACTCCATCTCGACGGTGCAGCGCTCGCGAACCTGCTGGGCGAACTTGTCCTGGTCGCTGATCATCTCCTCGACGGTCATCGAGCCGGCGATTGCCCGCAGGTGGCCGACGAAGACGTTCATGACCTTGGACTCGAGCTCCTGGGCCGGGCGGTCCAGGAAGCGTCGGGCGGCGTTGGCGATCGAGCGGTTGTCGTCGCCGACCTTGTAGACGACGACGCCGCGCAGGTCGAGGCGGATCTTCTGCTGGCTGACGCATGGGACCGTGATCTCGCTCTCATGTGCCATGAGAGACAGCGTCCGAACCTTGACCAGACCCGGGATCACGATGGTCCCGCTGCCGGTGATGATCTTGAAGCCCATGCCCTCCGCATGGCCCTTGCGAATCGCCGAGATGATGAGGGCTTCATCCGGCTCGGCGATACGCCACATCGACTTGAACAGGACGACGATCAGGATCAAGACGACGACGACGCCGATACCGACGGCGAGAAGGAAGATTTGAGAATCTGTCATCGCGGGAGCCTCACGCTATCGGTCGGTGCCACCTCAACCGTCCGCCCCCCCAGGCTGCCGACCACCAGGACCTGGGAGTGTTTCTTTATCGTTGCCTCGGGATCCGCGGCGGATGCCATGAACCGTTCCGTCCCCTGCCGGACTTCGATCAACACCTCGCCGAGGTGCCCCGGGGTGATGTCCGCCGTGACGCGCCCCATCTTGCCGATGACGTCGTACGACACTTCAACTCTCCGAACGCTGGCCAAGAAAAGCCTGCCCATGGTAATGCTTCGCTGGCCCATGGACTTCCGCAGTCTCCGACACGGGTGAAGGATCTGTCGGTATTGGCATCGTCACCATCTGTATGACTGCGACAGACGGCTCCGGGTTCGGTCGCGGCTCCGGGAATAGAAGCATGAGAAGAGGCCCGTCCGGCGGACCGGGCGGGCCTCTCGACTACTACCGCTTGATGGGTCAGTGCGTCGGCAGCTTGCCTACCGGGATCAGAGCCGCCTGCGCGGCGCCGCTCGGGTTGTCAAGGCTGACGACCATCCAGCCGAGGGCCGGAGTCGTCTTCTGGCCCGCGACGTTGACGCTGACCGGCAGGGTGGCCGAAGCGCCCGCGGCGAGCGGGACGAACTGGCCGTTCGAGACGCTCGGGGTGAAGGCGTTGTAGGCCGCGGTCGCCGGGACGGCGTCCACGTTGCCATTGATCAGGTCGAAGCTCGTGATCGAGTAGCTGAAAGTGGGCGCCGCGCCGGTGATGCCCATGTCGCTCGCGAAGGCCGGCAGCTCGACGATCGAGCCGTTCATCGGCGCGTCCGCATAGAAGATTCGATAGAGGTTGCCGGTGGCATCGAAGGTGAACGACGCCTCGATGCCGTTGAACGCGCCGGTCGTGACGGCGCCGAGGTCGGCGCCGACGACGATGAACTCGGGGGCGCCGTCGCCGTTGGTGTCGATGGCGATGTCGTACTCGGCCGCGGCGGCGTTGGACGACTGGTGCCAGCCATTGATCGCGAAGATCAGGCCGACGTCACTCGGGTCGCCACCGAGCGCGTCACCCGGCAGGGATTGCACGCCCACGGCACGCACGCTGGCGATGCCCTTGGTGTGGTCCTTGTCGCTGATGCCCCAGGCGTAGACGTCGGCGGTGCCGTCGTGAACGCCCTTGTTCTTGAGGCTCACGCTCGATGTCGCGACGCCGCCAGCGAGCTTGTAGGGGGCAGGCGGACCGGCCATCACGGACGATTCGCCTCTGGGCACGAGCAGGAACGGAACGTGAAGCGGGTACACGCCCGTGCCGGATGCGGTCGGCGTGGCGGTGACCAGGCCTTCGACCGTGAGCACGGCGCCCGGGCCTACGCCGCCGAATGTGTCGGCCGTCGGCAGAGCCGCTGCCGCGGACGACGACATCGACAGGGTGACCGCGACGTCGCGGGACTGGTGAGCTGGAACGGTGATCTTCGATGGCACGACCTTGACCTTCGCGCCGGCCGAACCGCCAACGAAGCTCGAGGCCAGGTTGTAGGTGATCGACCTGGCGCTCTTGTTCTCGATCGTGAAGCTCTGGATATCGAAGAGCGAATCGTGGATCGACTCATACCCGAACGACAGGCTGTCGAGGTGGTCTCGGGTCAGGGCGATGGCCGCGGTGGTGGTCGCACGCTGAGCCTGCACCACGCCGGCGCCGGCCCCGACCGGGTCGTAGCCGACGATCTTGGCCGAGGTGTCGTCCGAGGTGCTCATGATCGCCGCCTTGACCTCGTTGACCGACCAGCCCGGATGGCTGGCGACCACGAGAGCGGCGATGCCGGCGACGTGCGGAGCGGCCATCGACGTGCCCGAGTCGACGAGGATGTCGTTGCCGGTGCCCATGCCCGCGGCCACGATGCTCACGCCGGGAGCGGTGATCTCGGGCTTGAGGGCACTGTCGCCGAACCGAGGCCCGTACGAGGTGAAGTCGGCGAGCTGCTGGTAGGTGGGATTGGACAGCTGGCCGGCCGAGACGATCGTCACGGTCGGACTGGTGGCGCCGGCGGCGATGAGGGCCGGCCCAGCAGCATCGCTGACGCCGATGAACGGAATGGTGACGCCGGGGATCGGCCCCTCGAAGGGCGGCAGGCCGGCGTCGGTGTTGACCATGATCACGGCCGATGCGCCGGCCAGCTGGCCGAGCTTGGCCCGGTCCACGCGCGGGCAATCGCCGCGCATGGTCACGACGATGTCGCCCGGGCCGACGCCGGCGTAATCACCCGCGCTGCAGCCGAGAGAGATGATCCCGCCCGACATCAGCACGTCCAGCTTGCCCGACTGGGGCAGCGGACCGTTGTTGGCGTTGAGCGCGGCCAGGTCTCCGGAGCCGAGCTGGATCGTGGCGCCGGGGAACGTCGCATTGGAGTCGAGCGCGGCGACCGAGATGGTTCGCGAGCTCGAAGCCGGAGTGCCCGTCATGTAAGCATTGGGGCCGGAGTTGCCGCTGGACGCGACGACGACGACGCCGGCGCGGGAGGCGTTCTCGGCCGCTACTGCGTCGGGAGTGTTGGCCGTGCCGAAGTCGGAGCCGAGCGACATGCTGATGACATCGGCGCCGTCCTGGACGGCCCGGTTGATCGCTTCGGTGACGACGTCAGTGGAGCCCTCGCAGCCAAAGACGCGATAGATGTAGAGCTGGGCCATCGGGGCCACGCCGGGCCCGATCTTGAAGTCGGTCGAGTACGCGGCCGGAGTGTAGGGCCCGTGATAGGTCGAGCCATCGGACAGCTCGCCGAAGCCGGCGATGGTGCTGGCCGTGTGGGTACCGTGGCTGTTGCAGTCGAGCGGGTTCGCGTCGGGATGGGGGGTCGTGGCGGCCGGGTCGGCGGACGAGGCGTCGTAGGCGTCGCCGACGAAGTCCCAACCAACCGGGATCTTGGCGCTCGGGAAGGCCTGGGTCGTGCCGTCGGCGTTGAAGGCCGGAGCGGTCGTGTCGTGGGCCACGCCGTAGGCGTAGTCGGCGGTGCTGCCGGAGCCGCCGAAGTCGGCGTGGTAGAAGTCCACGCCGGTATCGATGACGGCGATCTTGACCCCAGCGCCGGTCTGGCCGGTCGCGCTCCAGGCTTCCGGAGCTCCGACGTACGGCACGCTCTCAGACAGGGCGGGCTTGTACGTTGGCACGAGATGGACGCCAACGACGCCCGGCAGGGCTTCGATGGTCGAAACCGCCGCGGCCGACATGCGAGCATGGACGCCGTCGTAGGCATCCTGCAACTGGCTGACCACGACGCCGCCGTTCTTTCGGACGGCATCCACGATCGGCGTCTGGTTGGTCTTGATCTGGCTGCGCCAGGTGTCGCGGTCGGACTTCGTGGCGGTCGTGCCATTGTCCGTCGCGTCCGCTACCAGAGTGGCGACCGGCTGGTCGGAGAGCTCGACCATCACGTCGAGCTGGCGGCTCTTGTCGATCAGATATGGCAGCAGCTGCGGATCGATCTTGGACACGCTGATCTGCTGGAATCGTGTGACTGGGCCTGCGGCGGCAACGCCGGCGGGCATCATTGCTCCCAATGCGAGCGCCGATACCGTCAGTGCAGCAAAGACACGACGTCTCATTCCACTCCTCCTGGCTGAGCGACTCGTGAATGGATCGCGCTCCCAGCGACCCCCGCGGTGACGGTGACTGCCCATCCCGGGCATGGCCTCCCGCGGATAGACGGTGAAGGTACCTCGCGACCAGTTGCGGGTCAACGCCGATTGATGACGTAGCGGCGGCGCAGACGACGGTCCCAGCGCAGAGAATCGGGCGAGGTTGCTACTACACTTGGGACTGCCACCGGTCATATCGAGCTGAGGGCCAGGCGTTGATGGCGAGCGTTGCCGAACCAGTGAATGGATCTCCGCCCGCACGGAAGGCGGGATTCGTCGCCTCGCTGCGAACGAGTGTCGGTCGGGTTCTGTCTGTGCTGGGCCGGATCGGGCAGTCGCTTCGAGATGACTCGACACGCCAGCTGACGCGGAACGAGAAGATCGCCCTGGCGTTGCTTGTTGCGGTGCCGACGTTGTTCACCGCAATCGGACTCCTGTCCGAGCTCACGATCCCGGTGCCGTCGCTCAACGACGACATGGTCCACTACCTGTTCATCCAGCGGGCGTCAGACGCTCTCACGAACGGCGAGTTCCTGTTCGACCACTGGTTGCCCCAGATCGAGACGGGCTTTCCGGTCTTCATGTACTACCAGCACCTGCCGGCGGTGCTCGTGGTCGGCCTGCAACGGGTCAGCTTCGGGACGCTGGATCTGCTGACGACCTTCAACCTGGTCCGATATGTCTTGCTGGTGTCGTTCCCCCTGACCGTGTTCGGATCGATGCGGATGATGCGGTTCTCGGTGGCCGCCGCCGCGATCGCCGCTGCTGCATCCACTCTCCTGGCCGGCAACTTCAGGTACGGCTTCGAGTACGACAGCTACATCTGGAGCGGCTGGGGCCTCTTCACGCAGCTGTGTGCGATGCACCTGTCGTTCTGGACCCTCGCCGCGATGTATCGGGCGATACAGGACGGAAAGCGCGTTTGGCTGGCGGCCCTGCTGTTCGGCGCACTGGTACTGACTCACTTGCTGTACGCGTACATGATAGGAATGGCCATCGTTGTCATCGCCGTCTGGGGCGTGACGCGAGCCAACCTCGTGTCACGGCTCGTCCGCGTGGCGTTGGTTGGGGCCTTCGCGGCGGCGATCTCAGAGTACATGTGGCTGCCGCTACTCACACAGTCAGCCTATATGAACGTGACGCCCTACCTCCAGCAGTACAAATACGACTCATATGGAGCCGGCCCGATCATGACCTGGCTTCTGTCGGGCGATCTGTTCGATCATGGTCGTCTACCGGTGCTCACGGTTCTTGTAGCCGCCGGGGCTGTGGCGGCCGTGTTGAGCCGGAGCCGTGTCGCGCTCGTGAGTCTCGGGCTGTTCGTCATGTGGCTCGTCGCCTATTTCGGCAGGCCGACGCTCGGCGTACTGACAAACCTGTTCCCCCTTCACGACTCGCTCCTGTTCCATCGATTCATCGGCGTGGTCACCCTCGCCGCAATCCTTCTCATCGGCGTAGGCGGAGCCCTGATCTGGCGACTGTTCAAGCCCAGCATGTCCACGCGTCGACTGGCCGCCGCGGCGGTCGTAATCCTGATCATCCTTGCCCCCGCCATATCGGAGCGAATGGCCCTGTATGGCGACGACACCCGGTTCCAGCAGCGAACGATGGATGCGTTGCAGGCGGACGGGAGCGCCATGACCATCGTGGCCGCACTGCAGCTGTTGCCGCCGGGACGGATATACGCCGGGCTGCCGAGCGACTACGGCAATCAGATGGCCATCGGCGACCTCCGGTTCAACGACCTGCTGCCGTTCTATGGCCTCGATGATTTCACGTCGTCGACCTCCAGCTCGTTCAACTCCGACCTCATCTGGGATTTCGATATCAGCAACCAGGGCGACTTCGATCTATACAACGTCCGGTATATGGTCGCGCCGACCGGAATGGCCGTGGCGGGTTTCCTGACGCCGATCGAAATGACATCTCGATACACGCTCTACCAGGCGCCGACGACCGGGTTCGCCGAATATGTCGCGATCACGTCGCGCCAGGCTGTCCCGAATCAGACCGTGCTGTTCAACCTCAACCGAACCTGGGAACGGACTCACACACTTCCCGGCGAGCGACAGTTCATGCGCTACGACTATCCCGCGACGACAGTCGGCCACGATCTGGCGAGCACCGCCGCCTGCCCGGGCGGTGGGCAGACCGACTACGAGCGATTCCGGGCCGACACCATCAACCTGGTAGTCGAATGCACGGCCGACTCGACTCTGGTGATCAAGACGACATTCCACCCCGACTGGCAGGTCTACGTCGACGGGGTCGCCGTGCCGGACTTCATGGTCTCGCCGTCATACATCGGCATCTCCCTAACTGCCGGCAAGCACACCGTCGACGTCATCTACCACGCCTACTTCCTCAAGGCGCCTCTCGTGGTGACCGGCTCGCTGGCGGCCCTGTTCTTGCTGCTCGTCCGCGGCCGGCTGGATCGGTTCGCCGACCGAGTGACCAAGAGACGACGGCGCGCGGCAGCCGAGGCCGGCTAACTGGCGCTGGGCTTCGCGCTCGGCGAGAGGTCCGAAGTCGACGATCCAGTCGCGCCGGTGGAGGGCGAGGGTAGCCGCGAACTGAGAGCTGGATTGAGCTTCAGCGCCTGTGCTATCTCCGAGGCGCCATCGGTTGTGTCGCCCGTCTGGTTCAGCAGGAGGCCGAGGTTGAAATGCCCGGCGGCGTCATCCGGCTTGATGGCGATGTACTGCCGGTACAGGGCGATCGCCTCGGCGTTCGCGCCCGCCTGCGTCCGCAGGATGGCCAGGTTGTAGATCGCGGGAGCGTAGCTCGGGTCTGCCGCGAGTGATTGGTGGTAGTCGTTCTCAGCGTCGGCCGACAGGTTCTGCGCCTGGGCAACGGTGCCCAGGTCGTACAGGCAGAACTTGTTCGTGGCGTCGTGCTTCAGGCATTCCTTGTAGTCCGCGGCGGCCTGGTCGATATTCCCGGCCGTCTGAGCCTGCAGTCCGGCCTCGAGCGCATCGGACGCCAGTTGCGCCTCGGTCTTGGCACCGCATGCGGCGAGGCCGACAACGATCAAAGCAGTCAAGAGAATGCGCGCGACTAGACCCGAACCCGAGGATCGGTCGATCGCTGACGTCATGCCCGACCTCCTGGACAAGTGGCGAGGAAGGCTCGGCTCATAGTAGCCCTCGCGTTCGGCCCCGGCCGAATGTCTTCCGTGCCACGCAAAGAAGGACCCCGGCGAGTTGCCCCGCCGGGGTTCGTTTGTACGAATCTGATGGGGCCCTAGATCGGCGGTATGTCGTTGCTGTTGCGGACGGCTATCCAGTTGACGATCACATTCGTCGAAGCGGCGTCGACGGGAGCGCCTGCGGAGTTGATGACATGGATGGTGAACCCGTTCACGGTCTTGTCGGTCACGTAGAAGATGTCCGCCGCCGCGCTCGGTCCCTCTAGGGTCAAGGTCACGGCGTAGTCGGTACCGCCGAGCGGCGTGGTGAACTCAACCGCCAACGTGCCACCGATTGACACCACAGTCGCCTCGCCGGCGGCGTAGTCCGTGAAGGCCACACCGGTGGGGCCGGTGGGGCCGGTCGGGCCGGTGGCGCCGGTACCCGTTGGACCTGTGGGACCCTGGATGCCGACACCTGTGTCGCCGGTTGGGCCGGTGGAGCCGGTGGAGCCGGTGGAACCTGTTGGACCCTGCGGGCCAGTTGGACCCAGCGCACCCGTGGCACCCGTGACACCCGTGGCACCCGTGACACCCGTGGCACCCGTGGCACCCGTGGCACCCGTGGCACCAGTTGGGCCCGTTGAGCCCGTCGCACCGGTGGGACCAGCTGGACCAGTTGGACCAAGGCTGCCGCTGCCACCCACCCCAGCAGGACCGGTGTCACCCTTGGCGCCGGTGGGACCAGTGGCGCCGGCCGCACCGTTGGACCCGTTGGACCCGTTGGACCCAGCGGCACCGGCGGGACCCTG
>PLNK01000054.1:9429-12014 GCA_003142755.1 Chloroflexota bacterium | reverse complement strand
CCTCGACCACGCTCAACGTGACCGTGGGCCCGGCGGATCATCTGGTCCTGAGCCCGGCCGACGCCACGATAAGTGCGGGCGCTCCGCCCGAAACCTATACGGCCAATTCCGTCGACTCGTACGGCAACGTGATCGCTGACGTCACGTCCGCCACGACCTTCAGCCTGTCCAATGCCTCAGGCTCGGCCGGGTCCTGCACGGGGGCTGCGTGCAGCCCGACGGTCGCGGGCGCCATCACCGTCTCCGCCGTTGACGGCAGTCTCCACGCCTCGACCACGCTCAACGTGACCTACTCCGGCGCCGTGTTCCACGCCGTAACCCCCGGCCGCGTGCTCGACTCACGCACGAGTCTCGGGGCGGGGCTGTTCCATTCCCGGGTCAAGCAGAGCTTCCAGGTGAGCGGCCTCTTCGGGGTTCCCGACGGCGCGGTCGCGGTCACCGGCAATGTGACGGTCGTCGGCCAGACGGCGCTGGGGTACGTGACCGTCGCCCCGTCGCTCGCCACCGGGACCCAACCCGGCACATCGACGATCAACTTCCCCGAAGATGACATCCGAGCTAACGGCATCACGGTTCCGCTCGGTGCCGGCGGCAAGCTCGACGCCATGTACTGGGCGGGCTCAACGTCGGACACGGTCAACGTCCTGTTCGACGTTACCGGCTACTTCGCCAACGACACGACCGGCGCCACGTACCACGCGATCACGCCGGGTCGGGTCGTCGACTCGCGCACCTCCAGCGGCGCCGCCACGTTCCATTCCCGGACCAAGCAGCCGTTCCAGGTCACGGGCCTCTTCGGCGTTCCCTCCGATGCCGTCGCCGTCACCGGCAACGTGACCATCGTCGGCCAGACCGGTCTGGGCTACGTTTCGCTCGCCCCTTCGCTGGCGGCCGCCACTCAGCCCGGCACATCGACGATCAACTTCCCGGCCGGTGACATCCGCGCCAACGGCATCACCGTTCCACTCGGAGCCGACGGCAAGCTCGACGCCATGTACTGGACCGGCTCGACATCCGATACGGTCAACATCCTGTTCGACGTTACCGGCTACTTCTCTAATGACGTCTATGGCGCTACCTACTACACCATCACTCCTCAGCGAGTCCTCGACACGCGCTCCCACTCGGGTGCAGCCACGTTTACCTCCCGGACCAAGCAGGCCTTCGCAGTCGGCGAGACGATCGGCCATCTGAACGCGATGGCGGTGACGGGCAACGTGACAGTCGTCGGCCAGACGGCCCTTGGCTACGTTTCGCTCGCCCCTTCGCTGGCGGCCACCACTCAGCCCGGCACATCGACGATCAACTTCCCGGCCGGTGACATCCGCGCCAACGGCATCACCGTTCCACTCGGAGCCGACGGCAAGCTCGACGCCATGTATTGGGCCGGTTCCACGACGGACACGGTCAACGTGCTCTTCGACGTGACAGGATATTTCGTAGCGCCCCCGCGCTGATTCGGACCTACGCTTAGTGGGTCGCCGCGCCATCGCACCTGAGGTTCTCGCCGCATGAGTCAGTTGCCACTCCTGGACGGCAAGCCGTACGCCGCCGCCCCCGATCGATACGAGTCCATGCCCTATCGGCGGTCGGGCCGCAGCGGGCTCAAGCTGCCCGCCCTTTCGCTCGGCTTCTGGCACAACTTCGGTGACGCTGCGCCGATCGAGACCCAGCGGGCCATCGTTCGCCGGGCCTTCGATCTGGGCATCACGCACTTCGACCTGGCCAACAACTACGGTCCCACCGGCGGCTCGGCCGAGTCGAACGCCGGCCGAATTCTGGCCACCGACTTCGGACCCTACCGCGACGAACTGATCATCTCGACCAAGGCCGGCTGGGGCATGTGGCCCGGTCCGTACGGTGACTTCGGCTCGCGCAAGTACCTGCTGGCGAGCCTGGACCAGAGCCTGGCCCGGATGGGGCTCGAGTACGTCGACATCTTCTACTCGCACCGGCCAGACCCCGAGACGCCGCTCGAGGAGACACTCGGCGCGCTCGACACCGCCGTACGCCAGGGCAAGGCCCTGTACGCCGGCATCTCCTCGTACCAGCCGGCAGAGACGCGCAAGGCGGTCGAGATCATGCGAGCCCTGGGGACGCCGCTGCTCATCCACCAGCCGTCCTACAACATGTTCGATCGTTGGATCGAGGACGGCCTGCTCGACGTGCTCGGTCAGGAGCAGGTCGGCTGCATCGTCTTCTCGCCGCTGGCGCAGGGACAGCTGACCGGCCGCTACCTCAACGGCATCCCGGCCGGCTCGCGCGTGACCCACTCGCCGTTCCTCAACGCGGGCCAGGTCGACGCCAACCTGCCGCGCGTCCGCGCCCTCAACGAGATCGCCAAGAAGCGCGGCCAGACCCTGGCCGAGATGGCCCTGGCCTGGGTGCTGCGCGATCCGCGGGTGACTTCCGCGATCGTCGGCGCCAGCTCGGTGGCGCAACTCGAAGACAGCGTCAAGGCGCTCGACAAGCTCGACTTCGAGCCGGCCGAGCTGGCCGAGATCGAGCGCTGCCTGGCCATCGGCAAGGCCGGCTAGGCAGGCCGCTACCCCGCCCAGAACCGGCCGCCATCGGCCGCCACTCGC
>PLNK01000054.1:0-9361 GCA_003142755.1 Chloroflexota bacterium | reverse complement strand
GGGTGAAACTCACGCCCACCTGTACCGCCATTGCGTACAACACGCCTGGTAGGCGTATCAGCCAGAAACCATAAGCTACGGTGATCGACGAACCATCGACTGATCGGCGAATCGGGACACTAGAAGGGCCGCNNACCCCGCCCGGAACCAGCGCACTACAGCCTCTCGATTGACGTCGCGGGCTGACGCTGGCAGCGCTCGCCGGGTGGCTTCGGGGGCCTTTCGAGCCTTTCGGGCCGAAAGCTGTATGCTTACTGCCTTCGTGAACGAATGGGCGCTCCGGTCTGCGCCCCGGTAACTTACCGTCCGATCCCGAGCCACTTCCTCGCCCTGACCGGTCCCGCTGAAGAAATGCGGGTGGGCCTGTCAGGAGCTATTGCTCTCATGTCTTCCGATTACGGCCGTACGGCCGCACGTCCCTTTGCGTCCGCCCAGCCTGGGCCGACGTCCCAGCGGTTCATCCAGCCCGCCCCGATGCCCCGACCCGTGGTCGTGCCGCAGCCGGCCGCCGCCCCGCTGTCCCAGCCCCGAGGGTTCGCGGCGCCCCAGGCTCCCGCTGCCTCGATCAACTCGGCCGCCACTTTCGCCGAGCTCGGGCTGTCGCCCGAGCTGCTGCGCGCGGTCGCCGGCCAGGGCTACACCGAGCCCACGCCGGTCCAGTCCCAGTCGATCCCGATCGTCCTCGACGGCCGCGACCTGCTCTCCACCGCCCAGACGGGCACGGGCAAGACCGCGGCCTTCGTGCTGCCGATCCTCCAGCTGCTCAACGCCAATCGGCCCGAGCCGCGTCCGCAGACGCCCGGCACTCGCCGGCCGCGTGGCTCGTCGGGTCTGCCGATCCGCTGCCTCGTGCTGACGCCGACCCGCGAGCTCGCCCTCCAGATCGAGGAGAGCGTCCGAACGTACGGCTCCGAGCGACCAGTCCGCTCGACCACGATTTACGGTGGCGTCGGCTTCCAGCCCCAGGTCGCCAACCTGCGCTTCGGCCCGGAGATCGTCGTGGCCACGCCGGGACGACTCCTCGACCATGCCGGCCAGGGCACCATCGACCTCTCGTCGGTGGAGATCCTCGTCCTCGACGAGGCCGACCGGATGCTCGACATGGGATTCATCCGCGACATCCGCCGCATCCTCGCCCTGCTGCCCGCCCAGCGCCAGAACCTGCTCTTCTCGGCTACGTTCTCGGACGACATCCGCGAGCTGGCGGGCGGCCTTCTCCACGAAGCCGCCGAGGTCCAGATCGCGCGCCGCAACGCTCCGATCGAGCTGGTTCGACAGGTCGTCTATCCGGTCGACCGCGACCGCAAGCGCGAGCTGCTGAGCTATCTCATCCGTGCCGGCCGAATCGACCGGGCCCTCGTCTTTACGCGAACCAAGCACGGCGCCAACCGCCTGGCCGAGCAGCTCGGCCACGACGGCATCCTCGCCGCCGCGATTCACGGCAACAAGAGCCAGGGCCAGCGGGTCCGCGCCCTGGACGACTTCAAGGCGGGGCGTGTCGCGATCCTGGTCGCCACCGAGATCGCCGCGCGTGGCCTCGACATCGACGGCCTGCCCCACGTCGTGAACTTCGAGCTGCCGATGGTGGCCCAGGACTACGTCCACCGTATCGGCCGCACCGGCCGCGCCGGCCTCGAGGGCGACGCCGTGTCGCTCGTCTGCATCGACGAGAACATGCTCCTCGACGACATCCAGGGCCTGCTCCGCCAGACGATCCGCCGCGAAGTCGTCGCCGGCTTCGAGGTCGACGCGTCGATCAAGCGCGAGCCGATCCGGCAGCGTTCGGTCGGCGTCGGTCGACCGGCAGTGGGTCGGTATGCGGCCCCTCATCGCCGACCGGTGGTTTCGGCCCCGGCGCGTCCCGCGGTNNGGGCCTCGTCCGCCCGAAGCGGTCAGGTCACGCCAGGCGGCGCAAGGCGGCTCTCACCAGCCCACGCCGGGCGGGTTCAACCAGTCCGCGCCCGTGACGCCGCGACGCACGTCCGGCACCGGTTTCCGCCGGCCCATGCCGGGCGATTTCGCCGCGGCAGCCCCGAGCGGACCGCGCCAGGCCAGACCGGCCAACCCGGGCCACGGCAGGCCGGCTCCGTCCGGCGGCAGGCCGGCTCCCTCAGCCGCCAGACCGGGGATAGGCGTTGGCTTCGTCAGACCGGCCAGCCCGGGCTATGCGCGACCGGCGAATCCCGGCTACGCCCGACCGGCCAATCCAGGCTATGCGCGCCCCGCAAATGCGGGCTACGCTCGACCCATGCCGAACTCCCGACCGAGCGGTCACGACGAGGCATACGTCTCGCTGCCGGGTGAGCGCATCGCCCGCAATGGCAACCGCCCCGGCTGATATGTCGGCCGGGCCCGGCCGGGCCGGCAGGGTGGGGCGAGTCGGAACCGAAGCCCGGCCGCATCTTGCCAAACTTGCCTCACGTGAGAGTTGGTCGGTTGGGTTGCCGCAAACCGCAGCTGACGCTGGCCGGAGCGGCTTGATGCGTGCTCACTTGAGCGTGAAGCCTGACGTCCTGGGTGGTCACGGGCACATTTCCCGCCGCTGCAGTCGCCCAATTCCCACCACGCGCAATTTGGTCAGGACGCCAGACGTGGGCCGTCTCCCGTCCTGCTGGACCTACCTTGCCGCGGGCTGGCGCGGACCGAGTGGCATGCCAAGCTGTCGCGGCAGGCCGACCAAATGGGCGACGCGGATCTGGTCTTCGCGGTAGTAGCGATGGCCGGTCGCGAGGTCGACCTCGGCCGGCCGCAGAAGCCCCGGCTCGTGCGATAAGTCGCCGCCAGCAGGCGCCTGATACTCTCCAGGCCGAGCCTCGCTGCTGGAGGCCGCCCCTACGAGGTCCTCGTTGACCGTGACACTCCCCGCCGAGCGCCTGCTCGAAGACCTCAATCCCTCGCAGCGCGAGGCGGTGACGGCGACTTCGGGGCCGCTGGCGATCATCGCCGGAGCGGGCTCGGGCAAGACGCGGGTCATCAGCCGGCGGGCGGCGTACGCGATCGAGACCGGCGTCGTGCCCGCCGACCAGATCCTGCTCGTGACGTTCACCGACAAGGCCGCGGGCCAGATGGTCGAGCGCATGACGGCGCTCGGTCATCGCGGCGTCCTGGCTCGCACGTTCCACGCCGCCGCCCTGGCCCAGCTGCGCCACTTCTGGCCGAGCCGCCACGGTGGCGCGCCGCTGCCGTCGACCCTCGACTCGAAGCTGCGTCTGGTCGTCCCGCTGATCGGCCGCCTGCCGGGTGGCTATCGGTTCACGCCGGCCAAGGACATCGCCGACACGATCGAATGGGCCAAGGTGCGCCGTATCGGCCCCGAGCATTGGGTTCGCGAGGGCGACGATCGGGCGCCCATTCCGGCCGACCTGTTTGCGCGTGTCTACCGCGACTACGAGCGAGCGAAGACCACGGCCGGCCTGCTCGACTTCGAAGACATGCTCGTTCAAACGGTCGAACTGCTCGAGGGCGACGCCGAGGCGGCCGCGCTCGTCCGGTCGCGCAAGCGCTGGTTCAGCGTCGACGAATACCAGGACACCAACCCGCTCGCCGAGCGCCTCCTGGCCCTGTGGCAGGGGGAGAGCCGCGATCTGGCGGTGGTCGGCGATCCGGACCAGACCATCTACACCTTCACCGGCGCCACACCGGAGTACCTGCTGGGCTTCGCCGAGCGGCACCCCGGATCGCGCGTCGTGACGCTGGCGGAGAACTACCGCTCCAGCCCGCAGATCCTCGAGCTTGCCAATCGGCTCATCGCCGGCGGCGCGCGCGGGGAGTTGAAGGCCACGCAGCCGGCCGGCCCGCCGCCGGCGATCCACCGCTTCGCCGATCCGGCGGCCGAGACAGGTGAGATCGTGGCCTGGGCCCGGGCCGTTGCGGCGGCCGGCGTCGAGCCCCAGGAGACTGCCGTCCTCGTCAGGGTCAATGCCCAGCTGCCCGCCATCGAGGACGCCCTGACCCGCGCCGGGCTGAGCTTCACCGTCCGCGGCCAGCGCTTCTTCGATCGCCGCGAGATCCGCGAGGCCCGCCAGCTCCTGCGGCGCGCCCGGCCCGCCGAGACGGGCACGGAACTCTCGACGGCCATCGAGCTGCTGTTCGTGGAACGGATGGGCCTGGACGACGTGACCGCGGACGCGGGCTCGGAGGGGCGCGACCGAGCCGCGTCGCTCGAGCTGCTCCTCGGCATCGTCGAAGACCTGGCCGCGGCCGACGCCACGCTCAACATCGAGGGCGTCCTGGCCGAGCTGGATCGGCGCCACGAGGCGGAGTCGACCGCCGCGGTCGATGGCGTGAACCTGCTCACCTACCATCGGGCCAAGGGCCTCGAGTGGGATGCCGTCTACCTGCCCGCGCTCGACGAGGGTCTGCTGCCGATCCGTCAGGCCAAGGAGGACGAGGAGGTCGCCGAAGAGCGGCGGCTGCTGTACGTCGGGATCACCCGCGCCCGGCGGTTCCTGGCCCTGTCGTCCTCGACTCGCCGGCCGTCGCGCTTCCTGGCCGCTCTCGAGCCGCCACGCTCGGCGGCCGGGCGGGCTCCGGGCCGCGCGGGCCGTGCGTCGGGTCGGGCGCCGGGCGGGGCGTCGGACCGCGTCCGCGTTCTGCCCGGGGCGCCCGTGGCCCAGGCGGTCTCGGCCGCAGACGCGTCTGCGGACGGGCTGCTCGAGGCGCTCCGACTCTGGCGCCGCCAGCGAGCCTCCGACGATGGCGTGCCCGCGTACGTCGTTTTCCACGACACGACCCTGGCCGAGATCGCGGAAGCGCGTCCACGCTCCCTGCCGGCACTGCGTCGCGTCCGGGGCATGGGTCCCACGAAGCTCGAACGGTATGGCGAGGAGATCCTGGCGGTCATCGAGGGTAGTGAGTAGACCATCCGGCCCAACGAGCTATAGCCGGAAGGGCGGGCCGGTCAGACTGGGTCGTGTAGCTCGAGCCGCGCCAGGATGTCGGCGACGATCTCTTCCGGTGCCCGATCCGCGGCGAATGCGGCGCCGGGCTCGTCGGGTCCGAGTGGCTCGAGCGTCTCGAGCTGGCTCGTCAGGAGCGATGGCGGCATGTAGTGGCCGCGCCTGCGCTCCAGGCGGTCCGCGATCAGGGCCGGCGGGACGACAAGATGGGCGAAGAAGAGCGAGTCGCGATGCGTGCGGAGGAGGTCGCGGTAGGCTCGCCTCAGGGCCGAGCAAGTGACGATCGCGCTCTCCCCGGCAAGCTCACGCTCGCCGACCCAGGACGCGATGGCCTCGAGCCACGGCCGGCGGTCCGCGTCGGTCAGCGGCTGGCCGGCCCGCATCTTCGCCACGTTCGCCGGGGAGTGGAAATCGTCGCCCTCGGCAGTCGGCCAGCCGAGCCTCTCGGCCAGGGCCGCCATGACCGTCGACTTGCCGCAGCCGGCCACGCCCATGACCACGATCGTCGTCGTCCGACGGGCACGTCCCGGCACCGTCTCTCCTCGTTTCAGCGGCCACCCGGTGCGGCTGCCGGTCGAGTCTGACACAAGGAGCCAGATGCTTCCGCGGCAACCGTCGACAATGATGGGCGCAGCAATCGCCGCTGACTCGCCAACCAGCCCCGCTGGCGGAGAAACTGGAAGGACCGTGATGACCAGAACCGTCGTCGATCGAGGCACGCCACTCTTCGATTTGACCGGACGCGTGGCGGCGGTCATCGGTGGAACCGGCGTCCTGGGCGGCGCGGTCTGCCACGGCCTTGGCGGCGCCGGCGCGGCGGTCGCGGTGCTGGGCCGCTCGCGTGAGCGCGCCGACGAGCTCGTAGTCGCGCTCGAGGCGGAGGGCATCCGGGCCGCGGCGGTGATCGTGGACGCATCGGATCGAGCGTCCGTGGAACAGGCGCGCCTGGAAGTCGAGGCGCGGCTCGGCCCGGTCGACATCCTGGTCAACGCAGCTGGCATCAACAGCTCGACGCCGTTCTTCGAGATCGACCTCGAGGAGTGGCACCGCATCCTCGACACGAACCTGACCTCGGTCTTCCTCGCGTGCCAGGTCTTTGGGCGGGCGATGGCCGATCGCGGGCAGGGCGGCACGATCATCAACTTCTCCTCGGCATCCGGCGAGATCCCGCTTTCGCGAGTCCTCACCTATTCGGTGTCAAAGGCCGGGGTGAACAACCTGACCCGCTATCTGGCGCGCGAGCTGGCGCCGCATCGCATCCGAGTCAACGCCATCGTTCCGGGCTTCTTCCCGGCCGAGCAGAACCGCAAGGTCCTCGACGAGAGCCGGCTCGAATCGATCGTCCGCCACACGCCCGCCGCCCGCCTGGGCGAGCCCGACGAGCTGATCGGGACGATGATCTGGCTGGCCTCCGAGCGCGCCTCTGGCTTCGTGACCGGCGCCCTCGTCGCCGTCGACGGCGGCTTCACCGCGATGACCATCTGAGATTCGGCGACTGGTAAGCTCATCGCGGCGTCGATGGCCGCGGAAGACGCGGCGGGGCGGGCCTCGGTGGAGGTGGGGACATGACGGAGTTCTCCGGGCGCAGGCGGAGCGCGCTGTGGCCGATGATCGCGGTCGGAGGGGTCGTGCTCGTGGGTGCCGCGGT
Source organism: Chloroflexota bacterium (assembly GCA_003142755.1). Classification (GTDB taxonomy): domain Bacteria; phylum Chloroflexota; class Limnocylindria; order Limnocylindrales; family CSP1-4; genus Fen-1039. The sequence goes on along the minus strand of PLNK01000054.1, from coordinate 2,815 downwards.
CCTCGTATTCACCCAGGCACCGCGTCCCGCGGCCACTCCGGAGCCCAGCCCGGTCTCGGCCATCGAGGCTTGCCACCTACCGAGCTCGGACGTGAAGGGCGGCGCCACGATCGACTACCAGTGGCAGGTCGCCGTCCGTCTGGACTCGCCGCAGCAGAGCACCATCTTGTTCGTCTCCGGGACTAACCGGCTCCTGTGCCAGGCCGACCGCGGCCCGGACGGGACCTATCCAACCGTGACAGCTGCAGGCGGGGGCCTCGTACAAATGCCGGCCGACAACGCCCTTACCTGGGACGAAGGGAATCTCCCGCCGCAAAGCGGAACCGACCGCTCTCAACTGATCGTCGGTCACGCTCCATCTGGTACCGCCTGGGTAGACGTCCTGACATCCGATGGCGAAGACCACAACGCCACCATCGGCAACGGTTGGTACATGGCCTGGGCGATCCTCACCGGTCCGACTGACAGCGTCGTCGAGATCGATGCCCGCGACTCGAAGGGCAACATCCTGGCCCGCCTCTCCGATCCGGCGGGCCTTCAAGCTGGAGGTTCCGGCGCCCTGGCCGCGCCATGATCGAAAGAGGCAAGGGGATGGCACGGGCTCGGCTACGGAATAGGCTGCAATCACGTTCGGCGGTGTCGGTGGCAATCGCGGTCGCGCTGATTGGAGTCGTCGCGTTTGCCTCTCTGTCCTGGCTGAAACCCGGCGACTTCGGCGTGGCAGTCGGTTCCGCGAGCCCCAGCCTCCTCGGGGCGTCCCACCCGCCCACAGCGATCAGCCAGACGGCGTCACCCGTGGTGACGGGCTCCGCAACGTCACCGTATCCAACTTACGGGTCGGGCTGGCCGCTGTCCGCGCCGTGCGCCACGGCTCAGGATCAGGGGATCTGCATCTTCGCCCCCGACGGCAGCATGTACCTGATCGCGCCCGGAGTCGGCGGCCAAATCTATGCCTACGACCCAACGGGGCACCTTCGGCCGGGCTGGCCAATTCCGGCGCCCGAGGGCTCGGGCTACGGGGCCGACAGAGGCTACGCCGCGGCACCTGACGACAGCCTGCTGGTCTGGACACTCAATGGCATTATGGACATCGAGGCTACTGGCCGGGTGCATCCGGGCTGGCCGGTGACACTACCCGAGGGAGACTCGAAGTACACACACGGCCAGATCCTGGTCCAGCCTTCGGGCAGGATCTTGTTCGCCCAGGTCGACTACGCCACGCCCGACGCATGGATCTACTCCCTGACCGTCGATGGCGACGCACCGGTCGTCTGGTCGAGCCACCTTGCCGGCACGTTCGATGCCTTCCCACTCCCGGCGGCGTCGAACGGCACCGTCTTCGTTACGGGCACAACTCCGCCGCCAGCCGGCCAGACCACGGTCGCGTCCACCGTCGCTGCTCTCGCGTCGGACGGCAAGCTCATTGGGACGTGGTCGACGGACCAGGGCTATCCAGTGGCGGTGACCCCGGACGGCAATCTCGTGATCACGTCGGCCGATACCAAGGCCGCTACCACTGGCAACGAGATCAAGATTCTGCGGAGCCACGTCGCGGTGGTGGACCCAACTGGGAAGGCGCTGCCGGGCTGGCCGCGCGTCGTCGAAGGCCCGTCATCTGGGCCCGCGGTCGGGCCCGACGGCTCGCTCTACTTCGTGCTCGGCGATGGCACGGCCACGGGATCCCTCCTGGCGCTGGACGCTTCGGGGAACGTCGAGCCCGGCTGGCCGGTCAGCCTGCCGGCCGGGTACTCGGGAACGACCGGCCCTCGGTCTGCCGGCCCCTACACCACCGTGTCCGAACCGCCGATCGTGGCCAACGGTCTGGTTTGTGTGGCTGGAGTGTCGGCCAATGGCGACAACCAGATTGTCGTCGCCGTCGAGGCGTCGGGCAGTGAGCACCAGAGCTGGGTGTATCGGCCGCCCGCTGGAGCACGGCTCAGCTACCCGTTTACTCCGTCCTCAACGGGGACGCTGTACGTCCCGATGGGCGTCCAGGACTCGAACCTGAATTGGACCGGCGCGGTGGCCGCTCTCGGGACCAACGGCGAGATGCTTCCCGGCTGGCCGTGGGTCTCTTCGGTGATACCCCTAGCGGTGACGGTGTTGGCCGACGGCGGCCTCGGCGTCTCGTCGATGGACTTCGCCACCCGACTCACGCCGAGCGGCTCGACGGCTCGATAGCGACTCTGAACCTGGAGTCTCGGTATAGAGTTGACGCCATGCCCGACCACGAGCCCCGACACGTCGCGTTGACGCCCGAGGCGCTGGCCGATCCGCCTGCGCCGCACGAGGAACTGGCGCCGCACGTTCACCTCGGCGGGCCGTTCGCCGAGTTCATGCGGGCCGACCTGCCGCCCTGGGCGCTGGTGAGATACCGCATGGATCCGGCCGAGGTCGCCGATGTGGCCGCGGCCGTCAGCTCGGCGCTGGACACGCAGCGAGCCTCGATCGAACCGGGCTCACGCGTCTGCCTGGCCCTCGGCAGCCGCGGCATCGACAGGATCGACCAGGTTGCCCGAGCGGCCGTGGCCTGGCTTCGGGCAGCCGGCGCCGAAGTCTTCGCCGTGCCGGCGATGGGCAGCCACGGTGGCGCCACGCCGGCGGGCCAGCTCGAAGTTCTCGCCTCCTACGGCATCACGCCCGAGTCGATCGGCTGCGAGATCCGTTCGAGCATGGAGACGGTCGAGCTCGGCGAGGTACGGCCGGGCGTACCGGTCTTTATGGACCGCAACGCCTTCGAGCAGGCCGACGTGATCGTCCCGATCAACCGGGTCAAGCCGCATACGGACTTCGTGGGCGAGATCGAGAGCGGCCT
>PLNK01000053.1 GCA_003142755.1 Chloroflexota bacterium | reverse complement strand
AGCCAGGCGATAGGGGGAGTCACCCAGAAAGTCACCGATCTGGGGGGAGGACTCGGGAATACAATCACCCATCCCGGTCGCACCTGGGCCGATACTGGCGGCGGCATCGTCAACACAGTGGGAGACGCGGTCAGTCCGTATGGGGGAGCGATTGTGGTCATCGGATCTGCTGCGTTGTGTGTGGCAGCCATCCTTGGAGGGCCGGAGCTGTGTCTTCCGCTGGTCGGTGTGCTTGCGTACACGGCTGGAAACACGGGCAACAACATGATCGTTCATGGTGACCTGAGCGTCACCGACGGTTGGAGATGGCAAGATGCGCTCGTGACCGCAGCTGCAACCACGGTGTTTCCTTTCGTCGCTCCCGAGATACCCGGCGCGGTGGCTACGTCGGGTACCGCGCTTGGGGTGGGCTTTCTTCTCGGGGCTGGTTCGGATATTGCCAGCCAGGAGTTCCAGAATCCGGGCGGACCCGTGGACTGGAACCACGCTGGTTGCCAGGGTGTGGCCGGCCTTTACGGGGCTGCGGCGCTCGTCGGGAATGGTTGGGGTGGCCTTTTCAAGGGCCTTGGCTATGCCGCAGTCACAACGGCCGCTGGCAACACGTTGTGCTCTGGTCAGTAGGTGGAGGCCATGGATAAGACAACCCCACAGATCGCGCTCTATGTGTTCGCGGTCGCGTTGCCCGCCTGCGTAGCCGGCTGGATTTACCTAGTCTCGTTCACCGGGAAGCTAACGCGTAAGGCCGAACAACCGGCTTGGTATCGCTGGCTGGCACCCAAGCTCGGCGCGCACTCTGAGAAGTCAGGCCTCAACGGCATGGCCGTCAGCGGGCTATGGCTCGCGCTCATGAACTTCCCTCCCGTCTGGGTCGTTGTCGAACATCCCTACCCAATTGGCACGGTGCTTGTAGATGTGCTGTGGTTCGCGATCGAGGGGGTCATAGTGGCCTCACTCGTACTTGCCATTCGACGCTCCACGCCAGGTGCCAGGAATTAGCTGAGGCAAACCGAAGATGGATGGGTTCGCTTCCGCTTACCTGGAGGCCCTCGCCTTTGGTCTGCTCTTGCTGGGCGCAACCAGGCTAATGCTCGGTCTAGCATCGAGTCTGCGTCGAGTACTTCGCCGGGACCTTCCTCTTCGCCAGGTCCTACGCCCCGACCTTCCCCGTCACCGCCTCCGGCATTGGTGCCCCAATGCTAGTCAACCGCCGTAGTCTCCTTGTTGTCAGATGTCGCCGTTGATCTGGATCCAGCTGATGGTGCTGCCCCTGCTTCTGGTAGGGCAGTGGTTGAGCGATTGGGCCGAGTTCGCCTCGGCCCACGCTCGTGGCCGGGCCGTCTGGTTGGACGGAGCGCGTCTGGGCCTGGGATACGCGATCTTCGCAGTCCTACTTATGACCGCGGGATCCTCGGTAACGATCCCAGGGTTCCTGGCACTCGCGGCTCTGGCCCTGATACCGCGCAAGGCAATCATCCGAATCGCCGGGCTGGAACCCAAGTGGGAACTGCTCGCTGTCCGCAATCGGATCGCCGAGCTGGCCGCCAAAGACGAGACACCGACTTCGCACGCGACCGTCGAGGTGATGAAGCGCCTACAGCGTCGGTTGCCAGAGATCACGACGCCCGAGACCTCCGATCTTGTCGACCTGCTGCTCGCCGATCTTGCGGATCGGCTCAGGGGCGGCTACTGGATTGTTGGTCGGGGGGTGAGGGCAATCCGAGCTCGCGAACTGCAGACGCAGATGTACGGCGATCAGGTTCCGGCAGCCCCGTCTTCGCCCGAGGAGGCAACCTTTCGATGGCATCTGTACCGTGCGTTTGGTCAGCTCGTCGACCTGGGCTCCGACCAACGTAATCCGGAACAGCAGCGGCAGTTTCGAATTCTGGCGTCGGAACTCGACCGGTATCGGCGGCCGGACACCGCGGCGTTTATCGATGCAGTCAAAGCTTCGGCGACGGCCTGGTTGAATTCCCAGTCCGATGATACGTGGCCTCCTAAGAATGGAGGCTTGGAGGCCCTCGGAGCGAACATCGCGGCGGGCTTCAGGCTTCTGTGCCCAACCGAGGCTGTCCTTTGGGGCGCCGAGTTGTCGGATGACGATCGGAACCTGCTCAAGACGATCCCATAGGTCCAGGCAGGTCCGGGTGGACCAGATCGCCTCGGGCACCGCCACCACCGACGGCTTCTACCTGCGCCGGCAGGACGCCAACAACTGGTATGGGCGTGCTCGGCAGATGGTCGTCGTGGCCCTCGGCAAGATGAAGAAGAACGCCGCGTCTGTGATGGATGTCCTCATCGAGCTATTAGTTGACGAAGACGTCGCAGGTCATGCCGTGATCGCGCTCGGGAAGCTCAAGGATCAGAGGGCTCGCGAAGCCGTCGCTGCGCTCCAGAACCATCCGAAGGCTTGGGTGAGAGCCGAGGTGAAGAAGGCGCTCGCTCGGATGGAGCGGTAGCACCAAGATTCGGCCACGTGATCGGCCGGCGGCGTCGTCATCGAGTCGCGCATCAGAAGGAGAATGGGCATGGTTGTGCTAGCGAGGT
>PLNK01000032.1 GCA_003142755.1 Chloroflexota bacterium | reverse complement strand
ACCAGCTCCTAAGGCTGGCGCGTATGCCATTCCGCCACTCGCCCTCGGCCACAGAGTCTAGCGAAGCCGCGCAACCGGGCGTACATCACCGGCGCCCCAATGTCGAGCGATCTACCCGGCGCCCGGGTCCTTCCGGCCACAGCTCGAGCGCCCTCGGCGCGCGGCGGCGGCGCCTGGCGCTCCCTCCGCCGCAGCGGACCCCAACCCGCTCGCTCCCACCGACCCTCTGGCCGAGCGACGGGCGTGGATACGATCAGCCACGTCCTTGAAACTGCCGCCGTCGGGCTTGAAGAGCTCCTTCGCCAGCCGCTTGCCGGCCTCGGCCGTGACCGGACGCAGAACGTTGCCGCCCAGTTCGGAGATCGTGCCGCGCAGGTCGCGTGCCTCGCGGACGGGCTTGTTCTTCTCGAGGTAGTGGACGAATTCGCGCTCCACGAGACCGCGAACGCGGTCGCCGTCGTCGCCGAGACCGCGCAGCGCCTTGTCGATCTGCTCCGGCAGCATCGACTTCGGCAGGTCCGCCTTGGCCCCGAAAACGCCACGCCGCACAGCGCGGTATATCTTCTTCGGCCCGCCGAGAACGAGGAAGGCGGTTCCCACCGCGAGCGCGGCAGTCTTGGCCGGCGCGCGCCGGATCTTCGCAGGGATGTCGATCGCCGAGCGGCCCGCAGCCTCGAGTCTTCCGACCTCGTCCAGCAGAAGCTGGCGTTGGGCTACGACTTCCGCCCGAGCGGCATCTGTTCGCGCACCCACTCGATGGTCTCCTTGGTTGTCTCGATGGTCTGCATTGGCAGGAAGCGTTCCTTCAGCTTGGCGGTGTCGATGCCGTGCCGGAACACGAAGACGGCCGCCACGATCGGCCAGAAGAGCAGCAGGGCGGCCAGACCCATCGCTGCGGCCACGCGCGGCCCCGGGCCGGCCCAGGCGAGAACGCCGAGAAGCGCCCCGCAGATGGCTCCGATGACGAGGCCGAAAACAGCCAGCCATCGACCGAAGCTGGATCCGAGAAGAGCCCCAAGCGCCCCGATCAGCACCAAGCCGGCGAGCAAAGCCAGGACGTGCCAGTCCGGCAGCCCCGAGTAGCGGTGGTTGGCGGATGACCAGTCGAGCGCCAGGAAGCCGGCGACCACGAGTCCGACGCCCAGCGCGACGAGGAAGGCCGACAGAGCTCGACCCCAGCTCAGGTCGATGATGGCGAAGATGAGCAGCGCGGCCCCGCCGATGAGGAGCAAGGCCCCATCGAGAACACCCCAGCCGATCGACCCGAAGATGGCCTCGCCCAGGAAGAGCAGCGTGCCAACGGCGATGAGAATCCCCGCCAGGAATAGCAGCAGCAGGGCGATACCGCCGAGCGCCACCGCACGCTTGAGCTGGTCGGCGATCTCGGAGAACTCCGCCTTCGCGAGGTTCAGGTGCGAGCGAATCAGCCCGAACAGGGCGCTTCGCGTGCGACCGAACTGCTCGGCGAGGCCGGGCAGCCCGTCTTTCGGCGCGTCGTTCGAGGAGGACCGGTCAGCCAAGGGACCTCCTTCGGATAGATGTCAGACAGCAGCGCGATCATAACAGCGGTAGATGTTTACGAGGCAGTGCCACTCGACTGGCGACCGGCGCTGCCACCGACGTGGCCGCTGTGTCGGGCGTCTGACCGTACACTCCGGGAATGGAGACACCCAAACCGCCCACGCGGCCGATCCACACGGCGGTCTTGCTGGCCATCGGCAGCGAGCTGACCGTGGGGGAAACGCGAGACACAAACAGCGGCGACCTGGCCCGCTCGCTGTCCGAGGCCGGCGTCGACGTCGCCTGGATCTCGGCGCTGCCGGATCGACTTGGTACGGTCACGGCGGCGCTCGGCGACGCCCTGGCCGCGGCCGACCTGGTCGTCACCACGGGCGGGCTTGGCCCGACACCCGACGACCTCACGCGAGAGGCGATCGCCGATCTCTGCGGCGAAGTGCCGGCTGTCGACCCCGAACTCGAACGCTGGCTGCGGCATCTGTTCGAACGGCGCGGGCTGGCCTTCGCCACGACCAATCTGAAGCAGGCCTGGCTGATAGCGTCGACCACGGCAATCCCCAACGAGCGCGGCACCGCCCCGGGCTGGTGGATCGATCGTCCCGACGGGCGCGTGATCGCCGCCTTGCCGGGACCGCCGAGCGAGATGCGACCGATGTGGCAGGGCTGGGTCCTGCCACGACTGCGCGAGCGCGGTCTGGGGCGGGAGCGCGTGACGCGCACGTACCGATTGGCGGGCATCGGCGAGTCGAGCGTGGCGGCGTTGCTGGGAGAGCAGCTGCTGCGCGCCGAAAACCCGATCGTGGCCACGTACGCGCGGGCAGACGCGGTCGACGTCCGCATCTCCGCGGTGGCCGCCGCAGACCACTCGGCCGCGATGCTCGCGGACGAGGCCGCGGCCGCCGTGCTGGCCAAGATCGGCGACCACGTCTGGGGCCACGACGACGACACATGGCCGGCTGTCCTCGGCCGCGCCCTCGAAGCGCGTGGCTGGGACGCCGCGCTCGTCGAGGTCAGCACGGGCGGGGCCACTGCCAGGCTCCTCGGCGAGGCCGGGTGGCTTCGGTCGGCGCGAGTCGTCGCCGCGGGTTCGCCGGGCGCTGATGTGGCGCTCGCCGTCGTGGCAGAACGGGCTCGCACCGATTCGGGCGCTTCTATCGGCCTGGCCGTGCGCGCCATCGAGACCGCCGAGGACACCCGAGTCGAGCTCGCCGCGGTCGGGCCCTGGGGCGTCTCCGAGACGAGCCAGACTGCCTTCCTGGGCGGTTCGGAGGGCCGGCGACGAGCGGCCCTGGCGGCCGCGGCCTTCCTGCACGACATTCTCCGCGAGGCGGCTCGCGGCTGAGTGTCAAACATCGGGACCAGATCTGGCGGACAATGGGCACGGTCATTCGTTAGCCCTGGAGCGGAGCGAAAGATGGGCACGAGGGAGAACGTAAGCGCAGCCGAGCTTTCGGCCCTGCCGCTGTTCGATGGCCTGGATCGGGCCGACCTCGAGGGGCTGGCGGCCGAGTCATCGCGGCGCAGCCTGGCCGACGGCGAGACACTCGTGGAGATGGGCGCGCCGATCTCTGAGATCCACTGGCTCGAGAAGGGCCAGCTGGCTCTGCGGGTCCGCCACGAACACCGCTGGGTTCTGGTATCGACACTTCACACCGGGGATTTGCTCGGCTGGTCCGCCCTGCGCGAGGATCCCACCGCCCTGTCTACCGCCCGAGCGATCGGTCCGGCCGTGCTGATCTCGATGCCGGCGGCGGGGCTGCTGGGCTTGCTGGCCGGCGGATCGGCTCAGTCGGAGATGCTGCTCAAACGGCTCTTCGGGATCGCAACCCAGCACCTCGACGAGAGTCGGACACAGCTGCTGCAACTCGGCCGCGAGGGCGTCATTTCCGCCGGCTGAGACTCGCGTGGGCCACGATTACCGATGAGCGGCCCGGTGCAGACCTTCCAGACTCGGAACGACGATGCTGTCGCGCTCGATGCGGATGAGACCGTCGGCCTCGAACTCGCCCAGTAGCTTGTTCACGCTCTGGCGCGTCGCCCCGATCATCGCCGCCAGGTCGCTCTGGGTNNCGCAACTCCCCGGCCAGCGACGCCAGCAGGGCATCGCGGATCGCGGGCTCGCTGGCCACCAGGGCGTGGAACTGATCGCGCGGTAGTGCCAGGGTTTCGGTTGCTTCGAGCGCGATCGCGCTCGCCGACCGCGGCGCGCCGTCGAGCAGGGCCAGCTCACCGAGGAAGTCGCCGCGGCGCAGCGTCGCCAGAATCGCCTCGTCGCCGTCCTCGGACGGAACTACGACCTTGACGGCGCCCGAGGCGACCACGAACAGAGCGTCGCCCGGATCGCCCTCGTGGAAAAGAACCTCGCCGCGCCGAAACCGCCGCGCCCGCAGGGTTCTGGTGATCGCCTGGAGTGACTCCTGGCTCATGCCATCGAACAGGCGGCAGCGGGCCAGTGCTTCGGTAGCGAAATCGGCCGGCAGCATGATCACATCGTAGCGGTGAGCGGCTCGCAGCGAGCGATGCACAGCGAGCGACGGTGGCCCCAGCTGCCGCCGGGTCGACGCATCGCCTAGGATTTGGCGATGGATCCGAACTCGACCGGCCGTGACCGATTGCCGTACCAAGATCCGGCCGTGCCCACGGCCGCACCTCGACCGCGGCTCGCTTCGCGCCTGACCGGGCGACAGCGCGGCGCAATGGCGACGGCAATGATCGGCGGCGCGATCGTGGTCATTGTCGCGGCCGCCGCCGTTGGCGGCTTCCTGCCCGGCCCGAGAGAATCGCACTTCGACAGCGCCCCGCGTCCGCCATTCAGCGGCTCGGTCGCCCCCACCAGCCCAACCACGCCCACGCTCACGCCGACACCGACAATGTCGCCCACGCCACTCCCCACGCCACTCCCCACCCCGTCGCCCACGCCGGCGCCGACCGCACCGCCGCTGCCCGCACTTCTGGGGGCCGTCGGCGACTCGTACAGCCAGGCCTGGAGCGTCTCGCCGCAGTATCTGCGCGACCACACCCAGTTCTCGTGGGTGATCGGCACCGACAAGGGCGATGGCGTGTTCAGCATCCTCGAGCGATTCCAGGCGCTGGGGGGCTCGCCGACCGTGGTCGACGCCGCCACCTCGGGCATGAAGATGGACGACGCGCCGCGCCAGGCCGACGCGGTGGTTGCGGCTGCCAGCAAGCTCGCCCCGGGCAAGACCGCCTACGTGACATTCGAGCTGGGCACGAACGACCTGTGCGCCTCGCCCGACTTCATGACTGATCCCGCGAGCTTCGCGGCTCAGCTTCAGACGGCCATTTCGACGCTGAGGACCGGGCTGCCGGCGGGTAGTCGCATCCTCATGCTGTCCGTGCCCGACTTCCCCCACTTCCGCGACATCACTCAGGCCGACCCGGCGGCGAAGGCGCTGCTCGCCCTGCCGGCGAACCAGTATCGCTGCGAGCCGTACCTGGGCCTGAGCAATCCATCGGACATCGCCAAGGCCCACGACTACCTGGCACGGTACGACGCCAGCCTCGAGGCGGCATGCGCGGACATCAACGCTCACGAAGGCTCGACCGGCCGGCTCCGCTGCACCTACAACTCAGCCGTGCTGGCCGATTCGGACTTCACCATCGAGGACCTGAGCACGTACGACTACTTCCACCCGTCGCTGTCGGGGCAGCGCAAGATGGCCGAGGATGCCTGGACGGCCGACGCCTGGGCGTCGCTGCCGCTGCCGACGCCGCCGGTCTAGGGTAGGGCCGGCTCGCTCTGGCCCCGGAGTTCCGCCGCGGCACGCCTGAAGGCCTCGGCCTCCGCAACCGCTCCCACCGCGAGCGCCTCACGAGCAGCCTGCTCGAGCAGCGGCAGCGCTCGTTCGGCGTCGCCGGCCGCAATTCGGTGCCGCGCCAGGTCGGCCACGTCGGCGTGCGGCTCCGAGGCCTCGAGATGGTCCGCCAGGGCGGCGTGGAGCTCTCGTCGCCGCTCGGCCAGGAGACGACCATAGGCGGCATCGACGAAAAGCTGGTGGCGGAAGCGCCACTGCCCGGGCCCCCCGCCAGGCTCGTCGGCCGCACCGACGATGCCCGCCTCGGCCAGGCCGTTGAGATCGACCCCCGCCATGTCGTCCCCGCACAGGTTCCGCAGCAGTGCCTCGGAGAAGGTCATGCCGATCACGGACGCAACCTCCACCGCTGCCCGCTGGGCCGGCGGCAGGGCATCGATGCGCGCTCCCAGCAACGCCCGCAGGCTGAGTGGCACTCCGCGCCGGACCGCTCCACGGTCGATCCGAACCCCGTCGCCGACCCATTCGAGCCCGCCTGTCTCGCGCAAGGTCCGCATGATCTCGCTCACGAACAGGGCGTTGCCGGCGGTTCGCTGGTACAGCCAGCGGGCCGATTCCGTCTCCAGGGCCGCGCCCGCGACGGCCGTCCCGAGCTCCTCTATCGCGGCCTGATCCAGGCCTCCGAGCTCGATCACCTCGACGTGCGGCAGCCCGACCCAATCCGGCATCGCCGGTGGCCTCGACCCGGCCATGACGACGAGCGGCATGTCGGCAGCCATGCGGATCATGATGTCCATCAGGACCCGGCTCGATGGATCGACCCAGTGGATGTCATCCATGACGACAACGAGCGGGCCGCGGGCGACCAGCCGGCTGACCCAGCGGTGGGTGACCAATCGAACGCCCATCTGGAACTCCGCCGGATCGGTCAGCCCGGTCCAGCCAGCCTCCCAGCCCTCTTCGGGCAGCAGGTCCATCTCCGAGTCGCGGGCCAGCACGGCAATTGCCCCGAACAGCAGTCGGGCCGACTCGGGATCGAGGTCCTGGGCCACGCCGTCGCCGAACATCAGCTCGCGATTGGCGATCCCGGCCGTGACGCCCTGGTTGTCGCCAACCCAGTCGACCATGTTGCGCACCGTTCGATACGGCGATTCCATACCGTGCGGCGTGTTGTCGACCCACATCCAACCGAACCCCGCGGCCCTGGCGTCGTCCTCCATCTCGCAGAGCAGCCGGGACTTGCCGACGCCGGGCTCGCCGCGTAGCAGGATGGCCCCGCCGCGGCCGGTCTCGGCCGTCCGACGCACCATCTCGACGATGCGCTCCTTCTCGGCGCCGCGCCCGATGAGCGGAGCGACTTTGCGGCAGGGGTGGCTGAGCACTCGCCTCGCGGCGCGAAGCCGCGCCACCGAGACGGGCTGGCGCTGGCCGCGGAGCAGGCGTTCGCCCAGCCGATCGACTCCGATGCGAGGCTCGGCAGCGGACGCGGTTGCTTCGTCGAGCAGGATGACGTTGGGTTCCGCGAGCTGCTGAAGACGGGCGGCGGTGGTCATCGGATCGCCGGTCAGCGCCACCGAGCGCGTCCCGGCCACTTCCCGCAGCGCCGCCACGACCTCGCCTGTGGCGATGCCGATACGAAGCTCGAGCGGCTGATCCTCGCCCGCGCCATACCTGCACAGTGCGGCCTGCATTTCGAGTGCGCACAGGCAGGCTCGGAGCGTGTCGTCGTCATGAGCGACCGGCGTTCCGAAGATGGCCAGAACGGCGTCACCGACGAACTTCTCGACCGACCCGCCGAAATGAAGGATCGCCTGACCCAGCAACGTGAGCGCGCCGTCGACGCGCGCTCGAACATCCTCGGGATCGAGCTCGTCGACGAGGCGCGTATAGCCAACGAGATCGGCGAAGACCGCGGTGACGACACGGCGATCGCCGATCTTCAGGCCGACCGCCAGCGTCTCGAGTCGCCGGCCGCAGTGGTGGCAGTAGAGAGCGCCGGGGGCCGTCGGAGTTGCACAGTCGGGGCAGGGCATCGGGACCTCGCGGGCCGCCCCGAGCCTCGTCGGGACGCCCGAATGTTACGCCCCCGCGGCCGCCGCTACGAGACGGTCAGGACCGGCTGCTCGCGTGCCGCCTGGATGCTGACTTTGCCGGCGATCGCCCGGGCGATGTGCTCGAGCGCCGCTGCGGCCGGGCCTGGCTGGCTCTGCGCCACGGCAGGAACGCCGACATCCGCGCCCTGGCGGACGGTGACATCCAGCGGCACGGCGCCCAGGAAGTCGATGCCGTTCTCTGCCGCGTAGCGCTCGCCGCCGCCCTTGCCGAAGATGTCGGTCACCTCGCCGCAGTGGGCGCACACGAAGCCGGACATGTTCTCGACCAGGCCGAGGATCGGCACGCTGACCCGCTTGAACATGGCCATGGCCTTGGCCACGTCGGCCAGGGCAACCATTTGCGGAGTCGTCACCAGCACTGCGCCGGTCAGCGGCACGGACTGGGCCAGCGTCAACTGCGCATCCGAGGTGCCGGGCGGCAGATCCACGACCAGGTAGTCGAGGTCGCCCCACTCCACGTCGCGCAGGAACTGCTGGATCGCCCCGCCGACGAGCGGACCGCGCCACACGATCGGCTGACCCTCGGGCACGAAGAACTGGATCGAGATGACCTTGACGCCGTTGGCCTCGATGGGCGTTATCTTGCCGGCCGGGCTGGCGATGGGCTGGCCTTCGGCCCCGATCATCATCGGGATGTTCGGGCCGGTGATGTCGGCATCGAGAAGCCCCACCGATGCCCCGGCCCGGGCCAGAGCAACGGCCAGGTTGACGCTGATCGTGGTCTTTCCCACCCCACCCTTGCCGGACGCGACGGCGACTATGTTCTTGACTCCCGGCAGCATCTGCGGCGTCGAGGGCGTTGATCGCCGGACCGTCGCGCCCCAGCTGACTTCTATCGGGTCGGCCCCGACCGGCTTGAGGGCCGCCCGCACGCGAGCCTCGATCTCATCCTTGAGCGGACAGGCCGGCGTCGTCAACTCGATCGTGAACGACACGCGAGTGCCATCGACCACGAGGTCCTTGACCATGTTGCGGGAGACCAGGTCGCCCCCAAGCTCGGGCTCCTGAACCGTGGCCAGGGCCTTGAGGACGGCGGCTTCGGTGAGTTTCGGCATTTTCGGGCGTTTCCTCGAGCCAGGGGCGTTCGTTGGGCCGGTGCGGTCGCTCGATATCCTACGGCTTTAGTCGGGTTTTCGTCTTCGACGTCTCTCGAACGGCCCTGCTTCGAGCAGCAGCCTCGAAATGATTCGCCCAGTAGGCTTCCCGGCCGCGCAACAACGCAAGCGCCGACGAACCAAAGTACATCGCCAGGTAGAACGGCCCGAACCTCTCCCACTGGCGGATGTGCTCGCACTCGTGGGCCAGGATGTCGGCCGGGATCCGGCCGCGCGCAAACACGTACCGACCCAGCGTCTGCGCCGTCACCGGCATCAGCTGCGTATCGAACCAGCGGCCCACCCGCGGATCCTCGACCAGGACCGCCGTGACGTCGCCGGATTCGACCTCTCGCGTCGGCCTGGCGATGCCGCAGCCGCGCATGACGAGGATGCCGAGGAGATCTCCCGGAAGGGCCCGCCACAGGCGCCGGACCCGCGCGGGACGGCCAAGCCACGCTCTTGCGCCGCGCCACGACGCCAGCCAGAAATCGAGGATCGCGGCGGCCCAGTGGAAGACCACCCGCTACGCCCCGCGGCGGTCCGCCACGATGCGTCCGCCCTGTATCACCAGGATGATCCGGGCGGGATCGCGCCACAGCCCCGGCTCGGCCAGGGGATCGCCGGCAACGGCTATCAGGTCGGCCTGCTTGCCAGCCTCGAGAGTGCCCGCCCTATCCGTCAGACCCAGAAGCGCGGCGGCATCGCTCGTCGCCGCCTGAATGGCACGGAAGGGACCCAGACCGAAGTCGGACATGTAAGCCAGCTCGGCCGGCGGATACATGCCGTTGAAGCTGTCCGTGCCCATGACCACCCGGACGCCTCGCTCGACGGCGTGCCGGAAGTTGGTCTGCTGGCGGTTGAAGAGGTAGCGCATCTTCTCGATGGCCCAGGGCGGAACCTCGCCGCGACTCACCCGATCCTCGTCCATCAGGGCGAAGTTGATGTTGAAAGTGGGCACGAGCGGCACGTCGCGCTCGAGCATGAGGTCGATGCCCTCGTCGTCGATGAGGTCGCCGTGCTCGATGCTGGTGATGCCAGCCCGCAGCGCGTTCTTGATGCCGGCCGTTCCCTCGGCGTGGGCGAAGGTGCCCTTGATCCCGGCGGCCGCTGCCTCCTCGACGATGGCGCGGATCTCATCGATCGTGAACTGACTGGCATCCGGACTGTCGGCCGCCGAGAGCACACCACCCGTGGCCATGACCTTGATCCAATCGGCGCCGGCCCGAATCTGGAGCCGCGCCGCCCGTCGAACCGCGTCCACTCCGTCGGCGATGCCCGACGGCAGGTCCGAGACCTGGGTCTCCAGGATGGCACCCGAGGGCGTCCAGCCGTCGCCATGCCCGCCGGTCTGCGATAACGGCGTACAGCTCACCTGCGTCCGGGGCCCCGGATACGCGCCCGTCGCAAAGGCACGCTTGATGCCGGCCGGCGTGTAGCCCGCATCGCGGACGGTGGTCACGCCCGCCTCGACGAAGTCACGGCCGGTCTGGAGGGCGCGCACCACCAGATCGGTGGCGGAACGCTGGATCTGTTCCGCGACGGGCTCCAGGCGGAGGCTCAGGTGAACGTGACAGTCGATGATGCCGGGCAGGATCGTCAGGCCCGAAACGTCGATGCGATCGGCCTCCCGCGGGGCCACGACGGTGGCAGCCGGACCGGACGCAACGATACGACCGTTGTCATCGGTGACGAGCATGCCGTCGGCGACTGCGTCTTGCGATCGACCGTCGAGCAGGCGCGCTCCGACGAAGACGGCAGGACGAACAGGCGCGAGCATGAGACCTCCGGCATTCCGATAGACGGCGACCCGATAGCCAGGTCCGCGTTAGGCGCGGGGCCTCGGTTCGGCGACGCGACGGCCATGCGGCGCCACGGTGTCGGCCTGTGCCTGCAGGCCGAACCTGATCGCGTGGCTGCTCCACTCCGCATCGCCGGTGGCCCATTTCCCGACGGTCTCGCCGGCCGCATCTACCTGACTGATCGAGCCGTCGCCGTTGAGCAGAAGCTTGCCGCCCTCGGCGAGCTCGATCTCGCGGTGCTTGAAGTGGCGAGCCGAGGCGGTGGGACGCGAACCTTTTTCGCGCGGCGCCACTAAGCGCCCTTGGTCGGCGGCTGCGAAGCGGGCTTCGGCTTCTTCACCTTCGGCGGTCGCTTGGGTGTCTTGTCGCCCATGATCTGCCTCACTTTTCGTATGGCGTCTTGTTTGGACCTTCAGGCCCACGAGCATCGTAGCCCAGCTGAGCGCGCTCGACTAATTCGGTAGGACAAGTCGCGATGGAACGAGCCCTGCCAGCGCAGCGAATCCCTCCCTTTTCTCTGCTACGGCGCCGCGGTGGCCTCGGCCGAGTTGGGGCTTTCGCCCAGCTTGTTGATCGCGCTGACCACGTAGTAGTACTTGGTTCCCGAGACCGCCGTCGTGTCGAAGTACTCGGGCAGGCCCACGCCCGCGGCGACGACCGTATAGGGGCCGCCGGCCGTCGCGGAGCGCTTCACGGTGTACGTGTCGGCCAGCGCCGAGAAGTCCCACTTCAAGTCGACCTTGGTCGAATTGACCTTCTGCGTCATGTTGGTCGGCTGAGTCGGGGCAGCGACATCTTCCTGCGTGCCGCTCCAGGTGAACGTGGCCGCGGCCTGCGCCGGCACCGAATACGCGAATGAACGGTCGCCCCAATGAACCAGGATGTTGGAGTCGTAGTTGAAGGGGTTGTTGACGACGAGGACCTTCGAGCCGTCGGGGTTCTTGAAGGCGACCGTGCCGAAGCCGTGGAACGTGAACCCGGAGGACGCGATTCTGTATGCGCCCGACCGCACGAACTTGCTGACCTGGCCTATGGAGAAGTAGTCACGGGTGTAGGTGTAGCCGGCGGGGGCCGAGGGGTCGATCGTGGCAAAGCCGATGCAAGTGCCGCAACCGCCGGTATTCGGGCCGTTCGTCGTGTTTGTCACCATCGGCCACTTGATGATCGATTTGGCCCAGTAGCGGGTTGAGCCGATCATCAGGTCCGACATGTCGTTCTTGAAGCCATCGCCGAAACCGAGCGACGTGAAGCCGCTGCACTCGGTTTCCCACATGGGCATGTCCGGGTAGGCGTCGTGGACGACTCCCTGGGCGAAGAAGCTGCCGGCGTAGCAATGCCAGGCCGTGCCCGCGACAACGGCCTTCGCCGCCGGGTCGGCCAGGACATCGATGGCGTAGCTCGTGTTGTCCCAGTTGTGGTCCCAGACCATGATCTTGGTATCGAGCCCGGCGGCCTTGAGGGCAGGGGCGAGATACGTCTTTGCCAGAGTCGCCTCATCGGCGGGCTCGAGCCGCATGCCGGGGTAGCTGCCCGGCTCGTAGTGCGGCTCGTTCTGCATCGTGACTGACCAGACCGGCACGCCCTGGGCCTTGTAGGCCTGGACGAACTTGACGAAGTACTGGGCCCAGGCCGCGTAGTACTGCGGCAGCAGCGTGCCGTTTCCGAGCAGGTCGGTCGTCTTCATCCAGGCCGGCGGGCTCCACGGGTTGGCCACGATCTTCAAGTCCGGGTTGAGCTTGAAGGCGTCCTGCAGGGCCGGAATGATGTACGCCATATCGTGTTCGATCGAGAAGTGGGCGAGGGTTGGGTCGGCCTGTCCGGCGGGCATGTCGTCGTATGTGTAAGCCGGGCCATGGACCAGGTCGCTCGCGCCCATCGGAACTCGCAGCATGCTCACGCCGATGCCATCGGTGCGCGAGAACAACTTTGACATGAGGTCTTTCCGCTGCGCCTCGGGCATCTGCGTATACAGCAGCCAGGCCGACGAATCCGTCATCGCGCCGCCGAAGCCGTCCATCTGCTGGTACTGGTTGTTCTCGTCGACGTCGACCACCTGGTCGCCCGCAACGACCGGGCCGAAGGCGATGTCCGGTTGGGCGGCGAGCAACCTCGACTGGTCGGCCGTGGTAACCCAGACCTTGACCGGGACGGGCGACTGAGCGGTTGGCGTGGGCACGGCGGTGGGCGATGCCACGGGCGTGGGCGTGACGTTGGGCGAGCAACCGACGATGAAGCCGGCCAGGAGCGCGGCCTTTCCCAGGCCGATCATCGAATGGCGGTGGTCGCGGAGAAGTCTGCGCATCATCGGGGCCTCTTGCGACGGATTGGGCCGGTCCGACGGATTGGGCCGGTCCGACGAGCCCTGCGTTCTCGACATCGAGCGGCGACTGGTCAATCGCGCTCCGATTTCACATTCTGACACGCCGACAGGTGGCCCGCGAACGTTCTCGGCCGGATCCCGCGTCGGCGCCGAAGGCCTACGGCATCGTCTGTAAGCGCCGGGCGGCGGCCGCGCTCAA
>PLNK01000129.1 GCA_003142755.1 Chloroflexota bacterium | reverse complement strand
CAACCATGCCGCTGCCGCCGATGGTCTTGACCTTCGCCATGGCGCTGAAGGCAGCGTCGAAGTCAGTAACGCTGACGCCTGCACCGCCACCGGCAGCCGCGGACGGCGCGGTGGTGGCAGTCGAGGACGAGCAGCCCGCCACAATCGCCACTACCGCGACGACGGATACTGCGAGTTTCCTAGTGTTCAACAACTCCTCATCTCCTCTTTCATGTTCCTGATGCCGCCTCTGGCTGTGGGCCGGCTACAGCAGCCGGGGGCCTTGGCGTTCTACCAGGCGACGCGTCTGCGTCGCCCCGGACGATCGGGCCTGGCATCACCTCCTTGCCGGTTCGGCCTGGGGTTCCGAGTGCCCGACGCGGGGCGCCCGTCGGGGAAGCCACCGGTCGGGATCGACCCGGGCGGAATCGCCCGCAAGCGGGCCAATCGTCGGGTCGTAGAGGGTCGGCGCCAGCGCCAGCTCGGCAGCGCCGAGCAACAGCGTGTTGGCACCGAGAAGGGCAGTCGTCAGTTCGACCATGGCGCGCGGCGCCGGCAGCGCCCTCGCGTCGAGTTCTCGAACGACAGCCTCCCTGACATAGGCAAAGATGCGGGCATAGAGCCCGCCCAGAGCAACGCGGGTGGGGTTGAAAACGTTCACCAGACCCGCCAGTCCAATGCCGAGCCAGCGGCCCGACTCGGCCAGGGACGCGAGAGCAACCTTGTCGCCCCTGTCGGCGGCCGAAAGAAGATCGGCAAGCGCGCGCGTACCTCCAAGGGGATCTCGCCCAGACCGACGAAGAAGTGCTTCCTCGCCCACCTCAGCCTCCCAGCAACCGCGAGCGCCACAATGGCAGAGATTACCGTTCGGGTCCACAGTGATGTGGCCGACTTCGCCAGCATACCCTGCCGCTCCACTTAGTGAGCGGCCGCCGACGACGATACCAGCTCCGATCCCGCCTTCACCCCACAAACAGATGAAATCGTTCGACCCCCGGCCCGATCCACGCGAATGCTCCGCGGAAGCGGCCAGGCTGGCGTCATTGTCTACGAATACGGGAACATTCAAGTCCCGGAAACGCTCATGGATGAGACTTCCCAGCGGCACGTCGCGCCAGCGGAGGTTGGGGGCATGGTGCAGATGTCCATCTTCCGCGCGAACGGCGCCCGGAACGGACACTCCAATCGCGACGACGTGCGGTCCATCGCCCAAGCCTGCGAGCAACGGCCCGGCGAGACCCTGAAGCTCATTCACGATCTGGATAGGATCCGAATTGGCCAGCGAGTGGTCGCGCCGCGTGGAGCTGATGACCGCGCCCCCGAGCCCGATTACCGCGGCTCCGATCCAGTCAGTGGACAGGTCGATTGCCAGCGCCCCCGGCCCGTCGCGCCGCAATTCCACGACTGGAGACGGCCGTCCGGGCGCCTGCGGCAGGCCTTTAGTTCGGCTCCGTTCCCACACGAGCCCGCGCGATGACAACTCGCCTATCAGCGAAGCCACGGTGCTGCGGTTGAGATTGAGCTCAGCCGCCAGTTCCGAGCGGGACAGCGGGCCGCCAAGATGCACTTCTCGCAACATCCGGCTCAGGTTGCGTCGCCGAATCTCTGCCTGAGCGACTCCACCTTCGCCAGGGATAGCCATCGGCAGTCTTCCCTCGTTGGGCCCGAGCATGAAACCGGTCGACCGATTGGGCGGGCGCACAATCAAACTCGTTTAGCGGAAGATACAACAAATGTCTCGGGACCGCCAACCGGCAATTTGTGGTGGAAACGGTTCCATCGTGCAGTTGGACCTGCCGCCGAAGCGGCCTGGCAGCGATGGCTGGCTCAGACGAGCCTGGCGAATAGCTCGTTGCTGAGCAACCGACCGCTCGTGGTGAGCCGCAGGCGAGGCTCGCCTCCCGAATCCACATATTCGAGTAGTCCGGCCGACTGAGCCCAAGCCACAACGCTCGAGAAGGGTGGTTGTGCGGCCGCGGCCTCGGGTACGCCGCTGTCGAGGCGCAGGGCGAGGATCAGCTGCTCCGCGGCCGCCATTTCGGCGGTCAGGACCTCGGAGCCGCCGGGGGGCAGATTGGAGGTCGAGCCGGATCGGTCCGGAAGCAGGGCGGCCGCGTACGGTTCCATTGCGGCTGCATTCCAGCGGCGCGTGACCCCATCGAAGGCGTGGGCGCCGGGCCCAACGGCCTCGTATGGCTCACGCTGCCAGTAGACCAGGTTGTGACGGCTCTCGTGTCCGGGCCGGGCCCAGTTGGAGATCTCGTAGCCACGCCAGCCAAGGGCCGCGAGCAGGTCCGCCGCGAGTCGATACTGGTCCGCCGCACGATCGTCGTTCTGATCGGCACGGGCCCGCTCCCGCCAGCGGCGCGCGCCGGGCGGTGTCGGCAGATGATCGCCCTCGGCACCGGTCAGGCCCTCTGCGTCGGGATCGTCGAGGGTAAGGGCGTAGAGCGACAGGTGATCCGGGCCCAGGGCCAGGGCCGCTCCCAGCGTCTTCTCCCAGGCCGCCAGCGCCTGGCCGGGCACGTCGTACAGCAGATCCAGATTGACCGAGCCGATGCCGGCAGCCCTGGCCAGAGCCACGGCCGCGGCCACGTCCTCCGGGGAGTGGCGCCGGCCGAGGCGCCGCANNGGGGCCCGGGTTGGCCTCGATGGTCACCTCCGCGTCCGTGGCGACGCCGAACCGCGCCCGAACGATCGTCATCAGCCTCTCCAGCAACTCCTCGGGGACGAGCGATGGAGTCCCGCCGCCGAAGTAGACACTGGAGAGCGGCGGTCTGGCCGTGCCAAATCGAGCCTCGACATCGTCGGCGCGCAGGTCGATCTCCCGTTCGATGGCCGCGTAGAGGCGTTCGGTTCGCGACCTTGCGCCCCTGGCATCGGCGCCCGCGTAGACCACGAAATCGCAATAGGGACAACGGGCCAGGCAGAAAGGCAGATGCAGGTACAGGGCCACAGGCGGCTGGGGTGCCATCGGGCTCGGTGGGCGGGGCCCGGTCGTGTCAGTCACGGGACCAGAGTAGTCCGCAGCGGCGGATCGAGGGTGCGCCCGCGGCCCGTCGCGGTCGATCATGCGAGGCTACCCTGGCGGCGATGGCCGAGCTAGCTACAGCTAGCGGGCGCGCCGCCGCGTTGACTGCGGCCTGGGGCGGCTGGCATCGCGAACTCGGGCGAGGGGGCCGGAGCGGCGAGCCTCGGCTGCCAGTCGTTCGGTGCGATCGACGAAACCCGAACGCCGGACCTGCTCGGCGAAGTCGCGAGGCTCGGCGCCAAGGCCGGGCACGGTCGGCCGGCGGGTGTCCTGCCAGCCCTCGGGCACTCGTTTCCGCGCCTCGATCTCGTCTTGCTCCTTGCCGGCGACGGGGATCTGCCCGGCGTGGCCGGTGAACACGAACAGCCCGAATGAAGCCACGGCGTGGCCGATGATGGCCGCGCCGATCCCGCCGGTCGCGAGGGTGACCCAGCCGAAGACGAGCCCCATTCCGAGCGACACCAGCAGCATGGAGCGGTGCCGCCCGGGCGCAGCCGCGCGGCTGACCAGGACGTAGACGAGCGCCGCGGCAACGATGGCCGGGCCGTCAGACAGCCCGATCGCGACCAGCGTCCCGAGCAGCGCCCCCCGAAAGGCGGCCTCATCGATGAAGGCCGTGGCAATCGAGTTGAGCGCCGCCCCCGGATAGGCCGCGGCGGGCGGGTACCGCAAATACCCGTAGCGCAACCAGGCCAGCGCCGCCGCCTGCGCCAGGCCGAGAGCGGCCAGGATGGCACCGAAGACGAGCACATCGGATGGATGCCCTATGAGCAGGAACAGGACTTCATGCGGCTGGGGGTGGACGACGTAGAGAGCCGCCACGAATGCCAGACCCATCAGGTACCAGGCCAGTCGCGTCCAGAAGCCGCGCGGAGGCCGGCCCGGCTCGTCGAATTCGGCCGCGCCGAAACGGCCCGCCTCCAGGCGCAACATCATCAGAACCATGAAGAAGCCAGAAGCGATGAGGATGCGTACGGTTTCGGCCGTCATACCTCGTCCATTCGAAGAACCGCCAGGAACGCTTCCTGCGGGATCTCGACGGACCCGACCCGCTTCATGCGCTGCTTGCCCTCCTTCTGTTTCTCGAGCAGCTTGCGCTTGCGGGTGATGTCGCCGCCGTAGCACTTGGCCAGGACGTTCTTGCGCATGGCCGCTACCGTCTCGCGGGCGATGACGTTGGAGCCGATGGCGGCCTGGACGGCGATCTCGAACATTTGCCGCGGGATCAGGCCACGCAGGCGGTGGACCAGTTCGCGCCCGATCGCCTGGGCCCGGTCGCGGTGGACGACGACCGACAGGGCGTCGACGGGCTCGCCCGCGACGAGGACGTCGACCTTGACCAGGTTGGCGGCCCGATAGCCGATCTCCTCGAAGTCCATCGAGGCATAGCCCTGGGTCCGCGTCTTGAGCTGATCGTAGAAATCGACGATGACCTCGCCGAGCGGCAACTCGAAGTTGAGCAGGACGCGCTTCGGGTCGAGGTACTCCATGCCCAGGAACGCCCCGCGCCGGTTCTTGGTCAGCTCCATGAGCGTGCCGATGTAGGTGGAGGGTGTCACGATCCCGAGCTTGACCCAGGGCTCGAGGATCTCCTCGATCTGGCCGGCGTCGGGCATCTTGGACGGATTGTCGACGGTCACGGTCCCCTGGCCGTTGATCAGGACGACCTGGTATTCGACCGAAGGCGCCGACGCGATCAGCTCCTGGCCGAATTCGCGCTCGAGCCGCTCCTCGACGATTTCCATGTGGAGCAGGCCGAGGAACCCGCACCGGAAGCCGAAGCCCAGCGCAACCGAGCTTTCGGGCTCGAATGAGAAGCTGGCGTCGTTGAGGTGCAGCTTCTCCATTGCGTCACGCAGGTTCGGGTAGTCGGAGCCGACGATCGGGTAGATGCCCGCGAATACGAGAGCCTTGGCCGGCTGGTAGCCGGGCAGCGGCGCGGCGGCCGGAGCGGCCACGGTCGTGACCGTGTCGCCTACCTGGGCCTCGCGCACGCTCTTGAGACCGGTGGCCACGTAGCCCACATCGCCGGCGCGCATCTCGGTGACGGGCGTGAGCTGCGGCCGGAAATATCCTAGCTCGACCAGCTCGGCCTCGGCCCCGGAGCCCATGAGTCGGATGACGTCGTGCTCGTGGAGCGTCCCCTGGGCGAGCCGGACGTAGACCACCACGCCCTTGTAGGCGTCGTAGTGGGAGTCGAATATCAGACCCTGAACCGGCGCCTCCGGGTCACCCTTGGGCGGCGGGACGCGCTGCACGATGGCTTCGAGAATCTCGGCCACGCCGGTGCCGTCCTTGGCCGACGCCAGCAGCACCTCCTCGCGCGGGAGGGCCAGCACGCTCTCCAGCTCCTCGATGACCACGTCGGGCTGGGCCGAGGGGAGGTCGATCTTGTTGAGGACGGGGATGATCACCAGGTTCTGCTTGAGCGCGAGGTAGACATTGGCGAGCGTCTGGGCCTCGATCCCCTGCGTCGCATCGACGACGAGGATCGCGCCCTCGCACGCCTGCAGGCTGCGACTGACCTCGTAGCTGAAGTCGACGTGGCCGGGCGTATCGATCAGGTTGAGCCCGTACAGCAGGCCGTCGGCGGCCGTGTGCTCGAGGCGCACAGCCCGCGCCTTGATAGTGATGCCGTGCTCCTTCTCCAGGTCCATGGAGTCGAGCATCTGGTTCGACATCTGGCGCGCGTCGACGGTGTGCGTCATCTCGAGCAGCCGGTCCGACAGCGTCGTCTTGCCGTGGTCGATATGGGCAATGATGGAGAAGTTGCGAAGGCGAGACTGCGGGATGGTCACGCGTCGGAGTTTAGCCGGGACGGGGCGCCGAGGATCGAGAGGCTGTGGTCACGAAGACCATCGACCGAGCCGGACGCCGGCATGGCGCCTGGCTTCGACGATCCCCGACGGGTTGAGCGGCCACAACTTCGCCACCGCCCAAACACGGGCGGGCGGCTCTCGGCCGTCACCGGAATCTCCGTGGATCCTGCGCCTTTTCGGTGCCACCGAAACGAGAGTGGGCGATTCGAAGGGTCCGCGCTCGCCGGAGCCTGCGATCTGACTCCCCAGGCCTCGATCGGCCATGGCGGGTTCACGATGTGGCCGCACGAACCCTGAGATCTCGGTCTCCGGACGAGTTCAAGCGGCTTGGGAGCAGAAGATCTCGCCGGCGGGCCCAATGCCTTTCGGTGGGACCGAAAACCTGCGCGTTCGCGCACCTGGTCGGCCGGCGGCCTACGATGCGCTCGGCGGCGGTCTGTAGAGAGCGCGAGGAGGGATCATGCCCGAGACGGACAACTGGCGGGCTGACCGCATCGGGACGGCGCTGCGGGGCGAGAACCCAACAGTGGTGCGGCGGCTGAAGCGCGGCTTCGCCGTCATGGGCGACCCGCAATTCCTCCCCGGCTACTGCGTGCTGCTCGCGGACGATCCCCAGATCACGCGGCTAAGTGACATGCCGCGGGCGGAACGCCTCGAGTACCTGGCCGATCTCGACTGCCTGGCCGAGGCCGTCGAGATCGCTTGTCGCCGGCTGGACCCCGCCTTTCGACGCGTGAACATCGAGATACTCGGGAACCGAGACGCGTTCCTGCACGCGCATGTCTGGCCACGCTACGACTGGGAACCGCCGGAACTCGTCGGCAGGCCCGTATGGCACTACCCGCAGGAGCGGTGGAGCGACGCTGGTTCGACCCTGGGCCCACAGCACGATCGGCTGCGAGAAGAGATCGCACGCGCGCTCGACTCTCTCGCGGCGGGCCCTCAGGCCGCCACCGCCCTGGCGACCTGATCCCGAAGAACAACGATGCCTAGTAGTTGACGATCCTGGGCAGCGACTTGGCTTCCGCGACCCAGGCCGTGACCATCTCGACCGTAGGCAGGCGGCGTACGAGGTTTCGCGACGCGTTCGCTTCGGCGAGGGTCTCGGTGAGGTTGGCGGGGTTGCGCTGGGCCAGCTCGGGCACGGTGTCGACGCCGGCGACCTCGAGCAAGTCGGAGTATTCCGAGCCGATGCCGTTGATGCGGTACAGGTCGACGCGGTTGACCCACTTGAGGATGAGAGTGTGGCCTATGCCCGTCGCCTTCTCGAGCTCCTCGCGACCCTTCTCGCTGGCGCCTCGCTCGAGCAGATCGTCGGTCGTCTTGACTCCGACACCTTCGAGCTGGCCGGCATATGTGGGACCGATGCCTTCAACGTCGATGACTTTCACGAGATCCTCCAGATGGCAGCAGTGGGGTGTGCCCGGCGATTATGCGGCTTTGGGGGTTAGGCTCGACAGTACCGAATCGGATCGATATCGCGCCTGCGCATGCACGCGCTACTCTGCTACCATCAACCGTCGCGTCAGTCGGCCCAGTTTCGGTTGCCTGCCGCCTTCCTTCAGCAGCACAGAGGTCTTCGAACTTGGCCAAGACGCCCCGAGGCTGGACCGGCGCCCGCACGCCGTCAGCGATCAAGCGGGTCCGCCAGGCAGAGCGCCGGCGGGCCATCAATCAACCGCGCAAGAGCGCGGCGAAGACATACGCGGCGAACGCCATCAAGGTCGCCACCGGCGCCAGCGAAGGCGATACCGCTTCCGCGTTGGCCGAGGCGATGAGCGCGCTCGACAAGGCAGCGAAGGTCGGGGCGATCCACCCCAACAACGCCGCCCGCCGCAAGTCCCGCCTGGTCCTCCGGCTGAACGCCCTGGCCGATGGAACCGCGGTGCAGACAACGCGCAGCACCAAGTCCACGGGAACCGCCGCCGCCATCAAGGCCGCCCGGACCCGCATCGCTTCCGGCAAGGCAACCAAGGCCAAGGGCCCGCAGACCGCCGCCGGCAAGGCCAAGGCTGCGCTGTCGCGAACGGCTCGCACGGAGATCGCTCCGGTCGCCGCGGTCACGGCCGCTCCAAAGGCCGCGACCAAGGCCCCGGCCAAGGTCGCCGCCAAGGCTGAGAAGCCAGCGGCAAAGGCCCCGGCAAAGGCCCCGGCCAAGGCCGCCGCAAAGGCCCCTGCCAAGGCCGCAGCCGCGCCGAAGGCCGCCGCAAAGGCTGAGAAGCCGGCGCCGAAGGCCACCAAGGCCCCTGCCAAGACGCCGGCCAAGGCCGAGAAGCCCGCACCGAAGGCCGAGAAGAAGCCCAAGAAGGTCTGAACTCAGCTCGCATGCACTGACAACGGACCAGGTCGAACGACCTGGTCCGTTTCGATTCGGGCTGCGGCAACCGCAGGATAGGTCCGCCAGATCGGGTTGCGACTTGTCGAGCCTTTCCTCAGCGGATCTCCACGCTCCGTTCCGTCTGGCGCCCCTGGTACGTGGACCCCGCCCGTGCCCATGAGGCCATCGACGCCTACAGCCCCGCCGCCTATTGAGATGACGACGATGGAAGCCCCTCTGAGCTATGGTGTGCCAATGGGAGCCCGGATCCTGGTTGCCGATGACGAGCCTCACATCCGAGAGGTCGTTCGCGCCTACCTCGAGCGGGAGAGCTACGAGGTTCTCGAGGCGCCGGATGGCGAGGCCGCTCTGGCGCTTGCACGAACGGCCGGACTCGACCTGCTCGTCCTCGACGTGATGCTGCCGTTGCGCTCCGGTTTCGACGTCCTGCGCGCGTTGCGCAGCGAGGGATCTAACGTGGGAGTGGTCATGCTGACCGCCCGCGACGACGTCATCGACCGCGTCGCCGGCCTGGAGCTCGGAGCCGATGACTACGTCACCAAGCCGTTCGAGCCCCGCGAGGTGGTCGCCCGCGTTGGCGCCGTCCTCCGGCGCTACGGTCGACCCGCCGGCAGCACGCCCGGTGGCAACGCGGATGAGACTCCACCTGCACGACCGACAATCCAGTTCTTCGATCTGACGATCGACATGGACGCCCGAGACGTCATACGGGCGGGGACGAACGTGCCTCTCACCCGCACCGAGCTCGACGTTCTGGCCGCGCTCGCCGAGCAGCCGGGCCGGGTCTGGACCCGCGAGCAGATCGGCCAGCGAGTCTTCGCCGAGTCGTTCGATACCTTCGACCGGACGATCGACAGCCACGTCAAGAACCTGCGCGCGAAGCTCGGCCCACGGGTAGACGGCGGAGCCTACGTGGAGACGATCCGCGGCGTGGGGTATCGAGCCGCCCGCCCGGTCGACCAGGCCTGAGGCCGGAAGAGGGCCGTGAGCCTGCGTTGGCGAATCGCTATCGGGTTCGCTCTCGTTGCGCTCGCCACTGCGGCCGTCATAGCCCTGGCGACGCCGCCCATCGTGAACCAGGGCTTCAACGACCTCGACCTGGACAGCGACGGAGTGCCTATCGCCAGCCCGGCTGCGACGCCCGCCGGAGCGACGAGCGGGCAGGCTCAGCAGATCACGATCATCCGGCTGATCCTGGCGGCAATCGGAGCCGCCGCGGTCGCGTCCTTGTTCGGCCTGCTGGCCGCCGGTCGGCTGGTTCGGCCGCTTACCAAGCTCGAGAGTGCCGCCGCGGCCGTTGCCCGGGGCGACCTCGGTAGCCGCTCGGGCATGGCCGGTCGAAGCGACGAGTTCGGGCAGCTGGGCCGTACCTTCGACTCAATGGCCGGTGAATTGCAGGCAGCCGACGACACCCGGCGACGCTTCCTGCAAGACGCGGCCCACGAGCTCAAGACTCCGCTGGCGGTCATCGACGCCACGTCCAGCGCGATACTCGACGGCGTCTACACGCCCGAGCGCCGCCACATCGAGACGATCCGCGACCAATCGCGGGTCCTGGCCCGGATCGTGGACGATCTCCGAACGATCAGCCTGGCCGAGGGCGGGCACCTCCATCTCGAGCGCCGCCAGCTCGACCTGCGGGCTATGCTCGAGTCGGTCGCGGCCGGTTTCGAGGCGCGGGCGGCGGGCAACTCGATCAAGCTCTTGGTTGAGGGCCCGCAGGGGATCGTCGTCGAGGCCGACCCGGATCGGCTTCGCCAGGTCGTCGGTGCCCTCGTCGACAACGCGCTGCGCCACACTCCGGAAGGCGGCTCGGTCCGCATGACCGTCGCCGCTACCGTCGCCGCCACCGGCCCCCACCCGGTCCTCGTCGCCGGGCGAGCCGCGCCGGCGAAACCCATGGTCAGGCTGGCGATCGAGGACAGCGGGCCCGGCATTCCCGCCGACTCGCTGCCGCGCATCTTCGAGCGCTTCTACCAGGCCGATCCGTCGCGAAGCCGCGGCACCGGCACGAGCGGCCTCGGGCTGTCCATCGTGCGGGCACTCGCCGAGGCCCACAGCTGGCGTGTGGGAGCCGAGAACCGGGCCGAAGGCGGGGCTCGCCTCTGGATCGAGATGCCGGCCGGCCGTCTCACCTGACGCCGCGAAGCGTACGATCGCTGACGGCGAGTACCCTAGAGTCCGCATCGCATCCGCCGCCTATCGCATGGAGGGAGACACATGTCGGGCTGGGGCACAAGTCCGTCGGGGTTCGACCCGGTCGGCCCACTGGGTCAGGGCGGCGAGGAGAAGTTCGAGATCATCGAGCTTGTCGGCCCGCACCTGCGGGTCACGGGCAGGATCTCGCTTCTTCGGTTCGGTCGTCTATCCGACCTCATCAACCACAATCGCGGCTTCGTGCGACTGACCGACACTCGGCTACTGCGGCGCAACGGCGAGCCGACGAACCTCGTCGTGCCCGAGTTGATGGTCAACCAGGACGAGATCACGTTCGTCGCCCAGAGTGCTGAAGACGTCACGCCTTCTCCGATTGGGCCGGTCGGAGGCATGGACCGGCCGCTGATGGAGCGCATTCCGCGCCAGCTGGTCATCTTCACCGCCGGCCACACCCTCACCGGCACGATCTTCGCGTTCGCTGAGACCACCATCGCCACCTTCGTCGACACGCCCGATCCGCGTTTCGTCCCCCTGACCGACGTCACGGCTCGCTCGCTGGCGGACCGGCGTGTCATCAGCCACTTCAGCCTGGTCCTGGTCAACCGCACCCAGATGACCGCCGCCTCGTTCCTCGAGAAGGCCGGCGGCGCCCACGAGACGGGCGTCGCGGTCGAGTAGGGGCCGGAACCGCCGGAGTTGCCGCCAGACATAGAGATCGGGCGGTGCAGTTACCCGCACCGCCCGATTCGAGTGAGGCCAGATCCCCTGGCGAACTACCAGGCCGAAGGGGCCGGAGGGGCAACGACCGGAGGCCGGTCATCGCAGGTGATCGTGTTGGGGAGCATCCAGCTCGCCAGCCAGCTGCCGTTGCCGCCGAGGTCGGTCAGCGAGAACTCGGAGCCCGCAGCGGTGAAGTGGAACGTGCCGCAGTTGTTCACCGGAACGGCGCCGACGTTGCGGGCGACGACGTTCTGGAACGACGCCGATCCGCCCACGCGTCCGCTGACCACTGAAGTGCCCGTGCCGTCGACCTTGACGTCCGTGAAGTGGACGTTGGTGATGGTGTAGAGATCCTTCACCGGCCAGTCGGCCACGAGCATGATCGCGTTGTAGGTGTTGTCGAGGAAGTTGTCGCCGCTGATTTCGATATCGGCCGAGAGCGAGCCCTCGAGGGCGTAGAACCAGATCGCGCCCAGACCGATGTTCCAGTTGAGGTCGAGCGTGCCCGCCCGCACGGTGGTGTTGTTGGTGAACTTGAGGTAGCCGGCGAAGGGCGTCGACGTGAAGCGCTGGCCGGCGTGGAGACCGCTGCCCTCGCGGATCGGGTCGGCCACGACGTTGTTCGAGATGGTGTTGTCGCGACCGCCGTAGACGGCGATGCCGTTGGCGAGGGTCGGCGTCTGGACCGTGTTGTGGTCGAAGACGTTTCCGGAGTCCTCATCGGCGGCGGGGTTTCCGGCCGTGGCGTTGAACGACCACATGGCCATGGCGTCGTCGCCGGTGTTGCGGATGAAGCTGTTCGTGACGCTCGAGTTGGTGACCGCGCGGTCGAAGTTGACGCCGTCGGCGATCACGTCGGCCACTATCGTGTTCGTGACCTTGAAGTTGGTGATCGGGCCGTCCATCCACAAGCCGCACTTGGTGTGGGCGATGTACAGGCCGTCGACCGTGGAGTTGTTGAGCGCGCCGCCGATGCCGTTGACCTGGTCGTTGTCGATTCGACCGGTCACGTCACCTTCAATGGCGAAGTTCGACAGATGGACGTTGCTGCTGCCGCCGTCGGTGCTGTACTTGCCGTAGAAGCCGACGCCGGTGTGCCAGGAGCCATCCGGGGCCTGCGCCGACAGGGCGACCTCCGTGCCGCGGATGATCGTCCACCAGCTGCCGGCGCCCGTGATCGTCACGTTGTCGACGACGATATGGCGGTTGACCTGGAAGATGCCGACCGGGATGTAGACGGTCTTGCCGTGGGCCTTGGCCCAGGTGATCGCCGCATCGAAGGCGTTGGCCGAGTCCTTCTTGCCGAAGGGGTCGGCGCCGAACGCCAGCACTGAGACGGAGTTCTTGGGCGCCCAGGCCGGCGGGGCGACCTGCTCGGAGTCCATCAGGTCGATCACGTACCAGGTCGAGTTGGTGGTCTTGGGGACCGTGAGTCGGATCTTGTCGCCGGCGTGGAAGGTGATGCCGAGCATGACCCGCTGCTCGTCATAGAAGTGCATCGGCCGGAACGGCTTCGTGACGGGATCCGGCTCGGGCTTCCACCAGCCGGGGTTCGGGTCGGCGTTCGGGTCGTTGGAGAACGGATACATGGCATACAGCCACGAGTACTTGGACGTCAGGGTCAGCGTCCGGGAATACCAGCCATCGGCCGTGAGGGTGATGGGGGCCGTGATGCCGCNNCGCGTTGAGCTTGACGGCGCTGCGGCCCGAGGCCTCGGCGGCAAGGGTGTAGGCGGTGGTGTCGAAACCGATGACGGTGCCGGTAGTGGCCGCGCTTTCGGCTTCCTGCTCGACGAAGTTGACGCTCGCGCCGCGGCCTGCGGTGAGCGAGGGATCGATAGCGGCGACAGTCACGGGGGTTGGGGTGGGCTTCGGATGCGCGGCGGCCACGACACTGCTGGTGCCGACCAGCGACACCGTCAGGACGGCGACCGATGCCAGGGCCATTCTTCTGAGCCGGTTGCTCGCGGCTCGCGTGCCGCGAGCGCCAACGACGGACGTTGCCATTGAACTCTCCTTCAATAGCGGAGCAGGTCCAGTCTCACGAAACGGCTCGTCGGGCTCATCGAACGTCTAAGCAGCCGTCCGTCCTCCACGTCCGGCCTTCGACAGAAGCGCGCAAGACTGCCTACAGAATTGCGCAAGAGCGCAGGCTAATCGAGCAACAATCTGACAGGGCGGTCAACTGGGACGCATGACGTATCGGCCGGGTCGGGGCTGATGTCCGAGTTCTCCGGGGGAAGGCCAGCCGGCGAGCCTGCCCTAGACGGGCTTGACCGCGCGCAGGTGGAGGAACAGCGGCAGCCGCTGCCAGCGATTCCCGGGTGGATCCTTGGGGTCGGGGATCTCGACGAGTCGCTCGACGAGCAAGCCCGCGGCTTCGATCGCGGCGAAGTAGTCCTGGATGGGTCGGTGCTCGCTGTAGAACGTGATCTTGAGACCGCTGCGTTCGAAGGTGTCCTCGTATCGGCGGCCCTCGAAGTACGAGCCGCGGATCACGAAGGCGGCATCGGGCTCCATCGTCTCGAACGCGCCGGCCGAGTTGATGGGGTGGACGATCGCCAGGCAAAGCCGTCCGCCCGGGACGAGCACGCGAGCCGTCTCCCGAACCGCCGCCGGCATATCGTCAATGTCCTGGAGCGACATGAAGGCCGTCACGAGGGGTACGGATGCGTCGCCGATTTGCAGGGCCGCCGCGTCGGCGACCCGATAGTCGCCAGCCGGATCGGCCGACCGAGCGTGTTCGATCAGGGTGGCGGAGCCATCGATGCCGGTCACGGAGTAGCCGCGCTGCTTGAGGTCGCGCGGCAGCCGGCCTTCGCCGCAGCCGACGTCGAGAGTCTCGCAGGGAGCCGGCGGCAGTAGCTCGAAGAACCGCTCGGCATGGAACCGCCAGTAGCTGTCGTGGCCGGGAGTACGGGCCCAGGCGATCCAGTTCGCGGCCTCGGCTTCCCAGGCATCGCGCATGTTCATCGGCTGCCCTCACGACTGACGCCACGGACTTGGGCTGACACCGCGGCTTTGGCACTGAGCGGCGGACCCGGGGATGATCCCACGACGCGGCCGGCTCGGTCGTGGCCGCCGTGGCGCCACCCTCGGAAGACGGGACGGACGGGCCCGCCTGAGGTCCGGCCAGGGTCATTCGGGCCCCATGTCAGCCCTTCTGACACGGTAGGATTCGCCGGACGCCTTGAGGCCGGGATCAAACACTCGCCCGGCGAGACCGTTGGATGGAGGGCTCCCTTGACGGACGCGACTGTGTGCGGGCGTTGCGGCGCTCGAGCGGCGACCGGGTCGATGTTCTGCTACGCCTGCGGCCAGAGCCTGACGCCGAACGGCCAGACCGCCGTCTCGCCGGGCCAGCCTGACGCGCCGGTTGCCACGGCTCAGCCGACTGTCCCCGCTGCGTCGCCGCCATGGCCCGGCCCAGGTGTACCTCCCTACCCCGGCCAGTTCAGCCCGTCCGGAGCCCCGTCCACTCCGCCGTGGGGCAGCGCCCCCGGACCCTTCGGCGCCCCCGGACCCTACGGCGCCCCCGCCGGACCCTACGGCGCCCCGCCGGCCGGCTACAGCGCCCCCGCCGGACCCTACAGCGCCCCNNATCGTCGTGCTGGCCCTCGCCGAGGTCGTCACCGGTCTCGTCGAGCTGTCCGTCGCGATCGACCTGCTCCGCTGGGTCAACTACGGCCTCAACTATTCGGACACCGGCGAGATCCCGCTCGACCTCTTCTTCGGTCTGTCCTACCTCGCCATTTCGCTGGCCCTCTTCAGTGTCGCCCGCGGGCTGTGGTCGATGCAGCCGTGGGCGTGGGCGCGGGCCTGTCTCCTCAACGCCGTCCCGATGGGCCTCATCGTCTTGTCCGTGTTCGCGTGGGGCATCAATACGCTGGACATCGTCGGTGTGGCCGTGCACCTGTCAGTGCTCGCGTACCTGAACCTGAACCCCGTCCGAGCGCTCTTCGGCCGCGCCCCGACCACGTTCTTGCAGATCGCGCGCTAGCGGTACGCGTCGACGCCATTTCTCGTCGCATCGGGGGCTGGCGGAGGTCGGCGAGCCTTCGCAACGATGTCGCCCTCGACGATCTCGAGATGGCCATCTTCGTAAAAGGCCGTGACCTCTCCGCGGAACCCAGGCGACTCAGCGTGTCCCGTAGCTGGTCGGAGCGAGAGCAGTTGTGCCGGCGAGTCCCACATGCCGGATCGTCGTAACGCGGCGGGTTGCTGACGCGTTCGCGGGCATGGCGTGAGCGGCGGCC
>PLNK01000159.1:11439-13030 GCA_003142755.1 Chloroflexota bacterium | reverse complement strand
CTCGACTTTGGACTCGACGCGGCGCAGGTCGGTGTTGAGCAGGTAGCTCGTGATCGTGGCGGTGATGGCGCCGAAGAGGCCGATGCCGAGGAGCATCAGGGCCATGGCGGCGAGGCGGCCCTCCTGGGTTTGGGGAGTGACGTCGCCGTAGCCNNGCCTTGTTGACGCCGTGCTCGGCGATGTAGAGCCAGGCGGAGCAGACGGCCATGACGCCGAACCAGGCGAGCACCAGCCAGGCGAAGCCCTTGTGCCGGGCCAGGCCATGGATGTGCAGGCCCGCTCGATAGATGCCGGCGAAGGCTCGAACGAGTCGAAGCAGGCGCAGGAGCCGAAGCGGTCGGGCGATCCGGATCGGGGGCGCGAGGGCGATGACGTCGATCCAGTGGCCCTTCAGGTAATCGAGCCGGCTGCGGGCGGCGAGGATGCGCGAGGCGAATTCGAGGACGAACAGGCCGGTCAGGATCAGCTCGGCCGCCTCTAGGTCCGGTCGGGCGGCTTGCTGGACGTCGTCGACGATGAAGCCGAGGGCCACATAGACGATGGCGAGGGCGGCCA
Organism: Chloroflexota bacterium; assembly: GCA_003142755.1. Classification (GTDB taxonomy): domain Bacteria; phylum Chloroflexota; class Limnocylindria; order Limnocylindrales; family CSP1-4; genus Fen-1039. The sequence goes on along the minus strand of PLNK01000159.1, from coordinate 12,475 downwards.
TCGCCAGCTCCCACGCAACCTCGTGCGTGAGGAAGAATGCGTTGAACCGGTCGCGCACAGACGCCGGCCTCATGACTATCGCTTGGCCCGCTGTCGCCATCGCGTCAGGTGACCTGGAAGTCCAGTGTGTCGGACGCAGTGCCATCGCCCAACATGCACGTCACCGTTGCCGTCGAGGTGCCAGGCTTCGTGCTCGTCCCGACCTTCCAGGTCCACGAGACGCTCCCCGCTGAGTCCGCGAGTGGATGAGTCTGCAGTCCCGCGGCAGTCGACACGGTTCCCGACGCATAGGTAACGCTGGCGCTGCAGGTGGCACCGGGCGAGGTGAGGGCGACCATCGTCGCGTTGGCACCGTGGTTGATCGACGCCGGCAGGCTGGTGATCTGGACCGACAGGGACGCGACCGGCACAGGAGGCGGCGCTACGCTCGCGGTCGTGGCGGTGGGTGTCGGCGTTGCACTCACGGGCATCGGCGTTGCCGATGGCGCGGCGATCGCAATCCCGTAGAACGCATGGACCCAGTGGTCGCCGATCTCCACCTGGGCCTGCACGAGGCTGATCGTGCCGCCGCAGACCTCGCTCTTGAGCTTCGTCTCGAAGCCATCCTTGATGTGTGCGCCGGTCGGCCGCCCGTCGGCGAGGCTGGCTGTGTACGGCTCGGGCCATAGATTCCGCGGGTCGGTCGGCGAACCGCCCAGCTCGAGCGAGATCAGGTGGTCCTCCTCGTAGGCGGCGGTCGATGTGTCCGTGTAGTCGTACTCGGACATCTGCTCGATCTTGAGGTCGGTCGTGTACTCGCTCGGCGGACGGATGGTCGCCGTCCAACCCGATACGCAAATCGTCGATTTGATCGTCGACTGAGTTACGCCCGGGTTGAGCGCGCCCGGCGTCAGAGTCGGGTCGGGCTCACCAGGCAGTCGATCGGCGGCCGAAACCGAGCCGGTCGGGACGGGAGCGCCTGTTGGCCCAGGTATGAAGGAAGTCCCGGGCGCCGCGCTCGGCCAGGTCTCGTCGTCCCCGTCGACCGGAGTCGGGC
>PLNK01000159.1:0-11425 GCA_003142755.1 Chloroflexota bacterium | reverse complement strand
GGCTTCGCCCGAGGCGAGAGCCACGATCACCGCCACCGCAACGCCGATCGAGATGCCGTTCCGAGCCAGACGGCCAACCCGATCCGGGGCAAATCGAGCCAGGACCCAATAGGCCACATCGAACCACAGGCCCGTGTCGAGGTACATGAGGGCGCCGACAATCCCCGCGCCGACGATCACGGCTCTGCCCCACCCACGCGTGCTCGCGTAGTTGGTGCGGAGCCACTCCCAACCCCAGCGTGCGACCGGCATCGTCTACCCCGCGTCCCGCTCGACCAACACTTCTCCGGGCGTCGTGGCGAGGCGCACGTTCATGCTACTCGTAAGTCAACCGGGAAATGACCGGTACGAACGCCCCTGCCGGGCGGTGAATTCGTCGGCTGTAGGGCCACTCTACGCGCCCGGGCAAGCGCGTAGTGGGGTCGACGCGATCGCGGCTTTTCCGTAGCGGCTATCGGCCGCGATCTCGGCGCCACAGTCGGCCAGCATGTCGTTCCTGCCCGGACCGAGCTACACCTTCAACCAAACGCCGGTCTCGTCCGGTCGGGTGCTCGAATCCGAATACATGTCCGACGCGACGACTGCTCGGCTGGCCCGCGGCGAGCGCCGCCGGGTCGGAATTGCTCGAGTAGCGATGCATTCTCGACCGGGACGCCTCCCATCGGTCGAAACTGTGCCCACCAACGAGCACTTCTGACCACCCAGGGGTCTCACCGTGGGCCGATCGGTCCGACATGTATCTCCAGATGAGCACAGCCCCGGGCGGGTGGCGTCGGGCAGGGCCGGCTCTCGTCCCGTCACGGGCGCCGCTCTGGTCGGGCTCGCCACATCGACGATACTCATTGACACGCACCGCCATCGCCTCGGCTCGTTTCGGAGAGGAGCCTTGTGAACTTCAACGTTGTCTTGCCCTTCTGTTCGTCGCTGCTCAGCTTCATCTTCTTCGCGCTGTTGCTGGGTCAGTGGCGCGAGCGGCGACGCTCGTATCAGGCAGTCTGGGCACTCGGGATGCTCTGGTACGGACTGAGCGCGGGGACCGAGTTCCTGGGCGGCGCCTTCGGCTGGTCGGAGCCGTTGTATCGAGCCTGGTACCTGATCGGGGCCATCTGGGTCGCCGGCTGGCTCGGGCTCGGAACGGTGCTGTTGCTCGGCAAGACGCGCTTTGGCTACGCCTTTGCCGGGTCGCTGTTCCTGGCCGGCCTGTTCACGGCACTGACTCAGGCGAAGTACCACTACGCGGGCAGTGGGGCGGCGCCGACCATCTACTTCTCCATCGCGGCAGTGCTGGCCGTGGCGATTGCCATCGACACCTACCGAGGCGGATCGACCTGGCCGCGTCTGGCTGCGGCGGCAATGATCGCCGGCACTGCCGTTTCGGCGGTGATGATGGTCCTGGCGACGCTGCCGGCTCCGGGTTGGGTCGTGGACCCCGTGACGCACATCCCGACCGGCGACCTTTTCCCGGGATATCTGCGTCTCCTGACGCCGTTCTTCAACATCACCGGCGCCTTCGCCCTGACCCTCGGCGGCCTTTACAGCGCCTACATCTTCATGCCCAAGCACCGCTTCATTCGCTACTCGCTGGTGCGGGACCAGTCGTCGCTGCCGACCTACCTGGGCAATCTCGTGCTCGCACCGGTCGCGATCGTCCTCAACCTGGCGGGCTCGATCCCCGGTGCCGTAGCCGATCTGATCGCGGGGCGCCTGAACAACCGCGTTCCGGCCACTCTGCTTATCGCCCTCGGCGGCCTGATCCCTGCCATCACGAGCGGCCTCAGCCGGTTCGGCGACACGAGCGCCTTCTTCGTGGGCGAGCTACTGGGCGTGGTCTTCCTGTTCGCTGGGTTCCTGGTCTCGATCGAGGTCTTCGCGGAGATCCGAGTCCCGTTCACGGCCATCGTGCTGCGCTCACGCCCGCCCGAAGAAGCAGCCTGAGCTCATCCGCCTTGTCATCGTCGATGCGGATTGCCAGTCGAACGGCCCTGTGGAGTGGCTGGCTGCTGCTCGTCGTCGGCCTCGCGGTCATCGCCTTCAACCCGGGCGTTCCGTCACTCGGCTACGCCGCTCTATGGCTGGGCGTCCTTGCCGTCGCGCGTGGGATCTCAATCCTTGTTTCGTGGCTGGCCGTGGCGATCGACTTATCGCTGCTCTTCGTGTGCCTCATCGGGTTCGAGATTGGGGGGCTGATCCTCGTACCAAGCGTCGTGGCGTTCCTGGTGGCGGACGTTTGGCGCCCAGACGGAGCCGCCGCCGCCTGAACCGGCTCAGCCTGACCTCGGCAGTCGTCTCAGAACCGCCGCCATACATATGGCGGCCTGCGCACGAGTCGACTTGCAGTCAGAGGGGCCACGGAAATGCGATCGCGGACTGCCGCCCTGTCTGTTGCCATCTTGTTGATTGCCGCGGCCTGCACCGCGGCGACGCCGAGCCTGCCTGCGACCCTGGCGCCCACAGCGACCGTCGAGCCTGCGGCGACGGCGACGGCGACCGTCGAGCCGAGCCTGCGTCCGACCCTCGCGCCGCCGTCCGCCAGCCCGGTCCCCTACGCGCAGATCGTCCGCGACCACATCGCCGCCCTGATGGGCATCGGCTTACGCGTCGAGGGCACCGACGGGGAGCGGCAAGGCGCCGCATACATCGCGAGCACCCTCGAGGGGTACGGCTATCAGCCAGAAACGCTCCCATTCACCGCCGTGGACTACTACGGCAATACCGTCAACTCCCAGAACGTGGTGGCGGTGAATAGCGGCCGCTCCAGCCGCGAGATCATCGTCGGCGCCCACTACGACTCCACGGCCGGCGGCCCGGGAGCGGACGACAACGCGTCGGGCGTGGCGATGATGCTGGAGATGGCCCAGCTGCTCGAGGGCCGCTCGACGCCGTACACAATTCGCTTTGTCGCCTTCGGTGCCGAGGAGGGCGGCATGGTCGGATCGACCGCGTTCGTGAACCAGATGAGCGCCTCCGAGAGGGCCAACACGGTCGGCTTCGTCAACCTGGATTCGATCGTGGCCGGCGACTTCATGTACGCCTACGCCGACGAGGCGCTGCCCGCGCTGCGGGATTGGGCGCTTGCCTGGGCCGCCGGCCGCAGCCTGGACCTCGGGACCATCCGCAACGTGGATCTCGGCGGTCCCGCAGGTGTCGGCAGCGGGGACTACGCGCCTTTCACTCGGGCCGGCATTCCCTTCGTGTACTTCGAGGCCACCGACTGGAGCCTGGGCGGCCAGGACGGCTACACGCAGGTGGACCCGGCATACGGAAACCATGGCGAGCTGAGGCATACCAGCTACGACACGCTCGCCTATGTCGATGCCCTCTTCCCGGGGCGCGTGGACGCCCATCTGAACACGGTCGCGGTCGTCCTCCTGGGTCTGCTCACCGAGTTCGAGTAGTCCGGGCGCCCGGCCAGCCTAGATGCCGCCATGCCTACAGCGCTCGGCTCCGCCTCGCCAGCCACGCCGCCGCGGCCGCAACGACGAGCGCCAGGGCCATCAGCCCGACCGAGCCGGGGCCGATCAGCTGGACCCGCGACGAAGCTTGCAGGTTGGTCGAGAACTGGAAGCCGTACTGCCAGGTTGGGCTGAGGGCCGCGAAGGCCGGGCCGATCGAGTTCGGGATCGGGATTGCGGCAAGGTCCGGATAGTCGAAGGCGAAGCACAGGGCCGCGAGACCGCAGACGGCGGCGACGAAGCGGCGCGGGTTGCGAGCGGTCGCGGCCAGCCAGGCGCCCGCGATTCCGGCAACGGCCAGCGCGGGCACGAGGAACGATGGCAAGCCGGCCGCACCCGTGCCCCATCCCGGCCCGCATACCGCGGCGCCGAAGTAGTTCGCGCTGTCGACCCCCGCCAGGCCGCACAGTGCCGGTCGGAGCAGCCACAGGAGGGCCGGCAGGAGCAGCACGCCCGCGAGAGAGATCCTCGCCAGCAGCCACGTCCGTGGCGAGGGTCCGTGCCACAGCTCCGAGAGGAAGCAGGCGAGACCGAGCAGGAAGAACGGCAGGGCCGCGTAGAAGTGGTACTCGAACGTGGCACGATCGATGCGGGCCCAGCCGAGCCACAGCCAGAGGAAGGCCACGGCCACGAGGCCGGCGCCCAGGCTGCGGCGCCTGTAGGCCTGCCAGGCGGCGAAGGCCATGGCCGGGATCGCGAGCCACCACAGGACCACGTTGCCGCCGTCGTGGATCGACGTAGTCAGGTCTCCGGGCGCGGAGCCGCTCTCGAACCAGACGGGCTTGAGGTCCAGCGGCCAGGCCCACCACGGCGACGCGGCCGGATGCGGCGAACGCAGGTTGTTGTGGTAGTCGTACATCTGGACGGTCAGGTCCCAGAGCGTCTGGCCGGTGTGGCCCGACGGCCAGGCGTTGTCGCATACGCCCGTGGAGCTGTCGACATGCCAGCAGGCGATGGCCGGCAGCGGTCCGATCGAGGACGTGCTCTCGGACTGCCAGGGCATGGCCCAGGGAATGTAGAGCGCGACGTAGACGACGATGGGGACCGCGGCGAGGCAGACCGCCGTCCAGGCCGCCCGAACCGCCGCACCCCAACTCGGCCGCAGCCAGCCTTCGGGCGCGGGCTGGCGCGCGCTTGCGGCGGCCGCGACCACGGTGACTGCCAGCATGATCAGCGCGAAGGTGAGGTTCGGCGCGCCGGGCGTCGAGGCGATCGCCAGCCAGCCCAGGACGCCGGTCGCGACCGCGAGGCCGAGGACGGTGACGACGCGTCCCAGCGCCGAGCGGATGAGAACCAGCACCACCATGCTGGCGATGGCGTACACGGCCACCCACTTCGACGCCAGGGCCAGCCCCAGAACCAGACCGAGCGCCGGCATGCCCAGCCAGAAGGCCCACCGCTTCCTGGTCACGGGCAGCCACAGCGCGGCGAAGATGACGTAGGCGAGGAGGAGCAGTCCGCCCACGTAGACATCGTTCGTGGCAATCCGGGACTGGGCGAACATCATCCCGTCCGCGAGCGAGAAGAAGCCGACCAGCAGCCCCACACTCCGACGCTTGAAGAGCATCCGCGCCAGCAGGTAGAGGCACACGGCACCCAGCGTCCCGAACAGGACGCCGACGATGCGCCACGAGAACGCGAACTGGCCCACGTCAACCGCGGCGGTGGAACCGTCGGCGGCGAAGGCGAGCAATTCCTCGTGGCCGGCTTGCGGGGTGTCGAGGCCGAGTGCGACGGGTTCGAACGGCAAAGGGGCGTCGGAGAAGACGGCGCCGCCGTTCGCCTCGATCGCGTATACGGTCCAGCCGGACCCGTTGGGCGAACGGCCCAGGGCGTGGAGGATCTTCGTGGCTTCGTCGAAGACGAGCCGCGTAACGACGTCGGGCATCTCGATGGAGGGCTGACCACTTACGAGCGCCAGCGTCGGGGCCGTGCCGGACGTCACCGAAACGAGCGCGACCGAATCGCCGGCGGCGACGTAGACGGTCTGGGTGCCCTGGGCCGACTCTCGATCGAAGGCCAGCGAGGTCGCCGGCGAGTCGGTACGGACGCTTGTTTCGATCGCGAGACTGCGGGCGTCGATGAGCGCGACCCCGTCGCGATAGGCGACGAGCACCGGCGCGGCGCCCCCAGCCGGCTGACCCTGCCCGGCGAGCGACGCGAACGCCGCCACGCCCGGGATCGTGGCCCGGGCCACGACCGAACCGGCGCTCGTGTCGATCGAGACGACGTCACCCGCCGTGTCCGACACGAGCACATAGGGCGCCGCGCCCGCGAAGACGTGGGCGATCGGGAACCCGGCGTCGACGGCAGACCGGTGAAGGCCCGTCGCGTCGATCTGGTAGACGGCTCCGCCATCGGTTCCCACGTAGACCAGCCCACCGGGGGTCGGGGCCGACAGCGCGGCCGCGCCCGGTATCGCGAGTGTCTCGAGGAGTCCGCGAGTCGACAGGTCGTAGATGCGGACGGCCGACCCAGTCGCGACGAAGAGCCGATCTTTGGTCGCACCGGCGTCAGAGCCGATGCTCTCCTGGACCACGGCATCCTCGACCGGCACGCCCAGAGTGGCGNNGTCGCGGTTCGAGCGTGGTAGATCTCGTCGAAGTACATCTGAGTCGGCTGGCCCAGGCCGTACGTTCGCCCGGCGAGGACGGCGACGATGAGCCCGGCCGCGATCCAGATGTCGAGGCGGTCGAGGCGTCCGCGGGTCGTGGCGTCGGGCTCGTTTGTAGCGTCGGGCTCGACCGTTGAGTCGGCGCGCGGCTCGTCGGCGCGCCGGGGCATGGCCAGGAGCGCGACCGCGACGGCGGCGAGCCCCACGGGCACGACCCAGAAGCCGGGCCCTCGATCCGGCGGGAGCGGCAGCGCACCCTGGCCCGCCAGCTCGATCGCCCGCGCCGCGAACGCGCAACCCGCGACCGCGAGTAGCCCCCGGTACGCGAGCGGCCGGTCGATCGCGAGAGGGGCCTCGGTCGCGTATCGCACGGTCGCAAGTAGCAGGAGCGCGGCCCCGGCCACGAAGACCGCGAGGCCGAACGGGTCGGAGATGCCGGCGTCGCCGCGAGCGGGCAACTCGCCCGGCCCCCCACCCACACGCCACCAGGGCAGGAGAGTGGCCAGCATCAACAGGCTGCCGCCGAACCCGGCGCTCAGGCGCCACCTCCGCCCCGGGGCCATGCCGGGGCGAGCCGAATCAACCCACGTCGTATCCACGCTGGGCCTCCCTCAGGGTCTTCCGGGCGAGCCCGGCGTGTTGAGCCGGCGGGCGGACCCTCGATCGGGCCCAGACCGCGACGGACTAGCGGGACAGCTCGAGCAGGCCGACGGCCAGCGGAGCCGACGGCGACACCGCCGGCGAGGCTCGAGTCGCCGGCGCGGCGTCGGGCGAGTGCGAGGGCGCAACCGAGGTCACGGGCGCGGGCGAGATCGTGGCCAGCGGCTGGACGTGGGGCAAAGAGCCGAGCAACATCCCGCCGGAGAGAAACACGAGGGTCAGAGCCGCGGCCAGGGCGAACCCGAGCCCGAGCCTGGCCACTCCCCGGAACCGGCGGGAGGCCGCGGCCGGAGTCGCGAGCAGCATTCGCAGCGGAGGAGCGGGCCGGAAGGCGCGATCCAGCTCGGCCGCCTGCGACCTCATCCGGGCCCCCAGAAGCTGTTCGATGTTGTCGACGCTCATCGCTCCAGGACCTCCGGTCGTTTGCGCAAGGCGGCCACGCCACGGGAGACGGTTGACCGGACCCCGGCCGGGGACAGGCCCATCACGCGCCCAATCTGCTTGTCGTCGAGGTCGAACAGAAACCGCAACACGAGGGCCTCATGCTGGCGGGCCGACATACAGGCGCGCAGCTGGCCGAACCAGACGGCGGCCTCCACCCGACCGAACGGGTCGGGGCCTCGGGCATCGTCGGCGACGTCGCCTCCAGGCCCGGACAGCGACAGCAATCCCTTGAGCGGGCGCCGGTTGCGGTCGATGACGATGCGTCGGGCGATCACGAAGAGCCACGGCAGTGGATCCCCGGCAGGCCCGCGACCATCCCGCCAGGCGGAGTAGGCACGCCTGACGGTCTCGGCCGCGACGTCCTCGGCATCTTCCTGATGGCGGACCAGGACCCAGGCATAGCGGCAGAGACGCGGCCAGCTGTCCACGTACATCAGCTCGAAGACGCGGTCGGACTCCAGCCGGTCCGCTGCCGCAGGTCTGGCTGCCCCCAAGAACCAGGTCTCCTCTTGCGCGATATCCACACCCTGATAACGACGCAGAGCCCAGATTTGTGCCACCCGTTCTCGCACCAATTCCCGCGTGGCGCGGCGGCGGCCGCGCCCGCGCTCAGGACCCGCGGAAGACCGGCGGGCGCTTCTCCTTGAAGGCGCGGATGCCTTCCTGGTAGTCGTCCGAGTCGTAGGCCTCGCGGCGGAGCGCCTGGATCCGCTCGTGGGCTTCGGGCGTGAGCGGGTGCGCATTGGAGAGGACGCGTAGCTCTTCCTTGAGGATCCGGTTCACGAGGGGCGAGGTTGAGACTATCGCGCCCGTCAGCGAGGCCACTGCGTCGGCCAGCTCGCCGGACGGGACCACCACGTTGACGACGCCGTTAACGCCCAGCCGGGGGGCACCGATGGGCCGCGCGGTGAACAGCATCTCCTTGATCAGGTGCATGTCGGCGACCTTGAGGATGTTCAGCATCCCGCTCATGTTGTACGGGACCCCCAGGCGCGACGGCGTGAGCGCGAAGGTCGAATCGGTCGAGGCGACGACGATGTCGCACGAAAGCACGAGCTCGCAGGCGCCGCCCCAGACCGAGCCCTCCACCATGGCGATGACGGGGCTCGGGTGGGACTCGATCTGACGGACTACCTTCCGCAGCGGGTCGTTGTACGTCAGGGGGTCGCGGCCGTTGACGGGCAGCTCGTTGACGTCGTGGCCGGCCGAGAACACCTTGGAGCCCGGCATGGCTCGAATGACCACGGCTCGAACGTCGGGCGGGCGAGCGACGTCCATCGCGGCGGCCAGCTCGTCGATGAGCTCCATGCTCAACGCGTTGACGGGCGGGCTATCGAGCGTGAGCCACGCGACATCGTCGGTGATCTCGCATCGAACGAGGGACTTGCGACTGCTCTCGACTGCCACGGAACGCTCTCCCTTTGGGCACGAGCCCGGTGACGGCACGACGTGCTCCCACAAGTTTGATCGTCGGCCGCCGAAAGCGCGAGATGAAGCGCAGCGGCCCCTGGGATCCTGAGCAACCGTTGCGGCCTCGGCGGCGTCATGATGGGGGCGCCTCACTCGAGGCCGGGAGCGAAGAGAGGGCTGTGATGAGCGGGTCCAGATCGATGGTCAGGGCCAGGGCCGCAAGCGTGCTGACGATCACGGCGATCGTGGCTGCGGCGTGCGGGGGCGCGGTCACGACGCCCTCGTCCAGCCCGAGTCCGGGCAGCACCCACTCGCCTTACCTCACCCCACTGGCCAGCCCTTCGGGAACGCCGTTCGTGGTCGAGTCGGCCTCGCCCGCGGCCAATGAGTCCTTCGCGATGGGCGACTTCACAGTCATCAAGGGCCAGGCGGCGTCGCTGAGCCCAGCCCACGACGCCGGGGCCGTCGCCGCGGGAGAGCTGAACGACTTCGGGTTCGACCTGCTGCGCCATCTCGACTCGAGCGGCAACTTGTGCGCTTCGCCCACGAGTATCGCCCTGGCCCTGGCTATGGTGGAGCCCGGGGCCAAGGGCCAGACGGCGGCCCAAATGGCCCAGGTTATGCATTCGTTCGGATCCAGCGACCAGGCGCGGGAAATCGTGGCTCTGCTGGACTCGCTCGGCTCCATAACTACCTATGTCGACGTCGACGGCGTTCCGCTGCCGCTGGGCGCCTCGCCCGATCCCGCCCATCCGGACCCCGTCGTCGAGCTCAACGTGTCGAACCAGGCCTTCCTGCAGACGGGTCTGGCCTTCGAACCGACGTACCTCGACGCCCTCAGCTCGAGCTTCGACTCGGGCATCGGCGTGCTCGACTTCAAGGCGGACCCCGAGGCGGCACGGCTGACCATCAACAAGTGGGCCAGCGACCAGACTAAGGGTCGGATCCCATCGGTCCTCCAGCCAGGCGACATCGACGTGTTCACTCGCTTCGCCCTGGCCAACTCGGTCTACCTCAAGGCCGCCTGGGCCGGCCCGTTCGACACCGCCGACACGAAGCCGCGAGACTTCACGACAGCCGGCGGTGCGGTCGTTTCCGTCCCCACCATGACGACGCAGCGGCTCATGTCCTATTCCGCCGGCACCGGCTACCGCGCCGCGGAGCTGCCGCTGAGCGGTTTCGGCATGTCGATGACGATCATCGTGCCCGACAACATGTCGGACTTCATTGGCGGGTTGAGCCAGGCGAAGCTGGCCGCCCTCCTCGCGTCCGAGTCTCAATACGACGTCGACTTCGCGCTGCCGCGGTTCTCGGTGGACACCCGCCTGGACCTCAAGACCGCCCTGGTCGACATGGGTATGCCGCTCGTCTTCAGCGACAACGCCGACCTGACGGGCATGGCGGCCCGGGGTCCGCTGAACCCTCTGGGGCTCAAGATCGACAAGGTCATCCATCAGGCGAATATCGACGTGGTCGAAGAAGGAACTACCGCCTCCGCGGTCACGGTCGTGATCGGGCGGGCCGTGACTGGCGGATCGAGCGACGAGACTCCTCCGCCGCACATCCAGTTCAACGTGGACAAGCCGTTCCTGTACCTGATCCGCGACAGCGCCTCGGGCGCCGTCCTCTTCATGGGCCGCGTCAACGATCCGTCCAAGTAGCCGACGTGGAATCCTACAAGTGGCCAACAGCAAGGTGGAGGAGCGGCGCATGGTCGAGCCTGGACATCCCGCGGGCGCGGGGGCGCGCGAGCTCGAGGAGCCCGGAAGCCACCCGGGGCTCATGAGCCGACTGTTCGGCCGGATACTCGAGCTGACGCCGATACGCCGTCCGCGCTCCATCGTCACGGTCTACAGCCAGGCAGGCGGCAGCCTTCTGGCCGAGGGGCTGGCATATAGCGCCCTGTTCGCGGGGCTGACGGGACTGCTCTTCGCCGTCGCCGTCCTGGGCTACCTGGTCCCGGCCGAGTCGGACCGGCAACGGCTCCTCGACGGCTTCACCGGCCAGCTCGCTCCGCTGGCACCTGTCGCCCGGAATGGGCTGAACAGCGTCGCGGCGCACGCCGGCGCCTTCTCGATCGCCGGTCTGGCGGGGCTGGCCTGGGGCACGAGCCAATTCTACGGGGCGCTGGACACCGCGATTGCCCGGGTCTTCGCCCGCACACCGGCGCGCGGCGCCTTCGACCGTATCCTGCGCGGCTTCGTTTCCGTACTGCTTCTCGTGGGCGGGCTGCTCTCAGGTATCGCCATCTCCGCGGTCCAGACCATCGTGGTGGGCGGGATCGGCCTTGGTCCCCATGGCGACCAGGTCGTGGCCATGGTGGCTTTTCCGCTGGTGACGGCAGTCGTGGTGACGATCGTCGTCGGCGTGCTCTATCGAGTCGTCCCGAACACGAATGTCCCGCTGGCGGTCCTGCGCCTGCCGGCTCTGGTGGCCGGGCTCGCCCTGACCTGCCTCACCGAGGCTCTGGTGTACGTGGCGCCGCTCCTCACCGGCGCCCTGTCACTCTTTGGCGGCGTGGCCGCGGTATTCGCCGCGCTGGCCTGGCTGCATCTAGCCTTCCAGGTCCTGCTGCTGGGCGCTTCGTGGACCCGGCTGCGGCTCGACGACGCGGCGGCACGCCTCGTGCCGGCGGCACGAGACGTGCCGGTCCCCTAGCGCCCCGACTCGCAGATTCCTGGACGGTTCTGGAACGCCCAGCCGTGCAGCAGTCGGCGGTGAAGGAACGAGCTTCTTCGGTGGCGGCGCCGAGGTCTCGAATAGCCAGCACGCGATTACTATCGAACTTCGAGGTCCATTTCGGGGTCCGGCACCCCCGAGAAACAACTCGACGCGCCCTCTTTCA
>PLNK01000028.1 GCA_003142755.1 Chloroflexota bacterium | reverse complement strand
CTCGAAGTCCTCGCCGCTCGGACCGCGCTCCTGGATCGATCCATCCATCGCCGGGAGCATCTCGCGCAGATCGAGCGGGCTATCGGTTGAACCGTATCCGGGTAATCTGTGTCTTGCGTCCGTCCGGGTCGCGCGACGATGCGTCGGAGGAAGCCAATGCACATGCTCGATGAACGCAGAAGGCAGGCCGGCCAGGCTCTCGCCGAGTTCGCGCTGATCCTGGCGATGGTCGCGGTCATCCTGATGGTGATCGTGCTCTTCCTGAGTGGGAAGCTCCTGATCATCCAGGACGCGCTCGGCAAGTAACCCGCCCGGCGGCGGCCGATCAGCCCTTCTTGCGCGCCTTCCAGACTTCCTCGCTCGGCCACCGGCGCGCCCAGGCCGGGTCCCAGCCGGGGGACCTCGTGGTGGCGCCCTCGGGTGCCTGGATCTCGATCAGGTCCTCGATTTCGAAGCCGCTCTTCCGCAGCAGCCGGATCATGTCGCCGTGTGGCAGATGGAACTCGACCGAGTCGTTGGGCGGCCACTCCCAGCGATATGCGCCGAACTGGTCGGCCAGCAGACGATCGGTCGGCGGCGCGTCGGCCTCGTCGGGCCAGCACATGACCATCAGGAGGGCGTTGCCCATGAAGGTGAGCCGACCGCCGGGTCGGAGCAGGCGCGCCGCCTCCGGGATCCACTTGTATGGGTCGGCCCAGACCGCCGCGCCGTATTCCGAGATTGCCATGTCGAACGAGGCGTCGGGGTAGGGGACCGACTCGGCGTTGCCGAGCAGCAGTGGGAACTCCACGCCGTGCTCGGCCTGCAGCCGGCGGGCCGTCTCGAGCTGCTTGGGCGAATTGTCGATACCGACCGGACGTGCGCCGAGGCGGGCCAGCCAGCTCGAGACGTAGCCCGTGCCGCAGCCGAGCTCGATGACGTCCAGCCCGGCCACGTCGTCGAGCAGCCGAAGCTCGGTCTCGGGAACACTCCAGACGCCCCACTCCGGCTCGGCCTGGGCCCAGTTGCGTTCGCCCGGCGCCACCCATTCGGGGGCCCAGCGATCCCAGTAGGCGCGATTGAGCAGGACGTAGTCGGGCAGTTGCTCTTCGCTCACTTCGATCCCTCGTGGGTGGCGGCCGGTCGCGTCGTTCGCGATCAAGTATTGTCGTCTCCGCGCGCCGACGGATGCACGCCGACATTTCGGCGCCGTGCGCTCGCACCGGTGTGCATCTGGAAGTACATGTCGGACAGCCGGGGCGCTTCGACGGTCGCGAGTCGGTCGATCATGTGCACGAGAAAGGGCAATTCCGTGCATGCCGGAGTCCAACTCGGTCAGGATCTGCCCCATTGGTCGATAGTGCATACGTGCACGCACGGAAACGACGGGTCCGCCCGATGGCCACGGCCGCAGCGGTCCGTCATGTATCTCGAAACGCGCATCGGGCCGGTCGATGAGACTGACTCCGGGGCGGCGGCTTGACAGCCCGAACGGGCCTCGCTAGGCTGTTAGCACTCTCGATGGTAGAGTGCTAATTCGACGGAAAGCGTAGCCGCGGCGTGGCGGAGCAGTCCTTCGGGACCCGCCAAGACACACCGCGACAGGCCTGCGGGCCCGCTGCCTGAGCCGGTCGAAAGTATTGGGCAAGAGCGTTCGTGCCGGTCCAACCGGCGCCGAACGGACCACATCCAGGAGTTGCGACGGCAGGCGTTCGCCGCCGTCTTCACGGAGGAATTGCGCCTTGGCAGCTGCCACTGCGAGCAGTAAGAAGCTCAAGCCTCTCGGCGATCGCGTCGTCATCCAGCCCACTCCCCGCGAGGACGTCACCAAGAGCGGCATCGTGCTGCCGGACACGGCCAAGGAGAAGCCCCAGGAAGGGACGATCATGGCCGTCGGTCTAGGAGAAATCCTCGAGGACGGCACCCGCAAGAAGATGGACGTCAGCGTGGGTGACCGGGTCCTGTATTCGAAGTACGCCGGCACCGAGTTCAAGGTGGACGGCGAGGACCTCCTGATCATCGCTTCCAAGGACATCCTCGCCATCGTCGAGGGCTAGCTCCGACCTGGCGCGGATGGCGCGCCATCGTCGAGGGTTAGGTTCGGACGCGACTCGGACCCAGATCGGTCCGCCGGAATGACCCGGCCGGCCGCACCAAGCGGAGGACAAACAAACTTGGCTAAGCAGCTCGTATTCGACGAGACCGCTCGTCGATCACTCAAGCGCGGCGTAGACCGCCTCGCCGAAGCCGTCAAGGTCACGATCGGCCCCAAGGGCCGGAACGTCGTCCTCGACAAGAAGTTCGGCGCACCGACGATCACCAACGACGGCGTCACCATCGCTCGCGACATCGAGCTGGAAGACCCGTTCGAGAACATGGGCGCCCAGCTGCTCAAGGAAGTCGCCACCAAGACCGACGACGTGGCCGGCGACGGCACCACGACCGCCGTGGTCCTGGGCCAGGCGATGATCAACGAGGGCATCCGCAACGTCACCGCCGGTGCCAACCCGATGCTCATCCGCATCGGCATCGAGAAGGCCGTCGAGGCCGTCGTCGCGGAGATCAAGAAGCAGTCTCGCCCGATCGCCTCTCGCGAGGAGATCTCGGCGATCGCCACCATCTCGGCCGCGGATCCGGAGGTCGGCGACATCATCGCCGAGGTCATGGACAAGGTCGGCAAGGATGGCGTGGTCACGGTCGAGGAAGGCCAGTCTCTCGGTCTCGAGAAGGAATACACCGAGGGGATGCAGTTCGACCGCGGCTACATCTCCGCGTACTTCGTGACCAACTCCGATCGCATGGAAGCGGTCCTCGACAACCCCAAGATCCTCATCACCGACAGGAAGATCTCGGCCGTTCCGGACATGCTTCCGGCGCTCGAGAAGGCCGTCCAGATCGGTCGACCGCTGCTGATCATCGCCGAGGACGTCGACGGTGAGGCGCTTGCCACACTCGTCGTCAACAAGCTCCGCGGCACCGTCCAGGTCCTGGCCGCCAAGGCCCCTGGCTTCGGCGATCGGCGCAAGGAGATGCTCCGCGACCTTGCCATCCTCACCGGTGGCACCGTCATCAGCGAGGAGATCGGCCGCAAGCTGGACTCCGTCACGATCGAGGACCTCGGCGAGGCTCGTCGGGTGGTTGCCACCAAGGACGACACCACGGTCGTCGACGGCGCCGGTTCGCCGGACGCGGTCAAGGCCCGCATCGCCCAGATCCGCACCCAGATCGAGGACACCACCTCGGACTATGACAAGGAGAAGCTCCAGGAGCGACTCGCCAAGCTTGCCGGCGGCGTGGCCGTCATCAAGGTCGGCGCGGCGACGGAAGTCGAGCTCAAGGAGAAGAAGCATCGCATCGAGGACGCCCTGTCCACGGTGCGGGCAGGCATCGAGGAAGGCATGGTCGCCGGCGGCGGCGCCACGCTACTTCACTGCCAGACCGTTCTCGACAAGCTGAAGCTCGCCGACCCGGATTCCCAGGTGGGCGTCGACATCGTCCGCCGCGCGCTCGAGTACCCGATCCGCCAGATCGCCGACAACGCCGGCGCGCATGGCGAGGTCATCGTCGATCAGGTCCGTGGCATGAAGGTTGGCTTCGGCTACGACGCCCTCAAGGGTGAGTTCGGCGACATGTTCGAGAAGGGCATCGTGGACGCCGCCAAGGTGACCCGCTCCGCCCTGGAGAACGCGGCCTCGATCGCCAAGATGGTCCTGACGACCGAGACCCTGATCACCGATCTTCCCGAGAAGAAGGATGCTTCTGCCGGCGGCCACAACCACGGCGGAGACATGGACTACTAAGCCGCCCCGCGGGCGCGCGGCTGCCGGCGCGGGGACGCGTCGACTGCCCAGCGAGATCCAGATAGGGCCTCGGCCACCTCGGCCGGGGCCCTACCTCTCTGTACCGTGGGACAACTAGACGCTTGTCGGGCGAAAGTTTGACACTTGCGCCTGCAACGGAGAGTCTTGATAGAGGACTAAGCCCACAGAGGAGGTTCATACCTTGATCCGTCTACCCAGGACAGCCCTGCCCGTGTTTGCCGGGCTCGTTCTCGTTGTCGCCGGCGCGTGCTCGAGCAGCAGCGCTACCACCGCTCCGGGCGGCAATGGCGCAGGGGCCAGCAATGCCGTCGTGGCGAGTGGCGCCCCGGCCGCCGCGTCGATGGCAGCCGCGTCGGTCGCGGCAACCCTCAATCCGAACGATCCCAGTTCCATCATCACTCAGGTCATCAGCGGTGGACCGGCCATCAAGTCGTTCCACATCAAGCTTGCCCTGAGCGGAACCATCAAGGCCGCCGCTCTTTCGAGCGCCGAGGGCGCCGCCGGAGCCGCGGGCGCAGTTCCGCTCACCAACGACGTCGTGCTCGATGGCACGACCCTCGAGGGTGATGTCGACCTCGCGGGCCAGGCCGCGCACCTCACCTTCAACGTTCCGGCGGCTGCCATCGGCGCGGCCGTAACGGGCGACCTGATCCTCAAAGACAACGCCCTGTACTACAAGGTCAGCCTGCTTGGCACCAAGTACACCAAGATGGACCTTGCCAGCCTGTCAAGCCTTTCCCCGATTGCCCTCCCGAGCGCATTGCCGACTGCGGGAGCATCGGCCATGACCAGCGTGACCGACGCGATCAATCAGATGCGGACCGCTATGGATCAGGCTGGCGTCACGGCCACCCTGGTGGGCGTCGATAAGATCGGCGGCAAGGACGCCAACCACATCAACATCTCCGTGCCGCTCGACAAGCTCAACGCCGCGATCGCCGCCGAGGCCAGCGCTGCTCCCGGCATGACGATCGACTCCGCGTCGGTCGACCTGTGGGTCTACAAGGACAACAACCAGATCGCCCAGCTCGAGATGAAGGGCGCGTCCTCGACCCTTGGCAGCCTCGACTTCCTGCTGACGGTCTCCGCCTATGACCAGCCGGTCACGATTGCCGCTCCTGCCGCGAGCGACATCCAGGCCGCCACTCCGTAGGTTCGCGCCGCGAGGCGCATTCGTAGCCACAAATCGGAACCCCGGGCCAGCCGCCCGGGGTTCCGTTATGTCCGCCGTGGGCGAGTTGGCCGGCTGCGGCCACTTGACACGGCCCTCGCGGGTTTCCAGGCTTCGCGACCCAGGTATCCAGAGGAGGGTCCAGTTGGCGAGACTCCGGGGGGCGCTCAGGGCGTTGTGGGGTGTATCGCTCGTGCTCGCCGCGGCGGGTTGCGGGGGAGCCCCGGCGACGCCAACCACCGCCGTTCTGTCGGATCCGAATGAGATCGTCACGACCGGCATCGGCCGGCTCGGGGCCGCCACTTCTCTCCACATCGACGGGACGATCAACGGCACAATCAACGCGGCCTCGCTCGGCACGATCAGCGGTGGGTCGATAACTGGTCTGTCGGGTTCGGTGAAGCTCGATGGCTCTTCGATGAGCGGCGACGTCGATCTCGCGAACCGGGCGTTCCACGTCTCGGCGTCTTTCCCGCGCCTCTTCGCCACCACCGCCGACATCGTCGAGGTCGATGGCTTCGTCTACACGAAGGTCAGCCTGCTCGGTGACAAGTACACGAAGTCGACGCTGCCGCCGTCATTGCCTCTGGCCAGTTCGTTTCCGCTTGCCATCGCCTTGCCGGGCAAGGGCTGGGCGTCCGGTGCCCAGGCCACGCTGGTGGGGCGGGAGGTGGTGGATGGCGACGACACGTACCACGTCGCCATGACCGTGCCGATGGCGACGCTCGACGGCGCGCTGGCGGCACTGGCAGGCGGCGCGGCGGGCGGTCTCACCATCGACACCGCTACTCTCGACTGCTGGGTCAGCGTCGCCACAGTCCAGCCGGTCAAGCTCGAACTGATGGGCAGCTCGGCCTCTCTCGGCAGCCTCGACCTCACCCTGACGCTGACGAAGTACAACCAGCCCGTCACGATCACCGCGCCGCCGACCGGCCAGGTTCAGTCCGGCTGAGCTGTTGCGCCACGAATAGTGGCACTTCGCCAGACGCGTTCACGGGGCTTTCAGGTCGCAAGCGGCCCGCTGCCGCTAAACTGCGCAAGGCTGCTACCAGCGGCATTGCCCAGCGCCGGGGACTATGAGGCTATACAGTCTTGAGCCGGTAGCTCGTGTGGAGGATTCAGGTGTCTCGTCGTAAGTCGCTCGCAAGCACCGCCGCCGCCATGTTGGCCGTGGTGGCGCTCATGGCCGGTTGTTCCCCAGCCCCAGAGTCGGATGCCGGCAAGATACTGGCCAACGCGCAGACGTCCCTGAAGAACCTTCAGTCGGTGCATTTCCACCTCGAGGCGGGCGGCCAATTCCTGATGGGCATTCAAGAGCCCCAGGCGACCCCGACCATCGCCCCGACGGATACGCCAGCTCCGAGCGATTCGGCGAATCCCAACGCTTGCGCCTCGCCGGCCCCCAGCGCTTCGGCAGCGGCGAGCGC
>PLNK01000150.1:3624-12603 GCA_003142755.1 Chloroflexota bacterium | reverse complement strand
AAGCCGATCGTCGGCGTCGAGACGTATGTCGCCCGACGGAGCATGCGGGACAAGGAGGGCAAGGCCGACAGCCAGCCCTTCCACCTCGTCCTGCTGGCCGAGAACTGGGAGGGCTACCAGAACCTCTGCCGTCTGGTCACCGACGCGCACCTGGACGGCTACTACTACAAGCCTCGGATCGACCGCGAGCACCTGGCCCGCTATTCGAAGGGCTTGATCGGCCTGTCTGCCTGCCTCAGCGGTCAAATCCCGAAGGCACTCGAAGTCGACGACTGGGAACTCGCCCGAAAGGTCGCCGGCGAATACCGCGACATCTTCGGCCCGGACCGCTTCTTCCTCGAGCTGCAGGACCACGGCCTGCCCGCGCAGCGCCGTCTCAACGAGGGGCTGCTCCGCCTCGGTCCGGAGGTCGGCCTCGGGCACGTCGTGACCAACGACCTGCACTACGTCCGGCGCGAGCAGCACGAAGCCCACGACGTCCTGCTGTGCGTCGGCACGGGCAGCAACCTCGACACGCCTGGTCGGATGCGCTTCGAGTCGAACGAGTTCTACCTCAAGTCGGCGGTCGAGATGGCGGCGCTCTTCCCCGACAACCTCGACGCCATCCGCCGCACGCGGGCGATCGCCGAGATGGTCGATATGAAGCTGCCGTTCGGCCAGCTCCGCATTCCGAGCTTCCCGGTGCCCGAGGGCGAGACCATCGAGAGTTGGCTGCGCAAGGAGTGCCAGACCGGCCTGGCACGCCGCTACGGCACCGTGACGCCGGAGCTCCAGACCCGCCTCGACTACGAGCTCGACGTCATCTGCAAGATGGGTTACGCGGGCTACTTCCTGATCGTGGCCGACTTCACCGCGTTCGCCCGCCAGCAGAGAATCGCGATCACCGTCCGCGGCTCCGCCCCGGGTTCAATCGTCACCTACACCCTCGGCATCACGCCCGTGGACCCGATCCACTACCAGCTGCCGTTCGAGCGGTTCCTCAACCCGGANNATCATCACCTTCGGCACGATGCTCGCTCGGGCCGCAATTCGCGACGTGGCCCGCGTCGTCGGCATGACCTACGGCGAGGGCGACCGGATTTCCAAGGCCGTCCCGAACCAACTCGGCATCACCCTGGTCGAGGCGATCGAGACGAGCCCGCCGCTCAAGGAGATGTACCAGAACGAGCCGGCCGTCCATCGCGTCATCGAGTTCGCCAAGCAGCTCGAGGGCGTGGCCCGCAACGCCTCCACGCACGCCGCCGGCGTCGTCATCAGCCGCGAGCCGCTGACCGAGTTGATGCCGCTGCAGCGGGCCACGAACTCCGACGCGGTCATGACCCAGTACGAGATGCACGCCGTCGACACGCTGGGCCTGCTCAAGTTCGACTTCCTGGGCCTCTCGAACCTGACGATCCTGCGGGTTGCGGTAGATCTCATTCGGGCCCACCGTGGCGAGGAGATCGATCTCGACCGGATCCCGCTGGACGACAAGAAGACGTTCGACCTGCTGGCTTCGGGCGAGACGACCGGCGTCTTCCAGCTCGAGTCGGCCGGGATGCGGCGCTACATCCGTGAGCTTCAGCCGTCGAGCGTCTTCGATCTGGCGGCCATGGTGGCCCTCTACCGGCCGGGTCCGATGGACAACATTCCCTCGTACATCAAGCGCAAGCACGGCGAGGAGAAGGTCACATACCTCCACCCGCTGCTCGAGCCGTACCTCAATCGAACCTACGGCGTCTTCGTCTACCAGGAAGACATCATGTCGGCGTCGACGGCGCTGGCCGGCTTCACGGGTCCCGAGGCAGATATGCTCGGCTACGCCATCCGCAAGAAGAAGGCCGCGCTGATGCGCGAGATGCGCGAGAAGTTCGTCCGCCAGGCGGCCGAGCGGGGCGTCAAGCCGCAGGTCATCGACGCCGTATTCGCCGCCTTCCAGCCGTTCGAGCGCTACGGTTTCAACAAGGCCCACGCCACCTGCTACGGCTTGATCGCCTACCAGACCGCGTATCTGAAGGCGAACTACACGGTCGACTACATGACGTCGGTGCTGACTGCCTTCCGCGACAACGAGGAGAAGGTCGCGGCCGCGGTGGCCGAGTGCCGGCGCCTGGGGATCGAGGTTCGGCCGCCCGACGTCCACCGCTCGTTCGTCGAGTTCACGGTCGAGGACGACGCGATCCGGTTCGGTCTCCTGGCGGTCAAGAACGTCGGCGAAGGCGCGATCCAATCGATCATCGACACCCGCGAGGCCGACGGCGACTTCCACTCACTCGCCGACTTCTGCTGCCGCGTGGATCTGCGACTTGCCAACAAGCGCGTGCTGGAGTCGCTCGTCAAGGTGGGGGCGATGAGTCGGTTCGGGCACGCCGCACAGCTGCTCGCGGCGCTCGACGATGCGACGGCGACCGGCCAGGCTGCCCAGCGCGACCGAACGAGCGGGCAGACGTCGTTGTTCGACCTGGGATCTTCGCCGGAGGCGCTGGACCGGCCGCTGCCCGCGGTTCCCGAGGCGCTGCCGCGCGAGCGGCTGGGTTGGGAGAAGGAGCTGCTCGGCCTGTACCTGTCCGAGCATCCGTTGGGCGCCATATCGGAACAGATCGCGCAGTTCGTCACTGCTTACTCGGGGGACCTGAAGGACGAATCGCTCGACGGCCAGCGCGTCGTGATGGGCGGCATCGTGACCGGCGTCCGAACGGTGGTCACCCGCAACAAGGAGACGATGGCCGTCGCCACTCTCGAGGATCTGCAGGGCACGCTCGAGGTCGTGGTCTTCCCGCGCATGTACGTGACGAGCGGCGGAACCTTCGCCGAGGGCACGATCCTGCTGGTGGCCGGTCGAGTCGATCACCGGGGTGACGAGGCCTCGCTCCTTGCGGACGCGGTCTGGGTCTGGGAAGACGCCGTCACTCGCGGGCCGGCGGTGATCGCCCAGGAGTTCGCTGCCGGTGAGCGGCGCGGTGGCGGCCGGCGGTGGGGGAGTGGCTCCGGCAACGGCAACGGCAACGGCTCCGGCAACGGCAACGGCTCCGGCAACGGAAGGCCGATGGCGCCGGCCGAGCCGATCCAGCCGGCCGAGCCGGCGCGACGCCCCGTGGCCCCCACGCCGCCCCCGGCCGCTGCCGCACCAGCAGCTGAGGCCCCGCCCGCGCCGCGCATTCGAGTGTCGCCACTACGCGGCGGGGGAGTGACGACGGTTCCCGCCCCCGTGTCAGTGGCGCCGGCTGAGCCTCTGTCCGCCGTGCCCGGCCCATACGACATGGCCGCGCTGGCGCCGGAGCGCGACGAACCGCCACTCCCCGACGAAGCGCGAGCTGTTGCGGCTCGTGCCTCGGACGCGCGCACGGAACCCACCGAAGCGCCCGCGTCGAGCATCCTGAACGTGCGTTTCACACGGGGCGCCGATACGGCCAGGATCGTTGAAGCCATGGAGGCACTGCGGGCGATGCTCAAGCAGCGGCCCGGGGCAACGCGAGTCGTGTTCCATCTACCCCAGGGGGGCGGCGCCACGCTGCCGATGGAAGTGCGAGGCGGCGTCGCCTACGACACCGAGCTCCTGGCCGAGGTCCAGCGCCACCTGGGCGAGGGACTGGTTCGACTTGATCTCTCGACGCCGGGCCGGCGATGACCGGGTCCGCGAGATACGCCGTCCGCGGCGACTCGTTCGGGGCTGATATCTACGGGGCGTTGTGCCAGGACGTCTTCGGTTCGAGCCGCATCTGGCTGGCTATCGTCGCCGCTCAGTGTCTGGCATTTCTGGCCGGGTTCGGTCTGGGCCTGACTTTGCTTCAGCTGGCACTGATCGTCCTCGTACCCTGGCCGTTGCTCCAGGCCGTCGTGGTTCTTCGCGGCCGAAGCCTCTGGCCCGCCCAGGAGACTCTGATTGAGCTGGACGTCGTGAGGCCGGATGGCCGGTCCGTCGATGGCTCGGGGGTTCCGGCCGTCTCGGCCACCACGGCGGACACGCAATCCCAGCGCGAATTGCACCTCGGCTTCGACACTGCGCTGGCGGCGTTGGCTCGCGGAGATGACGGAATCGGGCCACTCGCCGCCGCCCGCGCCTCGGCCGGACCGATGCCCCGCGCGTACGCCCGAAGCGTGCTGCTGGCCCGCTACCGGCACGTCATCGCCTCGGTCGTGGTTGGGGTCTGGCTCCTCGCGGCGCTCCTGGTCGGCATGGCCACGGCCGGCGGAGTGGTCTGGTTCTGAGTCGTTTCCAGGCCGGCGCCACCTCCACCCGCATCGTCCGAGAACCCGCCCGACTTGGTCATGGTCGGCGAATTCGTGCATAGTACCGGGGCCCGGCCGGTCGGCGGCGAGGCCTCGAGAGCCCGTTCGGGCGCTCCGCGCGAGGATTTGAACGGATGCTCAATCGCTCCCTGCTGCGCACACCGGCCACGGCGGCGTTCCTGTCGTTCCTCCTTCCGGGGCTTGGTCAGATGGCAGCAGGAAGGCGCCGACGGGGCGGCTTGATCGCGGTTCCGGCAGTCCTGGTGGCGTTCGGAACGGTCGGCATCTTCGTCTTCGCCCGGCACCAGATCCTCGATTCGCTGTTCTCCGAGAACGCCCTGACGTCGTTCCTGCTCATCGACCTCGGGATCCTGCTCTACCGGCTGTGGGCCATCGTCGATGCCTACCTCGGCGCGCGGACGGCGTCCGGCGGATTCGTCATCGCGGAGAAGGTCCAGACGAAGAAGCCCGCGACCCGGGTCGGGCAGCCGGTGACGGCGCTGGTTCTCGGGGTGGTCCTCGTGGCCACGATCGGCACCCATTTTGCCTTCGGCGCGGTCGACTACGCCTACCGGGACGCGCTCACATCGATGTTCAATGTCGACGCTCCGGGCTGGTTCGGCAGCGGGAATCTCGCCTCCGGCGAGACTGCGGCGCCGCTGGCCGATCAGATCAGCGCGACCGATGCGCCGGATATCTCCCCGTCGGCGTCCGCGGCCGCGTCCGCGTCGCTGCGATCCAGCAGCTCACCCGCGACGATCGGCTCACCGAGCGCCGGCCCGGCCGGCTCGCCGACAGCCGCGCCAACTCCCGGGCCCACGACCGGCGACGGCATCCCCATCTTCGCGGTCGAGAACGTGAGCGGCCCGAACACAACCCCGGCGGAGTGGGCGGCCGACGGCAAGCTCAACGTCCTGCTCGTGGGAGCCGATGAGGGCGTGGGGCGCTGGAGCCTGCGGACCGACACAATGATCCTGCTCGAGGTCGACATCGCCTCGGGCCGGTCCGTCATGTACGGCATCCCGCGCAACCTCGAGAACGTGCCGCTGCCGCCCGAATCGGCGAACGCATTCCCGTGCCACTGCTTCCCGTATCCGAACCTTCTCAACGCCCTGTGGCGTGACGCGGTCAACCGACCGTCGGCATACCCGTACACTGGCAGCGACTTCGCGCGCGGCTTCAAGGCGCTCGAGGGAGCCGTCGGACAGTATCTCGGACTTCACGTCGACGGCGCTGTCGTGGTCAACCTGATGGGCTTCGTGCATCTCATCGACGCCCTGGGCGGCCTCGATATCAACGTCCCGGCCGAGATCAAGGACACTCAATACTCGCGACCTCAGGACGGCAGAGACATCACCATCGACATCAAGGCCGGCCAGCAGCACATGGACGGGCTCACCGCTCTTGCCTACGCTCGCAGCCGGCATCAGGACTCGGACTACGGTCGAATGTCGCGCCAGCAGGCAGTGCTCATCGCGCTCCGCTCTCAGCTTCAGCCGTGCTCGTTACTGCCAAAGGTGCCGTCACTCATCAGCGCCCTCGGCAGCGCCTTCTGGACAGACATGCCGATCGAGGACGCCCCAACGCTGGTAGCAATGGCCGAACACATCGGCGCCGGCAACGTGAAGAGCATCGAACTCGTACCTTCGGTCACGAACAATCCGGTCGGCTTCCTGACCGTTCCGCGACTTGCGGTAGTGCGCAACATCGTGGCCCACGGTCTCGACGGCGTGCCCGCCGCGAGCGGCGGGGGCGGCGGAGGCGCCGGCAGCGGAGGATTCAGCTGCTAACCCCGGGATCAGCCCGGCACTGGAGATGACAAGAGAATGAAGTTCCCGTCGCCATTCAAAACGCCAGTGGGCGCGGCCCTGCTCTCGGCCTTATTCCCGGGGCTGGGTCAGGCCGCCGCGGGCAAGCCCAGCCGCGGAGCGATCGTCGCCATCCCGGCGCTGGCGGTCATTGGCGCCTTCATCCTGATCCTGCTCTTCGCCCGGGGCAGCGTCCTCGATTCGGCCTTCAACCAGCAGTGGCTGACGAGCCTGCTCCTCCTCGACATCGTCGCCCTCGTCTACCACCTCTGGGCGGTCGTGGACTCATACCTGCTCGCCCGGAGGCAACCTTTCGAGCCGGGGAGGCGCCGCAGGATCCCGACGACGTCCACGACGCCGAAATGGGCGGCCACGCTCGGCGTCACGGTCATCATCTTCGGCACGGTCCTGGTCCACGCGGGAGTCGCCAACCTGGACCTGACCTGGCAGAGCGGCGTCAACTGTCTGCTGCCCGAGAGCCAGTGCGGCCCCACGTTCGCGCCCGGTCAGACGGTCACACTCGACACCAGCGACCCCGGCAACGTAGTCGTAGATCCGAGCGGTTCCGGCGAGATTGCCGTCGGCAGCCCTTCCGCCACGCCCACTATCGGGCCTCTCGGGACGCTCAATCTGTCGGAGCTGCCCACCTTCCCGACCACCGATTCGGCGCAGAACTGGGCCGCCGACGGCCAGTTCAACGTGCTGCTCCTGGGCGTCGACTACGAGCCCGGTAGTCGCTCACAGGGCCTCCGGCCGGACACGATGATCGTGCTCCACGTGGACATGGCCTCGGGGCGGGCGGCCATGATCAGCATCCCGAGAAACACGATGTGCGTGCCGCTGCCGCAATCGATCGGGCAGCACTACCCCAAGAGCGTCAACGGCTGCCCGCCCAACACCTGGCCGTACATGCTCAACTGGCTTGCGGGTGAGGCGGGCTGGGGCGTCGTTACGGGCGTATCGGCCGTCAACAACTTCCCCTTCTACCAGGATTCGACGGCCGGCCAGGCCAACGATCCGCTGGCCATCCCCCGAGCGGCGGAGGCCACAAAGCAGGCGGTCTCGGCGCTGACCGGCCTCACGATCGATGGCTATGTCCTGATCAACATCTCGGGCCTGGTGACGCTCATCAACGACCTGGGCGGGATCACGATCAACGTACCGACCAAGGTTTACGACAACCCTTGCGGGCCGGCCGGGACGTGGGAGTCCAAGTTCCGCGTCTGCTCGGTCAGCCCGCCCCACGACGGCTACATCGTTCCGCCGGACACCGCCGATGTGATCGATCGAATGAAGGCCGACGCCGCCCAGTCAGGAGGCAAGCAGTCCATCACCTGGAGCGGTGGCACGACAGCCTCGGGCACGGACATCGCTTTCGTCATCCAGCCCGGCGTGCAGCACATGGACGGGGAGTGGGCGCTGGCATACGCCCGGACTCGCATCTACACGACCGACTACGACCGCAGCCTGCGCCAGCAGCTGGTCCTCAAGTCGCTCCGGAGCTCGCTCCAGCCGTGCTCGCTGCTGCCGCGCGTCACGTCGCTGATCCATGACATGGAGATGTTCAAGACCGATTTGCCCCTTACTGACATCTCGAAGTGGGCGGGCATGGCCCAGCGCATCGTGGGCGGGAACGTCAAGAGCATCAACCTCGACCCCACGACCCTCGGCAACCCCGGCGTCACGTACATCAGCCAGACGTCGTGGGCCAAGGCCAAGGACATCGCCGCGCACTCGCTCGATACTGTGCCGGTTGCCAGCCCGAGCGCCGGCAGCAGCAGCGCAGCTGGCGGCGGAGGCGGGGGCGGCTTCGGCTGCTAGGTCCCGGCGGTTTCGCAGGGCCGTGTGGGCGGCGCCTCAACCGGGAGGAGTGGTGCCGACGGCGGGAGTCGGCACCAAGAGGGCCCGATCGTGCTCAGAAGCACCCTAAGAATGGCCGGTGTGTTCCCATGGGTGTTCCCATCGCGTCCGGATATGCGCGCTTAGCCCCCTAAGACGTCCGCCTCAACGCAAGTTCGACGCGGTCCGCGGCATCGCGCAGACTCGCGTCCAGGACGCCGGTGTAGTGATGTGTCATCGCCTCGGCGGCATGGCCCATGGCCGCCATGGCGACCCGCTGATGAACCCCCTGCGCCGCCAGGACGGTCGCGAACCCGTGCCGGAGATCGTGCAACCGGATGTCGCCGAGACCCGCTGCCAGCATCGCGTCGCGGAAGTGGCGATCGAGCGTGTTTGGGTGCCAGGCGAAGATTCGGCCGTCGATCGGCGCGGGCTGCGTCTCGCGCCACGCGAGGTACTCGCGGACGGCCTCTACGGCGAGGGCCGGCATGGCAACGGCCCGGACGCTGCTCGCCGTCTTCGTCTCCCGTATCCGCGCACCCTGGCCTGGCACACGGCCGTACTGGCCGCGGACCGTTAGGACTGCTTCGTCGAGATCGACGTCGCCGGCCCGAAGGCCGAGGATCTCCCCGCGGCGGAGGCCGCAGGCGCCGGCCAGAACGACGATCGGGTAGAGCCTCGTCCCTGCGGCCGCGTCGAAGATAGCGCGGAGCTCGTCGGGGCCGATCGTCGGGACCTCGCGCTTGTCGGCTGCGGCAGGGGCGTCAACGAGGGCGGCGACGTTGCGCGCCACCAGGCCCTGGGCTTGGGCGTAGCGCAGGGCGGACGACAACCGAACCAGCGTATGAGCGCCCGGCCCACCCCAGGATCGGACGGCGGCACGGACGTCCTCAACCGTTAGTTCGTGCAGCCGGATAGCGCCGAGGGTTGGGCGGATTCGGAGCTTCGCGTCCAGTTCGTACGCCTCAAGCGACAGCGGCCGGACGCGGTCCTTGCAACCCTCGAGCCAGGAGTCGACAACGTCAGTCACGGTCGTATCGATCGCGCGCAACGAGACGCCCGACTCCTGCAGCTCGACGAGGTCCCGAAGCAGCTTCGTCCCGGCCCTTTCCGCCTCTCTCTT
>PLNK01000150.1:0-3519 GCA_003142755.1 Chloroflexota bacterium | reverse complement strand
GTGCAGGCTTCGGGGTGGCGACGCATCAGGACGCGGACGTGGGCGGGCGGGATGCCAAGCTCACCTGCGACCTGGGCGACCGAGAGCAACGGTTGCTCGGTCATGCCGGCCGGACGGGACTCGTGGACCAACCCGGCGGCCCTGACCTTGGACCGAGTGTCGCCTGAACCAGCAGATGCCGCCGAGGTTCCGCCGACTTGATGGCCGTACTGGACCTGGCACTGACTCCCCATGTCGGGCTCGCTCGGAAGCTCGCGGCCACAGCCCGCTCAGCCGGACTCAGGCCCGATCCGACGTAGTTGAAGCTCCGTCGGATGACGACCTGGTCGCCTATCGCCTTGGCGCGGATCTGAGTGAGCCACGGGTCCGCCTGGGCTCGATATTCGGCACGAACGCCTCGCAACGCGGCGAAGGTAACCGAGTAGCGGCGGGCCTTGGTCAGGAAGTGCCCACGGAATCCCAGGTTGTGGGCCCAGCGTGGGCTCAGGGTCCAGGCCGATCGCATCAAGGCGCGGGCATGATCGGAGAGCTCGGCCCGCTCGATCACTCCCTTGACGCGGATCCGCCGATCCAGACCACCACCCTTCTGCGCGTCTTTGGTGGCGTACTTGGCGAGGTAGCCCGCGACTCCGGCTCCGTGCCGGTCGCCGGCGTCCCGGTCGGCGCTGATCGGTCTCGTGTCGACCTGTGCTCCCCAGCGGATGATCAGCTCGCGACCGTCGGGTCCTGCCACCGTGACCGCTACTCGCGCCGCCGTGCGGGCGACGGCCTCCGCTAGACGCTGCGCCGTCACTCCGCCCGCCGGCGCGGTGTCGGGACCGTCTGGTCCGTCGAGCCGGATGACCGCATGGACGTGCACGGCACCGCGGGCCTGGAATTCCGCGACCTTCGCATAGGCGACGCGGACCTGGCTTCGGAGCGCCGCAACGCTGAGTCCGCTCAGGGCCGCCAGTTCGCGGGGCAGGTACGTGATAGTTCGTCGCCACAGGGCTCCGAGGTTCGCGTTCCACAGAGCCGCGGCCTCGTAGTCGTAGCAATCCGGGCAGAGCGCCTGGCCAATGCGGGCATCGTCCTCGGCGTGACGCTCGGGGCAGCACATTGGGATGCCGTGCTCGCATACCTCGGCTTGGCCACCGCCTGGTCGGCACCGGCGAGCGCCACCTGCATTGACCACACGGCGATGGACTGCTCCGAACGAGGGTGCGGTGAACGTCGCGAACACGAGCGGGTGCGAAGCAACGTCAGTCGAGACGCCCTTCTCTTCGCTACCGGACAGCCCGGCGGCGACGAGGAAGTAGGCGTCACGGCGGTAGCGTTCCGAGCAGGGAGGACAGCGCGACTCCCGTCGGTTGCCACAGGGCACGAGGACGAAGCCCGGAGGTTGCGAGCGCGTGGACCGGCGGGCGACAACTTGCCTCGTCGACGCCGAAAGCGCCACCGACTCGCCTTCCAGGCGGATCGGCGAGGTGCAGCCGCCGGTCCGCCGGATCAACTCGACGACGGCCGGTGCGCCGGCGCCATAGCGGTGAGCGAGCACCGCCAGCGACGCCGGCACAACGAGTCCTGGGGACGCAGGAGGGACCATCGGACCCGCTCCTACCCGCCCGACTCGGGACGACGCAGAGGCTGGGGGACCGGCGTCGTCTTCGGAGTCGCGCCTCGAACCGCAGTCGCCCGGAACGACCAGGCCTGGCGCGGCCGGGAGCCTGAGGAGTCCACGTAGCCAGTCGCCGTCAAACCCTCGAACGACACAGCCGGAAACGGCGCACCCGCAGGCGCCTGCGGAAGTACGGGCGGGGTACGTGACGCGATCTTGACCCGGACGACCTTCGCCCGCGCCTCGGGATCGGCGTCGAACACCGAGACCGCCCACAGAGGCAGACCGGAGTCGCGATCGTGCGCCTGGACCTTCTGCTCGCGAGTCGAGGCCTCGAAGTCCACTACCGGCTCGACGGGACCAACCGCGTATGCCCCTCCCGGGAACACGAGGTCGTTGCTGATTGGAATATGTCTGCTAAGTGCCATGTCATGGCCTCCTATCTAGATTTCGAACAGCCAGAAACAAGCCGACGCTTTGCTCACAGCTATCGCCGTGAAGAGCTCGTAGGGGCTCCGAAAAGTGGGGCGAGCGCTCTCTCTTGGTCCGGTGTGCAATACCAGGACCTGCGCCAATCGCCACCGAAAACGCTAGGCCGGCCGATCTCGGTAATCAAGAGTGTTTAAGTACGATATTGCGTACGAAATTCGCCTCGGCGACCGGTGAAGCGACCGCCAGCCTATGTGGGACCGGCAGTCCGGGCGGGCCACTGCCTAACCTGGACCTGGGCCAATCGCCACTGAAGACGCTAGGCCGACCAACCGGGAGGGTCAAGGCTTTCTGCGTACCGTTCGGCGTACCATCGGCGACGGAATCTGGTGGAGACGCCGACATGAGGTGGGGAAACCACACTCCAAGAGAGTCGGACGGAATCGCGGCAAGCAGCCTGAGAGCGGAGGTATCCACGACCGGCCTTCGCTAAGATCGCTGCGAGCGGCGAGTATGGCCCGATGCGCGGGGACATCGGGCGTGGTCGCCTCTTATCGCCGCGATCCGCTCGTCGAACTACACCAGGAGGGGCGGGGCTTGTTACAACTTTCTCTACGAGATCAAGAAGATCGTTGGCAAGCCGATCTGGCTTCGGGCTGTCTCGCCCAGGCCGAGCTATTCCGATGCTCCGCGGGCGGCCGGGGTCGGTTTGACGCATCTGCTTGACCTCGATACGATCTACCTCGCAAACCAATACACACACTCGTTTGGGCGAGGGAGGACGGAGCCGTGAAGATCGGCGGGGTCAGAGGTCAGCTGATGAAGGGCACGACTCCCATGCTGATCCTGAGCGTGCTTCGAGATGAAGAACTCTACGGTTATGAGATTGCGCAGTTGATCCGCGACCGAAGCGGCGGAGCGTTTGGCCCGAGCGAGGGTGCGCTATACCCAGCCTTGCATAGCCTCGAAGCCCAAGGCGCACTTAAGGCGTCGTGGCGAGACGGTGACAAGGGTCCAAGGCGGCGTTACTACGCAATAACGCCAACAGGGAGGGGTCTGTTGGCGGCGCACGAAGCCGAGTGGGCCTCTTTCTCGACCGGCGTCTTGCGGGCGATGAGTCCGATCCATGAATAGGACGAGGATTCTACTGGCGACAGCCGCGGTGGTGGCTGGTGTCCTTGCTGCGGCTCCTCTTCCAGTGGCACCTGTTCTCACAGCGGTGACTTTCCCTGCCGTCGCCATGTTCTGGGCGGCCGAGATCCAGATTTGGATCTCGCTACCGCAGAGCGGCCTCAATAGACACCGTTCGGCGATCTTGGCCGGGCGCTCCGATACGCTCGCGCCACAGACGTTGGCCTTTCTCGATGCAGTCGATGCTGCCCTTGGCCTGCCTGCCGAGGTCCGCGCCGAAATCCGCTCCGAGCTGACTGACCATCTGGCCGACTCGGTGGCCGCCCTGGAGGCAACGGGCTTGACGCGTGCGGCCGCGGTCA